>CAZJPS010000009.1:0-28741 GCA_964548055.1 uncultured Candidatus Peribacteria bacterium
TCCTCCCAGCATTGGTTCCATTTTTTGGAGGAGTTCCAGGCGTCCGTATAGTACGCCGATACCAGTAGGACCGTAGAGTTTGTGAGCAGAGAATGCGAGGAAGTCGCAGCCAAGTGCGAGCACGTCTGTTTTGTGATGAGCAACTGCCTGAGCAGCGTCCACGAGTATGAGTGCTCCTGCATCATGTGTCATTTGGATGATTTTTTTTAGATCGGGACGAACACCGAGTACGTTACTTTGTGCTGTGACTGCGACCATCTTTACTGTTCCATCTTTCAAGAAATCTTGCAGCGTCTCTAGCTTCAAATTTCCAGTGTCATCTATATCCATCCAGCGAATCACTGCTCCTGTTCTTTTGCACAGCTGCATCCACGGAATGATATTGCTGTGGTGTTCCAGTTTCGTAAGTACAATGCTGTCGCCTTTTTTGAGATTTGCATCACCCCACGAGCGGGCCACCAAATTGATGCTTTCTGTCGCACTTTTAGTAAAGACAATCTCTTCAGGCCTGCGTGCGCCTATGAATATCTGAACAGTCTTTCGTGCTCCTTCGTAGGCGTTGGTGGCTTCTTCACTCAGTACATGCATGCCGCGATGAGCATTGGCGTTGTGTGCTTTATAAAACTCAGTCATCGCATCCAGCACTGTTTGTGGTTTTTGAGCAGTAGCTGCGGAATCTACATAAACCAAAGGATGGCCCTGTACTTCCCGAGACAGAATTGGGAATTGCCTACGGATAGCGGAAGTATCAAGCATATGGGAGGACATTGTACCAGGTGCTTGAATAATGTATGAATTATTTTATTGTTAAATATACAACTCCAATTCTTGATTTTGGATGCGTATCCAATGTAATTCTTGCCATGCAAACAATTTAGTAATTTAGCAATATGACAATGATCGCTATTACCCGCTACACTCCGCATCGATGCAAGCAAAGACTATCCGTTTTCTCAGTATCACTTTCTTCGTTACTCTCCTTTTGTGGGGGATCTATACCTTTCTTGTATACATCGGTATTCCTATTCACGATGCTGTTTTATTAACGGATGCGGGAGAACAAGCAGTTACCGGAGCATGCGGAGGACAAGATGTTACATCCATCAGTGGCTACGTATGCCGGGGGAGTATGGCGTTCTTTCCTTTCTTGCTTCATACATTTGGCCGTGCAGCTCCGTTTTTGTGGTACGCAGTTATAAGCCTTTTACTGTATGGGGGCTATGTTGGGTATCAGTACCTGCAGATGGGGGATTGGAAACTTCGTATTACATGGAAGCCCTGGAAAGTATTCCTTCTTGGAATGATGTGCATGTGGCTGATGTTCTCCGTACTCAGCTTTAGTTCCCAAAATGGTCAGGCAGTGCGTACATACGTGCAGCCAACGAAGGAAACATACAGTGTAAGCGAGCAGGGATTACTGGCGTTACAGGCTGACTATCAGAAACTCCTCCAACGCGGATGTTTGGCATACAAAGGTGAAGCACAAGGGGGAGCTCAGGTGTACAACCTTCGTACATGGTGCGTTCAGGCATCGTTTGTCACGCGCGTTGTGCCGCAGGTTCTGTTTGTAGCTCTCCTCCTGTTTGAATTCCTCGTCATCGGCCAATTTGTTTTATCTCTTCTCGGTATACACATTAGGAGAGTGATCCTAGAGGCACTGTTGAGCGTGACGGTTGGTTCGATTGTATGGATTATTGTGCTGTGGAGCGCGGCGGTGATTGGCGTGTATACCCAAACACTCGGATGGGCACTGGCACTTGCGCTTCCTGCCATTGCATATCAGCAGGTTATCTACTGGGCGAAGAAATTTTTCTTTCACGAGTGGGAAGCGGAATACAATTGGTACGACCCTCTTGTGCTATTGGGGTGGTTCCTTCTTAGTTACATTGCACTTAATTTCCTCACAGTCGTGAGGCCATTTCCCATCGGCTGGGATGATTTAGGTAGTTACCTTAACCGTCCGCGCTTACTTGTAAGTTACGGTCATTTCATTCATTCCATGGCGCCGTTTGAGTGGGGGTATCTCACATCGCTCGGGTTCCTCCTCTTTGGGTACGATAGTATTTTTGGTGCGACGGCATCAATGATGGTGAATTGGGCAGCAGGTTTATTGGCAATTTTTGGGGTGATGGGTTTTGCAAAAATTTTTCTGGGGAAAAGAGCGGGATTCGTGTCTTCCACTCTGTATTATTCGTTGCCGCTCGTTGGACACTTTTCGTTTGCGGACATGAAGATTGATAATGCGGTCTTCTTTTATGGAGCTATTTCTACGTTGTGTGTTTTTTTGGCGCTGTTTCCAGAGGAAACAGCGTCCACAGAAGAAGTACAATCGGAAGAAGGCTCCTCCCTCACCCCTTCGTCGGCTTTTCCGCCTGCGTGGAAGCTTCTTATTCTCGCGGGTGCTGCTTCTGGCATCGCCTTCGCCACAAAATCCACGGGCATCATGGTGACGATGGCTCTGATGGCCATCCTCATGGGTGCACTCTTCCATTGGTCTGCATTCTTTGGTGCAGTCGTGCTCGCATTTATGCTGTTTACATGGCAGGGCGGGTTCAATATAGCCGATATCATGGCACGCGTAGGTGGGCAGGCTCCTGGTGAGGCAATAACAACATATTTCTTCTTAGGCGGAATACTATTGGGTGGAGTGGGTGTGGCAGTTGCTTTCTACTTTGCAAGAAAGCGAGTGATGTCGTCTCTCCTCCTTGTCGTCTCCTTTATTACTGGATTCGCAATGGTCACGTTTCCATGGATTGAACACAATAATATTTTAAATAACACATATATTCCGCGCCTAGAACTGGGAGCACCAAACACTCTGTCGCCACAGATGCTTATTCATGAACCGTACAATCCTAATGCTCCAAAGCAAGTGCGCACTCTGCCACCAGATTTAAAGATTAATAAAGAGGATCCAACCTGCAAGCCCACAGGAGCAAAAGAAGAATTAGATCGATATTGGGGATTCAGCAAGGGGTGGAGCCACTACTTCACACTTCCGTGGAGGAGTGTGATGAATATAGACGCCGTGGGTTACTACGTTACTACCCTTCCGGCATTACTACTCTTTCCGCTTCTGTTGCTGCTCCCCGCATTTTGGAAGCGCCAATACAGGTGGTTACGTTGGCTCTTTGCCTCTACGTTTTTTATCTTGTTGCAATGGATGTTCCTGGCAAACGGCATTCCATGGTACGGAATTGGTGTGTTTTTGGGGCTCGCACTCGGATTGGAAGTAATGGTGGCACGTGCACCGGATAAGCCAGGCAGAATTGCTTCGGCCATACTCATGTTTCTATCCATTCTCATCGCATTTGGTATGCGCATATGGCAGTTTGAAAGCCAGCGCAATATTTTGGAATACTCTTTTGGCAAAATATCTGCAGATGTCCTGGAAGAAATTACCATTCCTCACTACAACGATATTCGTGATGTGGTGGTTGATCGTGCAAGGCAGTATCCCGATCGTCCGTACATGTATCGCATTGGAACGTTTATCCCGTACTTCATTCCAAAAAATCTTGAAATTATCGGCATCAGCGATCATCAACTGGATGTTTTCAATTGCTTGTTCCAGGAACGCAATCCTGATCTGCTCATACGCAGATTGAAGGCGCTTGGATTTAACAGCATCATCTTTGATACGAATACGGATACGATCGAGCAAGATCCCAATGGATCTTTGCATAAGAAGGTGAAGCTCTTCACAGATTTTGTGAATGCTAATCCTGGAGTAGTGCAGGTACTGATAAATGATAATACTGCGGGAGTGGCATTTATGATTCTTCCGTAAGCTATTCTCTGCCTATGATTATCGCTGTTATCCCTGCATATAACGAGGCAACCCGTATTGCGCGCGTCGTGGAGGATGCGCGGAAGTATGCAGTGAAGGTGATTGTGGTGGATGATGGATCCCTTGATGGTACCGGGAAGGTAGCGGAGAAAGCGGGAGCGTTTGTTGTGAAACATTTTGAAAATGCCGGGCCGGGTGCTGCCACCATGACAGGTATCGAAGCTGCAAAAGCGATGGGTGCAACAATTGTGGTCACCCTCGATGCCGATGAACAGCATGATGCGCATGATATTCCAGCTCTACTCGAGCCACTCAAGCAGGAGAAAGCCGATATCGTGTTCGCGAATAGATTCGGGCAGCGCAATCGCATTCCTTTTATCCGTCGTCTCTTCAATGCGGCAGGCAACCTGGTCACCTTTGTCGCAACAGGGAAATGGGTATCCGATAGCCAGTGCGGATTTAAGGCATTCGGATCAAAAGCTTTGAAAGATATTGATCTGCGCATGCGAGGGTTTGAATTCTGCACCGAAATTGTAAGAGAAAGTGTGCAACACCGGTGGAGAGTTGCTCAGGTGCCCGTGAAAGTGATGTACTCGGAGTACACGCTTGCGAAAGGACAATCGTTTGCGATGGGAGTAAAGACGGCGTTGAAGATTCTTTTGAGATCTTTTCTTCGCTGAAAGTAATCTGAGAGGCGGTAAGCGACAAGCGGCTAGCGAGTAGCTTTTACAAAGAAGCTAACCGCTTAGTGCTACACGCTGGTCGCTTCTCTAAACCAGCAATACTGGAGTACAATCATTCCGCGTGCCATGCACTTAACCCCCTACCAAATCATCGTGCCCCTCGCATCTGCTATTGCGATTCTGTATGCGTGGAATTTAGTGTTCCGTGGCAAAAAAACAATTTGGGAGGCACTTTTGTGGACGTTATTTTGGGGGGCAATTTCGGTTATTGCGCTTTTTCCAAATTTCCTCAGTTATCTCTCGGCGCTCACAGGTATACAAAATCAGGAGAATGCAGCAACCATTACGTTTCTCGGGCTCCTCTTCTTTATTGTCTTCTATCTCATTATTCGCTTAGAAGAACTAGAACAACGGTATGCGCGGATTGTGCGTATGCTGGCCCTTAAAGATGCGGAACTTGAGTCGAAACGAGGGGCTAGGGATTAGGGGCTAGGGACTGGGAAATGATATATTTGTATTCTGTGGCTTCTTTCAGAATCCTAGGCCCTCATCCCTAATCCTTAGCCCTAAAATAGGCTAAGCTTGTCCTTCTTATGCCACACATCCTCCTCATCTCCCCCTACTGGCGCGAAGAGCACCGTTGGATGGTGAGCTCTGTAAAACTCGCAGAACTGTGGCAGAGGCTTGGTTACAGCGTCACGGTGGTATGTATGGGATCGGAGACGGGCGTAGAAAAAGTATCAGACACCCTCACTATTCATCGCCGCAAAGATATTTTTTTGCCTGATCCACTAAATTTTGGCATCGCCTTTGGATTTGCAGGGTATGCACGGCGTGTCATCAACCAAGAAAAGCCAGATATCGTTGTGGTGAATAAAGTTCTCTTTTGGACATCCTTCGCACTCATTCCACTTCGCCTCACAGGACATCGAATTCTCCTTCTTACAGACGCCCTTGTAGGGATGACCTGGTGGCCACGCGGAAGAATCCCCAAGATCATTATGGGCATTGGTGCGTGGACCATGGGGTGGCTTGTTCTGCTGTGCGCCAATCGCATCGTCACCTTCCATCCGCAGCCAGAGAATCTTTTAAAAAGACTTGGGATTTGGAAGAAGACTCAGGTTATTCCTACGGGAATCGATGCTTCTGCATTCCCTCAAGGATCATCAAACGAAAAACAAGAAACGAATAAACCAACAAACGTCACCTATATAGGTCGCTTAGAATCCGTTAAAGGCGTGGACGATTTCCTCGCCGCCGCCGTCGCCGTAAAAAAATCCTATCCTCAATTAAAGATCCAAGTAGTGGGTTGGTACAAAGATAAGCATCCACTCGTGTCTCAATACGAAAGAGAAGTGGCATTTCCAGGCTTGAGGGATGATATTGCTGCAATTCTTTCCGAAACAGATATCTTTGTGTTGCCGAGCTACAGCGAAGGGCTCAGTAATGCATTGATGGAAGCGATGGCGAGTGGGTGTGCGTGTATTGCATCGGACGTAGGCGGTAACCGTTACCTGGTTCAGAATGGTATATCTGGCTTCTTATTTCCAGCAGGAGATAGGGAAGCGCTGGAAGCACATCTAAAACGTCTTCTAGATGATCCTTCTAAGCGGCGATCGATGGGAGAAGCAGCCAGAAAGAGAATTGAACAAGTATTCAGCTGGGAAGTGGTAGGGAAGCAGTACAAAATTTTATTTGAAGAACTTCTATGAAACCAAAAATTGTGATCCTTTCGGCATTTCTCACTCCGTATCGCAGTGGGGCAGAGGCGTGCGCGGAGGAAGTGGCTATTCATCTCAAAGATCGCTACGACATCACCATCATCACAGCCAGGTTGCGTAGAAGTTTGCCTGCGCGTGACACATTGCAGGGCGTTTCTGTGATTCGTGTGGGTCTTGGATTGCCATTGGATAAATGGCTCTTCCCATTCCTTGCACCTTTCGCAGCAAAAAAGCTTCAGCCTGATATCATTCATGCAGTGTTGGAATCATTCGCAGGATTGGCATTGGTATGTAGCAAAGTGATTGTTCCAAAGCCGAAGAGAATACTTACCTGCCAGAGCACCAACACCTCCTATTTTCTCATTGCCATGCACCTCAGTGCACATGTTGTTACGGTTATCAGTTCTGTTCTGATGGAACGCGCAAAACAGCTTGGAAGAGGTGATGCCATTCTCATTCCCAATGGTATTCACTATGAACAGATTCGAGAAACGTGCATAGAAACACCCAAAGTTCCCGGTCGAATATTGTATGTAGGAAGATTAGAGCCTATGAAAGGTGTGGATACGCTGCTGCGAGCATTTGCCGAATTAGTGTCCACTCAATCAAAGCGAAAATCGATTGGAATGAAGGCGGGAGAGAAAGATATACAGCTGCGAGTTGTGGGGGATGGATCTGAAAGAGCTTCTTTAGAGAAACTGAGTCAGGAATTGGGAATCTCAAACCGTGTGACGTTCTGTGGATATGTGTCTGCCCCCGAGTTATACAAAGAATTCGCAGCAGCAGAGATTTTCTGCGGGCTCTCGCGCAGTGAAGCGCTGGGAAATGTATTTATAGAAGCCCAGGCAGCAGGATGTGCGGTCTTGGCTACGAACGTGGGAGGCATTCCCGATGTTATCCGTCATGAAGATACAGGTCTGCTGATTGCCCCCAACGATCCTGCCGCTGCCGCAGAAAGGCTGCAGCGCTTCGTGGATGATCAAACTCTGCGAGAAACTTTGGCTAGATCCGCCATGAAAAACGCAGCTGCGTATGATTGGGTGGGGATCGCAGAGAGATATGGGGAGGTGTATGAAAAGCTCATATACTGAAGCGTTTCACCATGACACCGTGTGCACTTTAGTTTTGAACTCTCCGCTCCCTCACAAGCTCCGCAGCCCTAAACAAACTCTCAAATGTCCCTGCATCAATCCAATCATCTTGAAGAACAGTCGCAGTCAGGTTTCCTTTTGATAGATATGCCTTACTGAGATCGGTAATTTCTAGTTCGCCACGTTCTGAGGGCTTTAAAGATTGAATCATCTCGAAACAATGTGTGTCGTAGAGGTATAAACCCGTTGCTGCCAAATTGCTCTTAGGTTTTGATGGTTTCTCTTCTAAGGAAAGAACACGGATAGTGGAAAGTTGAGAGTTGAGAGTTGAAAGTTTTTTTTCACTTTCAACTTCGGCTACGCCGAACCTTTCAGGATCACTTACTTCTTTTAAGAACAAATGAGCGCCGCTCTTAAAGGATGTGATAACAGGCGATACATCATCAAAGTACACATTATCTCCCAAAATCGCACACACACTATCGCCGTCTACAAATTCTTCGGCAAGGCTCAGCGCCTGCGCTATTCCACCTGGTTTATCCTGTACTTTAAAAGCGAAGCTGCACCCAAATCGCGAGCCTGAACCAAGGAACGCTGCCATCTGATCCATGTGTTCGGCACCGGTCACCACGGCAATATCTTTGAGTCCCGCATTCAAAAGGACTTGCAGGGGATAAAGCACGAGGGGTTTATCGTACACAGGAAGCAAGCTCTTATTAGTGATCTCCGTGAGGGGACGGAGCCGAGAACCTGTGCCACCGCAGATTAATACTCCTTTCATAAGGTTAGTATAGAGCGGAAGAGATTGGTATGCACTAGCGGAAAAATCAAATGATAACTTTCAAATTTCAAGAAAACAGTACATACGTAAAGAATAAGCTTTACTATTGAAATTTTGACCTTTCTTGAGAGTTGAACCTTCCTTTTTTAAAGCTTCCTGTTCTCCTATTCTCTGTATTTCCGCTATCCTTCCCTCATGAACGTTCTTGTCACAGGCGGCGCTGGCTTCATTGGTTCTCACTTTGTGCTCAGGCACCGGGAACACTACCCCGATGATACGATCGTGGTTTTAGATAAGCTCACCTACGCGGCGAACAAGGCGTACCTAGATCCTGTTATTAATCGGATTCGGTTTATAGAAGGTGATATTGCAGATGTAGTGCTACTTTCTACGATCATTCAGCGTTATGCCATTGATGCCATCGTAAACTTTGCAGCAGAAACACATGTGGATAGAAGTATCCAGAATGCAATTCCGTTTATGCATACAAATGTACTGGGGATGCAGAGCCTTATTGAGGTCTGCCGTGCAAATCCGAGTGTTCTTCTGCTTCATATTTCTACCGATGAGGTGTACGGAGATCTAAAGGATGGCGAGCGCCCTCGCACGCCCGAAGATGCTCTTCGCCCTAGCTCGCCCTATGCTGCTACCAAAGCATCGGGTGATCTTCTGCTCATGGCAGCCAGGCGCACATTTGGGATTCGAGTACGCATTACGCGTTGCACAAATAACTATGGTCCCCACCAAGCCCAGGAAAAATTCATCCCAACCGTGATTCGCACAGCTCTCAAAAATGAGGCGGTGCCCTTGTATGGAGAAGGGAAGAATAAGCGTGATTGGCTCTACGTGACCGATCACTGCGATGGCGTGGAGGCGGTACTGCATGCAGAAGACGTGGATGGCCAGATCTTCACTATTTCCGCCGATGACGAGCGCGAGAATGTGCAAGTGGCGGGAGCGATTATCGATTTGCTTGGAAAGCCACAAAGCCTCATCACTTTTGTAAAAGATCGCCCAGGACATGATTGGCGATATGCACTCGATTCATCGTCTACTCGGAAGCTTGGTTGGAAACCAAAAGTTCCGTTTGAGGAAGGGCTTCAAAAAACAATCGATTGGTACAAAAAAACAGCGCGCCACTGTTGATAAATTCCCAGTGGCACGCTGCGTGCGTAATTCTTACTTTTGAATAAAAAGCTCTTCGGCTGGAAAGCGCACTTTCTTGTACGATGCAGATTCGTCATCGTGGCTCCGGAAACCAACGGCAACAATCACTGCAGACGTTAGATTATCTTTGGCCAAATCCAGATCGATATCCACGTGCGCCGGATCGAATCCTTCCATAGGGCAGGCATCAATATGATTTTCTGCCGCGGCAGAAAGCATGAATCCAACAGCAATGTACGCCTGGCACTTTAACCATGCTGCTAACTGCTCAGGATTCCTCGCATGCACTGTTCCCATCATCATATCGTGAAATCCTTTCAAATTTTCTGCAGGTATACCGCGCGTTTTTGCGATCAAATTGATATACTGTGTGACATACGCTTCATCAATAGAGCGTAAAGGGCAGAATACAAAGAGGTGAGAAGCATCGGTGACTTGTGCTTGCCCCCATGCGTGCTCGCGGATTTTTGCACGTGTAGCAGGATTTTCCACCATCACTATGCGATAGGGTTGTAAACCAAAGGAAGAAGCAGATAGCTGGGTTGCTTCCATCAAAGTTTTCAGCTGCTCATCCGATAATTTTTTAGATGCATCGAATTTTTTGGTGGCATAACGCCAGCGCAAATTTTCATTGTGGGTAGACATACGTCAAAAGAGGAATAAATGGAGTATAAAAAGCATTTCATGCTAACTCGAATTACTAGCAAACTCAATTATTTCGATGATTTAATGCGGAGAGAATAGATAACTTCACATTTTTACATGAGGAAGTGGTATAATTCTCTGTCCCTAATTAATAAATCTGTCAACTACCCCCCACCTCGTCCTGGCCACCGGTATTTATCCTCCGGAAATCGGAGGGCCTGCAACATACACTGCGTATTTGGCGAAGGAATTAACGGAGAGAGGATGGACCGTTACAGTAGTGGCGTACGGAAAAGAGTACCCAACAGATACCGAAATGCCCTGGAAAGTAATACGCGTTGCGCGCACAGGCGGACCGATTCTTCGATGGTGGAGATACGCAAAGGTTTTAAAAAAAGAAGCAGAAACTGCACATATCATCTATGCCTTCTCAGCCGTGAGTTGCGGTATTCCGCTCTGGATGGCCAGAGTAAAAAATCCGCTCAAGATTTTGCGCCTAGGCGGCGATTTTTTGTGGGAACGATACACAGATATGGGCGGGCGTAGGGGGCTGAGAGAATTCTACAAACGATATTGTTTCTTCACGCCACTTCTTGCTCGCATTCTCAGGCAATTTGATCACATTGTATTCTCCACATCATTTCAAGAAATGATTTACAGGAGAGCATACAGAAACCTGCCGAAGCATTCAGTGATTGAAAATGCTTTATTGGAATCGGAACGAGTTCCACATGTACGGCACACGCCACTTCGTCTTCTCTTTTTAGGGAGATTTGTGAGGTTTAAGAATTTACCCAGCCTTCTTGCTGCCGTGGAATTGCTCCCCCATTCAGAGCTGACTCTCGTGGGTGGTGGGCCAATGACCGCAAAAGCATCGGCACTTGCTCAAAAGCTGGGTCTGCATGGCCGAGTAAAATTTCTGCCATCTATGCACGGAGAGCAGAAAGCACAATTGTTCCGTGAGCATGATGTATTGGTACTTCCATCACTTACGGAAATCAGCCCTCATACAGCCCTGGAAGCACGCGCTGCAGGATTGCCAGTGCTACTCACGTCCGAGAACGGACTGAGCGAAGCAATGCGCGATGGAATGATTATCTGTAATCTCAAAAAGTCTGATGACATTGTACGAGCTGTTATTGATATAGATCAGCGGTACGAAGAGGCGGCTATAGAAGCACAAAAACCTATAGCTATACGCACGTGGAGCGCTGTTGCGGAGGAGCACCTAGCACTGTTTCATTCTCTGCTTCGAAATCCCGACATCGTATGAATCTACTGATGATCTCAGGTGATCGCTCGATCCTCTTAGGGAAGAAAGGAGCTTTCTGGTATACGCTGGAGGAGTTATGTAAGCACTGGGAAAGGATTGATGTGATTTGTCCGTGGAGCGGTGAGCGGTTAGCGGTGAGCGATAAGCTTTTTGGGAATGTTTTCTTTCATCCATCTTCGCACGGACTTTGGTATCAGCCTTTTTGGATTATGAAGAAGGGGAGAGAACTCATTTCGAAATATCATCATAGTGTGATGACGGTGCATGAATACCCACCGTTTTATAATGGAATTGGTGCTTGGCAACTTTCGCGCAAAACAGGAGTGCCAAGCGTGCTAGAAATTCATCATATTGTAGGATATCCAAAGCCATCTTCATTTACCGAATACATTGGATACATTCTTTCTCGTATATATTTTCCATGGGCGATACAAAATCACACGGCAGTAAGAGTAGTCAATGGAAGCACAAAGAGGGTATTGCTATCATGGTCTCCGGCGTCGCCGAAGCTAAAAATAGCTCCTTCATTCTATTTGGATGCAGAAATACTGCGTCCGGATTTGCGTATATCAAAAAAATATGATCTGGTTTTTTGCGCTCGCCTTGTTGTAAATAAAGGTCTAATGGAAGTGATTGATGCATTGAGTTTGATCTCTTCAGCGAGATTGCTTGTGATAGGCGATGGGCCATTGCGACAGGCTGCCGAAGAGAAGGCAAAAAAATTAGGATTGTGCGACCGTATCGATTTTGTGGGATGGCTGCAGGAGCAAGTAGATGTTGTGCATGCCATACAATCGGCCAAATTATGTATTATGAATTCAAGGAGTGAGGGTGGACCCAGATCTGCTCTTGAATCAATGGCGTGTGGTCTTCCTGTTATTGCTACTCCTGTAGGAGTAATGCCTGATGTCATCAAAGAAGATATAAATGGAGTATTTACTTCTGGGGAACCTAAAGATATTGCCCTCAAGGCACAGAAAATTCTGCATGATCCTGATTCACTAAAGAGAATGGGTGAGGAAGCCACAAAGATCACACAGAAATTTGAAAGAAAGAAACTGATAAAAGATTATGCTGATTTTCTCAAGTCCGCTTGCCGCTAATATTGTGTATGCGTCTTCTTATAGTTACTCAAACGGTGGATAAAAAGGATCCGATCCTAGGATTCTTTCATAGATGGATCGAAGAATTTGGCGAACAGTGTGATCGGGTAATTGTGATTGGGCAATCCACGGGAGAATACAATTTTGAAGCGCAAATCACGGTTGCATCGCTTAAAAAAGAAGAAGGGAACAGCAGGTTTGCACAAATTTTGCGATTCTGGAGGCTTTGTCTTCATCATCGAGGTTCCTACGATCATGTATTCGTGCACATGACGCCCATTTGGGTTGTGCTCGGTTTCCCAGCGTGGTTTTTACTGAGAAAGCGCGTGTATTTGTGGTACGAAGCACGCGGGGATCGGTGGCCACTACGCATTGCTCTCCGCTTTGTACGGAAAGTGTTCAGCGCATCTACGCATGGCATGCCAGTGGCCACATCAAAAAGTGTCATTACGGGCCACGGAATTGATACTAGTCAGTTCTTCCTGGGAATTGGGGCTAGAGAAAAAGGATCACTCATTGCTGTGGGGCGCATCACAGCTGCCAAGCACCCGGAAGTATTACTTGGCTGCCTGCAGCATCTTCCTCCATCTTTTCATCTCACATTCGTAGGCCACACACGCACGCCTGATGATAAAAAGCTTCTGGAATCATTACATCACATCATAAGCAAAGAAAATCTCGCGGACCGTGTCTTTATCCGTGAATACAGCCAAGATGAAGTGATCAAAATTCTCCAAAAAGCCGAGATGTTTATTCATGCGAGCGAGACGAGCCTCGATAAAGCTCTACTCGAAGCAATGGCGTGTGGCTGTTTGGTGGTTTCCTCCGCAGAATCAGCAGCGAGTGTGCTGCCGAGTATGTGTAGAACAAGCCCCCAAAAAATGTCAGAAACCGTAAAACATCTGTTGGCACTTCCGGTAAGCCAGAGGCAGGCTTTGAGGGAGGAGCTCCGGAAGAGAGTTGTGGAAAATCATAGTTTGCCGAAATTGGTCGAGAGGTTGGTGAAAGAAATGGCGAAATGAAATAATTTCATAAACCAAAGCATGTCCCTTTCATTTGTCGAAAGGCAGCAGTTTAGTTTTCACCACGTTCTCTTCCCCCTCCCGTCGGGAGGGGGAGCCTTTTGCGAGGGTTGTGCTTACCGTTTGAAATTTCCCCTTAAGCCTTCTCATCTGTACTCTACCTCCAATGGATTCACCCCGTCTTACTATCGTCGTGCCTGTATACAACGAGGAGCGCACACTTCCAACGATTATGGATCGTATGGTGGCTTCTTGTGGAGCTTTTAGTGAGATTATTTATGTGAATGATGGATCGAAGGATCGATCATTGGAGATTCTGCAGCAAAAGGCGCGGCCTCAGGATCAAGTGCTCAGTAAACCCAATGGGGGAAAGGGGTCGGCTGTGCGGATGGGATATGAGCATGCCAAAGGCAAATATGTGATTGTCCAGGATGCGGATTTGGAATATAGCCCGGAAGAGATTCCAGAATTGTTAGAATTTGCGGAGAAGAATAAGTATGAATCGGTGTTTGGATCAAGGAGGCTTAAGAAACAGAAGCAGTATTACCATTTTTCCTCTTTTGTGGGGGGCTCGCTCCTTACGGCAGTGTGCAATATTCTCTATTTCACAGGCCTCACTGATCAGCCCACATGCTACAAAATGGTGCGGGGAGATATTTTAAAAACTCTGCGTTTAAAAGAGAACGATTTCCGTTTTGATCCCGAACTCACAGTCCATTTAGCGCGCAAGGGAGTCCGTATTCATGAGTATCCTGTGTCGTACCATCCACGGTCTTTTGCGGAAGGGAAGAAAATTAACTGGAAAGATTGGTTCCGATGGATGTGGGTATTTTTTTCCTTGAGGTTTGTTCCAAAAAGTAGACTGTAACTATGGAAATCATGCTCCGGTCGCGGCAATTCCATCTTCTGTTTCTTCTTGGGTGCTGCCTTATGCTCATTTTATTATGGATACCCGGACTGAAGTATCCCGTTGTGAGTGATACGTCCATTTATGCTTTCCTTGGGAGAAGCGTATGGGAACAGGGAGCATATGATTTACTGGGAACAGCCTATGCAAAGCATCTGCCGCTCCATGCGGTGGTTTCGTATCCGCTCGTTATTCTTTTTGGCATGAATGCGGGGATGAAACTGAGTACGCTCTTGGCAGGATTTGCAGTACTCATCGCAATCTTTGCCCTCACGCGTCGCCTCACATCACCACTCGCTGCTGTTATCACCACTGTGATAGTTCTCATTCATCCAGGATTTGTTCTTATGACGACTCTTGGCTCAGCTGATCTCTTATTTGCGGCGCTCTTCCTCTTTTTTCTCCTCTTTTACGTCACGGCTACTGATGATAAACGATGGTACATCCTCGCGGGGCTCAGTTTGGGACTTGCTTGTCTCACTCGGTATAACGGCGTCCCCGTCTTTCTCTTTTTCCTCGGATACACGGCATGGAAACGCCAGAGTGACCTGCGCTCGCCATGGTTCTGGAGTGGTATGACGCTTGCAGGGATTCTCTTTTCACTTTGGCTTCTGCGCAGCTGGATCCTATTTGGGAATCCCCTGTACAGTGAATACACTGGTGAGCTTCAGGCAGAAGCTCCTAACCGCATGACGGAGCTTGTGAAAAATATCGTGTACTACGGCAATCCCATTCATAATATTTTTCCATTTCTGTTCCCGTTTGCTCTGTATGGCATCTGGAAATATGGGAAGACACATGCGTTACTCATCTTTGCTTTCTTGTGCGTAGAAGTGATGGCAATGGTGTGGTGGGTGAAGGCCCTCCGTTTTGCATTCCCCGGCTATCCCATTCTTCTCATCTTCGCATCGCTCGGACTCTTGGATCTCTGGAATCGATGGAGGCATCTCACAGTCGCTTGGGTATCCGTTTTTGTTATCGGCATTGGAATCCAAGGAGTGTCACTCTGTCTGTATTCGTATGGCGCCTGTAATGCGGTATTCGATCGCACAGTCGGCCTCCTCCCAAAAAATATGGGTCTCACTCCCGAAGGCTTTTATGCTTGGGGCAAAGCTCGCGACTACATTAATGCGAATGCTCCAAAGGGAAGCACTGTGGAAGCACCCGGAATCTACGATCTCACAGCATACGCAGACACAAAGATTTTCCGCTCAGATATACATATTAAACTTCGGACAAAGGCAGAATGTCCTCTGTATGCAATTACACAGAGGCCTACAGAAGGGGATGAAGTAGTGTTTGAGACGCAAGAATATCCACGAACGTATGTGACTCTTTCACGGTGTATCAGATGATCCTTGATCGTATTGATCCTCCTCAGCTTCTCCAATGCCATCGGTATCTAGATACGTACTGAAACGGTCATGAAATTTTTTGGTGTTGTCTTCGGTAGCAGAAGGTGGAGCCTTCACCTGGGGCCGCAGTAAGGTGGGCAGAATGTAATTGGCATTAATAGTTCGCATGTGTCTACTGTTGGCTGATTATAAAATTATGTCAATTTTTTAGTATCAGAGCGCCCTTTTTAGCGCATCAGTTGCTTCTTCTATCCAGATGAATGATTGATCGGACCGCAGGTACTGTTCATGATTTCGGCGTATTTTTTCAAGCTCCAGACGAGATGGCAGGGACGGTAATGGATACGTTGTCCCTTTCAATTTCTTGAAGCACTCTTGAATCGTGCAGATGGCAAGCATGGCACAGAGGGTTCCAAACAGGACATTGCCGCTCCACTGCTTTTTTTTGGGAGACTCAAAGAAATCGAGAGTATCCACTGGCTTCTTAAAGTAATTCAGAAGCATCACGGCACCGCTGATGCCGCTAAAACCGGCGATGCATTCCTTCTGTTCTGCTTCCGAAAGTATGCTACAGGTGTAGCCTTTTTTAAGCAGCTGCTCGTTTGCATAATCGAAGGTGTCATATCTTCCTGGTGGGCGCCCACGATCGGCAGGATGAGGATTCCCATCTCGAGGAGCGAGGCTCAGGTGTTCTTTCTCTACAAATATTTCTCTATTCAAAGCTAAGCAATAACTTCCGCTGGGCCAGATGCGTTTTCCATCCATCTCATAGTGCCACCACATGCGTGGACGGAAGCTGACACTGGCAGTCTTCGGATTCTGGAACTCTCGTTCTAAGATTTTGAGAGGAGTACCGCCTACAAAGAACACATCATCATCGCAGATCCATCCAATACGTCTCTCCTGTGCAATGTGATACAAGAACTCGTCGCACTTTGTGGCAGCATACAGGTTTAAAAATTTCTGTACGCGAGCACCGGGCACTTCTACAGGGTCTAACTTTCCTGAACAATCAAAAATAGTGATGTCTACACTATTTCCCAAATACTTCCGTGCGCAGTGATACCACACCGTCATCATCGGCGGCAAAATGTTCATGGTGAAGAGCGCAGGTTTGTTGCTTTGTGGAAGTGGTGTACGTGAGAGATAGTACCCAAGTGTGGGCAGCAGCGTGCGCCTAGCGCTTACAATACTGAAGCGCTTGAATGCGTATGGCAGAAGTTGGTGGTAGGGGCGGGGTATGTGACGAGTATAGAGCAAATGAATGTATTTATTTACGAGAGTAGCGATAGAAGCTCTTTAATTTTTATAATCTGTTGTTTATCAAAAACAGCTACGCTTTTCATATTTCCTATATGTTGCCATTTTGAGTGGAAATGAAGATCTGCTTCAGATACTGATAAATAATCTGAAATGTACTGCGCAACCTCTTCTTTTCCTTTCCATACGTAAGGTTTTTCTCCTTCGTCGAGTACGTATGGCTTCAGAAGAAATTCACACATACTTTTCAGTTCAAAAAAACCTTCTTCTTTCTCCAATTCTCCTAAAAAACTTTTCAAGGCTGTTTGCCAGTTGTCTTGCATGTTTTCATTATACGATTAATAAGACAAAGTGAGGAGGAGTATTATGGAGTCCCATGCTTTCCCGTACACGTTGGTGGCTTCTGCTTGGCCTGACGGCATGTGGTTTGGCGATCCTCATTCAAATTCCTCAGCAGATCTATCTTCGCAGTCCCGCTTCCAAAGGTCTTCCCGTCCAATTGAATTCCGATGAAGGGGTGTATATCGCGCGGGTAGAGGAGGCGCTTAATGGGCGAGGAGACCAGGCAGCCGAAGCATTTATTGGAGCGAGTAATCTTCCGGGATCCCAGTCAGCTTTACTAGAGAGAGCGATAGGAACTGCCTTTCGTTTCACCGGTTTTCGGGCAATGACCGTGCTGCAGATTATGGATTCCATCGTTATCGTCGGTCTTTTTCTTCTCCTCTTTTGGTTCTTTCGGCTGAGTGGATTTCGAGAACTGCCATCGTATTTTGGAGCGCTCGCATTCATTCTGATCGAGCTCTATAACATCAATCGTCCTATTCATCAGGGGGCTAGCTTCACACTTGTATTGCTGACATTATGTTTGCTTTTACGAGGGTTAGGGTTAGGAAAAAGGTCTGTCACGATGGGGGTTGCTGGAAGCTTTTTGCTTGGAATTTTGATTGGGGTGTACTTTTGGGCGTGGACGTTTGCGTGGACGTGGGCTGCGATTCTTGTTTTGTCTCTGCTCTTCACTCGGAAAACTGAGAAGATAAGCGGTCGATTGATTGTGACGTACGCAGGAATTGCTGTGTTCAGTGGACTCCCTGCTATTTTTGAACTGCTGGCGCTCCGTCGTCATCCATTCTTTGCAGAGGCAGTCTTCCGAAGTGGTATCTATTACTCTCATCTGCCGGAATCGTGGCCATACAGCATCCTGTTTGCTCTGATGGTCATCGGAGTTTTGATGGCAATGCGCACAACAGACATTTTGCAGAAGCATCGCTCAGCTATCGTCACCGTTGTCACCTGCTTCATTCTTATCCATCAGCAAGTCATTCACGGAACAGTATTCAACTTTGTGTCGCATTATCTTTTTGCCATGGCCGTGGCTGCGATGGGGATGATTCTTCTCGTGTGGCATGTGCGAGAGAGGTGGTTGATGCTCAGTGCGGGTGCCGCGTGCATCTACCTGGCTGCCCTCGCTTACGATGGCAGGTATGTTATTGATCAATTCACAGTCCTCCCTTCCCGGTTTAGCGAGCAGCACTTAGCAGATGTGTTGCCCGTGTTAGATCAGATTCCTCGCAGCCGCATTCTCACAGACCCCGATACCTCCATGTTCATCGCAGGCTTTACCAAGCACGATGTTGTGTACGATCTGTACCTCAAGAATGTGCTTCTTTCTCATCAAGCGATTGCGGAACGGTACTGCGTGACCCAGTTAGCCTTGCCTCCCTCCGAGTGGAAGATAGCCGAGCGTCATCATCTCATTTATCCGGATGCGAACTCCGCCTTTAAAAATGATCCCAGTGTGCGCGAGAGGGAAGTAGCCATGGTGCAAGAGGCGTGCACGCGCCTCAGTAAAGACCCACAAGCCGCACTGCAGAAGTTTGGAGTGCAGTATGTGCTATGGGATAAAAAACGCCAGCCTGCGTGGGATTTAAAGAGATTGAAAGTGGCTTTGGAGGAGGTGGGGAATGAGGAGGGGTGGTTACTGTGGAAGATTAAATGACACATCTAAATATGCACCATGAGAGCGGCCTTTCCTGGCCGCGGTCCTGGAGCGAGTATTTCTCGTATTCCCCCACCCTAACCCTCCCCCTCGGGGGAGGGAATGTGTGTGTTTTGTTTTAAAAATCTCCCTTCCCCCGCTTGTCCTCCGTAGCTTTAGCGAAGGAGGATGGGAGAAGGGCCGGGGATGGAGGCGGTCCAAGGAATTACTTCACCAACGGACAACTCCTCCACACCAGCATCCACCTATACTTCCACCTCGCGAATTCATGCGAGAGGGGAAGGCGCTTTCCAGGCCAGGGCAGCAGCCAGATCCAGAGGAGTTTTACTGCGGATACTATCTGTCCTCGGATGGCGCGTGGTAAGCGGTGACCAAACCATCGCCCCCATGTGCGAGGGTATTTTTTGAGTTCGATTTCCATATATCTTTTATTTTTTTTCCAGTAATCGTTCAGTGTTCCAAGGGGTGCCTCCGTCCATCCTTTCAGATGATGAATAGGGTACCGAGGCTTTGCTTTAATGCGTTCGTGAATGGGCTTTTCCCACCTCTCTACAGCGTCACGGTGGAAGAAATAGATGCGTTCGTTGGGGTATGTGGATGCATGGGTAATCACTTTTCCATTGGGAAGGATGTAGCGCCGAGGGACATAGTACGCAGCAGGTTCCGAACCTGCCTGAGCAATGCCAAACACTTCTTTTTTGAGTGCCTCGGATAATTTTTCATCGCTATCCAAACATAAAATCCAGGGTTGCTGCGTGTGGAGGAGGCCTTGGTTGCGGGCCTCTGCAAAATCGAGCAGCGGTTTGCCCTGATCGATGGCAGTACGCTGTGGGATGATGCGAGCATTAAAAGATTTGGCGATGCGCAGAGTGTCATCGGTACTTCCACCATCGATAATCAGAATTTCTTTGCATCCTCGAACACTCTCTAATGCAGCACGTAATGTTCTTTCCGAATTCCATGTGAGGATCTGTGCCGAAATCGGTGAGGCCTCATACATAGACGAACAACTTATAGAGGAAGAAATTCCAACTCACGGTGGCACCAATGCCCAGGATTTTTGCGATGGTGGGATCTGCGTGAAATACTTCTACAAACAGAACCACCAGTCCCCATTGTGCAAGGAAGTTCCAGGTTTGCAGAATGGCGTAGCGGATTGCCTGATCAAAGGTCTTTTCCTTCTTTTGGAAGACGAGGTACTTATGAAAAACGAATGCGCTCAAAAGCCCGATCGCCCCACTGATGGGAGCGGCGATAGCGTAATTCACATCTAATACTAGCATGATCTGGTAACTACTCAGCTCCAAAAACGCAGCACTCCCTCCGCTGAGTAAATAGCGGATGAGCTGAGGAATATGAGGACGAGCCTTGTGATAGAGGTGCTTCACTTTCTGTTTCATGGGGTGCAGTGGGGAGGGAGAAGAACAAAGTAACTACCTGCGATTCTTGTGGCACGGTTGCCATATTCATCTAGTCGCTCTTTGGATTCTTTGATGAGGAGAGGCATCTGGCAGTACTCATCATGGAGTGTGACGAACTCCGAGGGGATACTGAAGGAAAGACCCGGCATGAGGAAGTGCCATTTGGGATTTTGAGGCAGCCGCGCAAAAATTTCGGTCTGCTCAATCACCAAGTCTGTATCTGCATACTCCTCTTGGATGATAGCAGCCGCTTCATCACCCGTGGTTCCAATCCCAGAACCTCGATGATCCAATTGCCACCAGGCTTGGACTGCGATGATAGCAATCAGGATGATAGACCCAGTCCGTTTTCCAAAGATCGACCATGCACCTAAAGGAACAAAGGGCAGAAGGAGGAGATGACCAGGGAGAAGAAGGCGATACCAGCCAAAGCCGTTGAGGAAGTAGAGGATAAAGAGGGCAATGAGCGCAGATATGAGAATCCATACTGTCGGCGTCATCTTCTTGCGATGCATCCAAAGTCCCGTTAATCCCAAAATCAGGATGATTCCAAATGCAACAAAGGGAAGACGCAGAAGTAGCTCCCGGTTCTCTCGGAGGACATACATAAAAGTAGAGTCACCCCCTTTTCCAAGGAGGAAATTTTTTAATTCAGCACCAAGGCTCCCCCCCAAAGTGCTAGACATCTCTAGAATGCGCCACGGCAGATAGACGATTACCGTGAGAATACCAATCAGACTGAGTGACTGAACCTCTTTCCAGTCCCGTTTCCAAGCTGCCCATAACCATGCCAAACCTAACGCAGGAAGGATCAATCCGAAGGTTATTTTGGTGAGGAAGCAGAGGCCGAAGAGGAGACCTGTCCAGAGTGTTCGCTTCCATCCCTTCGCATATTCCAGAGTGAGGAACCCAGCTATCAGAAATACATACGCAGGAATTTCACCGAGTACAGGTTTGCCTGTGTTCACGAATGCAGAAAGAGTGATGAGCAGAGCAGATGCATACAGAGCATGTGTTCGACCTAGAAGTTTTTTAGTGAAGATGTACGTGAGAAGCACTGATACACAAATCCAGATCACCATCGGGAGCCTGGCAACGGCAATGGATCCTCCAAACAGTTTAAGAGAGAGAGCAACAGGAGCAATCAGAGTAGGACCGACATTCAGGAAGTATGGGTAGTGCCAGTTTGTGTCGAGAAGTGGAAGCGCATACCCCTGTCCCCATGTCATCATCTTAGCCACAATAATAAAGAGTCCTTCATCAGCCCAGGGAGCTGGGAATACCGAAAGCTCCCGCACTGCAAAGAAAAGAGTGAGAGCAATAATCAGAGCTTCTGGAAGCCAGACACGGAGAGTTCTTAGCACCTCTGTAGGATACGGGGAGATGAGGGGCTAGCCAACGGCAAAACGCACCCAGCATGTCACCCTGAGCCGTGTCGAAGGGCGACATGCGGTCCCTTTGGTGAAGTGAAGGGAGTCATTTGTTGCAGAGGGACCGCGTGCCATGGTTCGACAGGCTCACCATGACACGCTGGCGTCTCTTATACTTTAAAAACACTCTCAATCACTCCTGCCAAATCCTCTCCGTCACCCGCTCTACAAAAATACACTCCATCTTTTTCACTGAATTTTTCTCGTATCGCTTCCGATTCCGCCGTCACAATCGGAACTTTGCACGCAAGAGCGTCATATACTTTATGGGGGATCACTCTCCCTACACTTGGATCTGTTCCAAATGCTCCCAAGCACACGTCAGCTTTTTGGATCCACGCGGGTAATTCTTTAAAAGGAACACGTGGAACAAAATCGACATTACTTAGCTTCAAATCTTTGGCGAGTTCTTCCATGTGCTTCCGAGTCTGTCCTGCTCCGAGAAGAGTGATGTGTATAGCGGGGTTCGTCTTTTCCAAAATCTTCGCGGCCTTCAAAATATATTCCACTCCTTGGTGGGGGATGAAGGTGCCGTAAAACAGCACGTTTATTCGTTTATTCGCCTGCCCTGAGCTTGTCGAATGGATTGATTCGTTTATTCGTTCTGCAGGTTTAAAGAGATCTGAGCGAGTACCGAGATAGACAACTCTTATCTTGTCAGGGCGTAGATGGAACTTCTGTATGAAAAATCGTTTGTGAGCTTCGCTGTCTATCCATACTTCGTCTGCCAAATGGCAATCGAGGTAATCCAGGCAATACAGGAACCAGGCGTACGGGTGCCAGCGGGAAATTTTCCTGCGGTCGTGGACGAGCACTTCGTGGAGTGAAATAAAGGCATCAAAAATTAATCGCCTTCTTGGGAACCGAGTGAGGAGCCAGGCGAGCGGCAGGAAATAGTGCCCTGCAAAAGTGACCATCACAGCATTGGCATTCATCTTCTTCTTTTGAAATTCTTTGTAGAGAGCGATCAGATTACGAAAATGACTTCCCGCATCTACATGGCATTCAATCACCTCCCATCCTTCGTTTTGCAAAAGGATCCTATTGTTCCAGTGGCGAGGAGCCTCTAGGTCGTGGGTGCCGAAAGCGATCATTGTTCGCATCAGGTTTGAGTTGTGAAGAGTGTACTGGAGTAGGTTGTAGGTGGTAGGTTATAGGTGGTAGGCAGTTGGAAGCAGCAAAGGGTACTCGGTGAACGACTATTATCCTACAACCTACAACCTAACCCCTACCACCTCTCCCGTGCGCATCACCTATATCACCCAGACCCGCTTTCCTACGGAAAAAGCTCACGGCAGCCAGGTGGCGCAGGTGTGCCATGCGCTTTCGGAACTGGGGCATGAGGTCACGCTGCTTGCTCCCACGGTAGGAAATACCATTCAAGAACCGGCGCATGCGTACTACGGTTTGCCGCCATCTTTTAAGAGCGTTCACCCCGGGAGTTTTGATGCTCTTAATAGTCCATTCGTTCCTGGCTTTCTGGCATTTGCAGTGAGCATGTGGTCGTATCGGAGGGCAGTGCGGAGATACTTAAAGGAGCATCCAGCCGATCTTTTGTATGCTCGGTCTCCCGCAGTTCTTCGTGCTCTTCTGCAAACCAGTATCCCACTCATTTTAGAGTTGCACTCCCTCCCTCGTTTTCAGAAGAGGGCGTTCGCCAAGCTCTGTCTGCAATGCAAAAAAGTGGTGACGCTCACAAGCCCAATGCGAACAGAATTGGTGTCGTGGGGAGTTCCTGAGGATCGTATTCTCGTAGAACCAGATGCCGTCGATCTTTCAAGATTTGATCATTTGCCTTCGTCTTCAGATGCAAAAGAAGCATGGGGTCTTCCACTCGGTCGTCCGATTGTTGGCTATGTGGGAACGCTTGTAACGCGAAGAACGATGGAAAAAGGAGTATCTCAAATTCTTGCGGGACTTGCAGTATTGAAGAAGCAAGGAGTGAACGTGTTTGGATGGATTGTGGGAGGGCCTGCAGTGTGGCGAGAGAAATATGAAGCCGAGGCATCTGCGCTTGGTCTTACGGGTACCGATATCCGCTTCACCGATCATATTCCATCCGTGCAGGTTCCCTCAGCAATCGCCGCATGTGATATATGCGTGTATCCCGCACCTGCTTCCACTCATCCTTTCTTCCAGCGCGATACTTCTCCTCTTAAAATGTTCGAGTACATGGCAGCGAGGAAGCCCATTGTGTGTGCGGATCTTCCTCCGATGCGGGACATTGTAAATGAGTCGATCGTGCGCTTCAGTACTCCTGGCGATGGAACTTCGTTGGCTAGTGGAGTTGAGTGGATACTGGAGCATCCAGCAGAAGCCGCAGATATGGCGAAAGCGGGAAGAAAAGTGGCTGAACATCACTCCTGGAAAGAGAGAATGAAGAGAATTTTGCAGTCTTCTGCTACGGTAGGAGTATGAAAGATATCGTCCGCGTCGAAAAAGGCTCCGATCTGTACGCTCTCTTTGTGCCAGCAAAGCTCCCTGTGGATGGCGTGAATTTTGTGACCAGGCAAACGGATGATTTTCAGGTGGGAATTATGGAGCGGCCTGCAGGATACAAAGTAAAACCTCACACGCATCCTCCACGAGAACAGACGATCAGCACAGTCACGGAATTTCTACAGGTAGCAGAGGGGAAAATCCGCGTCACCGTGTTTGATGAAGAGTGGAAGGAGCTCGCAACAGAAGAGCTTTCTACGGGAGATTTCCTGATCTTCTTTAAAGGAGGTCACAGTGTAGAAATGCTCGAGAAAAGCCGTTTAATTGAAGTAAAACAGGGGCCGTATCCGGGAGATACTGCGGCAAAGGAATTCAAAAGTTAATCAAATTATTTTTTACTGCAAAATCCCTATTTTATTCCTGGATTTTCAAAAGGAATAATATTCATTATTGGTAATAAACTAGAAGTATAGTGAGTGGTCCATTTTCCATTAATAGGATGATCGAATTGAAAAAGACCCTTTGTGGACCGCCCTGGCTTACGACACCGCAATTTGGCTGGCTTTCCACAGCCTTCTCTAGGACATTCAAGATTTACACCAAGTCGATCTAACGTTTTCTGTATATAAACTGCTATTTGATGATTTATTTCAAAATCAAATTTTTTACCTTCAAGTTTTGCCAAAAATATCTGTAGCTTTTGAATAAATGGCAGATGCATCTGTCTCAACTCTTCATTGAGTTCATCAAGTCCAGAAATGAATTCGCTTTCCATACAGAAAAATGGAATATTCTTAATAACAGATTTATGGCAAAATATCGGTTTTATTCTTGTATGTTTCAAAAGGAATTATATTCATAACAGGCAGTTTTGATGAACCTCCATGGCTTGTATGTTTTCCATTAATAGGATGGTCAAACTGAAAAACGCCAGAGACCGATCGTCCCGGTTTTCTACAGCGAAGCTTTGCAGGAAGGCCACAATTTTCCTTTTGGCATTCTAGAGCGACGCCAAGGCTTTCCAAAGTTTTCTGGATTTGGAAGGCGATGAGGCGATTGCCCTCATAGCCAAAATTCTTACCTTCAACACCTCGTAAGAAAATCTGAAATCTTTCAATTATCGGGGCTAAGGCATCTGCAAGTTCTTTATTAAATTTCTCAACTTGTGCTGAAATATCTAAGTTAATTTCCTCAAATGCAGTAGGAAGTACTAGTGACATAGTATAAATGTATCATTTTAAGTAATTTTGTCTAGATTGAGCAAAATGAATATGAATTTGGCTGGTTGCCCAATTTTCTTTTTTACTCCAAGCTATAGATAGTTAAAGCAAATTGCATGCGCATCCCCGTTAACGAACCTATCATCACTGCTGAAGCCAAAAAATTTGTGAATGAAGCGCTAGATTCAGGCTGGGTGTCTTCTGCAGGAAAATATATTGAAGAGTTTGAGCGGGAGTTTGCAAAATTTATTGGGGTCAAACATGCCATCACCACAACCAACGGTACAACGGCTTTGCATTTAGCGTTGGCGTCTCTCGATATCAAAGAAGGAGATGAAGTGATTGTTCCTACATTCACGATGGTCGCGTCAGTGGATGCGATTTTATATACGGGTGCTACTCCGGTATTCATCGATTGTGAGCCGGACACATTCTGTATGGATGTGTCGCAACTTGAAAAGAAGATTACGAAGAAAACGAAGGCGATTATGCCTGTGCATATTTACGGGCATCCGGTGGATATGGATCCGCTCCTCGAGATTGCTAAAAAGTATGACCTTTCAGTGGTGGAAGATGCAGCCGAAGTACATGGAGCGACGTATAAAGGAAAAATGTGTGGCTCAATGGGGCACATGAATGCATTCAGTTTCTACGGCAACAAAATTATTACCACCGGAGAGGGGGGAATGGTGGTGACCAATGATGATAAGCTCGCAGCTCGTGCTCGTACACTCAAAGATCTCGCACATTCTCCCAAAAAGAGGTTCTGGCACGAGGAAATTGGTTATAACTATCGCATGACGAACATGCAGGCAGCACTTGGCCTTGGCCAATTGCAGCATGTGCACGAGTTTGTTGAAAAAAAGCAGTGGATGGCGAGGGAATACGAAAAGGGGATAAAGGCGATAAAAGGGATAAAGGTCCCGACAACGAAAGAGTATGCGACGAATGTGTATTGGATGTATGCGATACTTGTCGACGATCAATTCCCAATGACGAAAGATGAACTGCGGGCAGCGCTGATAGAAAAAGGAATTGATACGCGCGATTTCTTCTATTCCGTTGCCTCGATGCCACTTGGAAAACCATTTGTGAAGCCGGGCGAGAAGTTTCCGGTCGCAGAAGACATCGAAAAGCGAGGTCTCTACTTGCCTTCAGGTCTCGCAATCACGCAGGAGCAGATTGCATACGTGTGTTCAGCTATTAAAGATGTCTGCAAATAATTCTGATAACAGATCGGCGATAAGCGATAAGCGATTAGCGGTTAGCAATGGAAGCTTACCGCTTACCGCTCGCCGCTTACAGCTCGTTTCCGTAGTTCTGCCTACGTATAACGAAGCAGGAAATATTGTGGAGCTCTGCGAGGCTATTCACGCAGCTATTTTGCAACCGCATGAGATTATTGTGGTGGATGATAACTCTCCGGATGGCACATCAGGGCTCATTCAGCAGCTTATTCAAAAGGGATCCGTGCCAGGATTACGATTAGAGACACGAATGAAAGATCGGGGGCTCACGAAGAGTATTCGCAGAGGAATCGAGCTCTCCAAGGGCGACACAGTTATTTGGATGGACTGTGATTTCTCTATGCCACCCGAGATCATTCCAAAACTACTTCAGAAAATTGAACAAGGATACGACATTGCTGTTGGCTCGCGGTTTATAGAAGGTGGAATGAAGAAGCAACTCACGGGAGGGGAGATGAAAGAGGAGTCGGCATTGGTTGTTGCACTCAGTAGCATGCTTAATTCCCTCACACGGTTCCTGCTCTATCGCAATTTCTACGATTACACGAGTGGCTTTATTGCAATCCGTAAAGAAGTCCTAGATCAAATTCCTCTGCGTGGTGACTACGGTGAATATTTTATGGATCTGATGGTTCGCGCGATCAAAAAAGGCAATACCTTTATCGAAATTCCGTATATTTGTGTGCCACGGCACAGTGGGGAATCTAAAACGGGCACCAGTCTTCCAGTTATTTTTAAAAGAGGGATGAAGTATTTGGGAACGTTAGCGAGATTGTGGACAGTACGGGTGGGACTATTATCGTAAGACGTCATGGATAGTCTGCGCAGCCTCCTGCAGTGTTTTTGCACTCGGATGTACCGTATCCCAGCTCAGCGTTTCTGCGCTATTCCCAAACGTATCGTACAAATCGATCACTCTAAATCCTTTTGCTTCTGCAGCTGTGCGCAGTTCAGGCCGAAGTGCCACATGCGGGTACTTTTCTGGCCAGATCACAAAGACTTTTTCAAGATTTGGCGGAAGAGAAGAAGCGAATTGATCAAATGCAGTCAGATATTTTTGTAATTGTTCCTGTGTTACGGGTTCTTCCGATGGGTTGTTGCGATACTGCTCTTCCTGCCGCGCCTGATTCTGCTTTTCAATTCTCCTACTAATCAATTTTTTCATCACTCTGTACATGGCACTGTGGGTATCCAGCCAACATTTACCAGGAATCAGTCCCATCAGTCCTTCCTGAATAGGATTACAGTTGGAACCTGCAGGTTTTGATCCCTTCTGATACAGATTCCCATCATCACCAAGCAGTGCAGGTTCTGTATCGGTGAGGTCATTCCAATAAAACACGAGCAGAAGCATCGCTGGGTTCAGCGGCGCGATTTTTTCTTCATATGTCGCACGTTCTTGAGTGAGGTTATAGCCCGGCACGCCTGCATTGATCACGTTGTAGTCGGGCAGAAGTGATTGCAGTTGAGCGGGGAGGGTTTCCTGGTTCTCTACTCCATATCCAAACGTGATGGAGTCACCCAAAACGGCCATCGTTTTTTTGGATGGATCAATGTCTTCTGATCGAAAGCCATGAGAATCAGTTGTAACTGTGGACCGAAATGCTTTTTCGGTCATGTTTGGTTTTAATTCATAGCTGATACGCGAATTATCACTCTGTTGATAGATCAGCGGTGGCATTACTCTCCCTTTTTCAATGCCGGTGACACGAAGTCCGATCTCGCACGCGGCTATAAAAAGTGTGAGGGAGCCAAAAACAAGAGCAGCGTTGATGAGGGCGCTAGGAATGCGGCGCATATAGGAATGGTAGCAGAGCGTTCTGAGAGAGAGCAGAATGGATTTTTGCTCTTATGCTTAGATAAAACATGATGGCATCATTTCTTTCTTAAAAGAAGGCACTGGCGTGTAATCAGGGTCAATTTATGGTTATCACATGCGCAAAAACGATTACTACGTCTACATGCTCCTCTGCTCGGATGGCAGCTACTACACCGGAGTCACCAATGACTATGAGAGACGTTTTGCCGAGCATCGCGATGGAATAGTTTCAGGGTGTTATACCTTTAAGAGGAGACCGCTGAAGCTTGTGTATGTGTCACACTTTCACGATGTGCTCGAGGCTATTGCGTGGGAGAAAAGAGTGAAAAGGTGGAGGAGGGAGAAGAAGGAGGCTTTGATTGCGAGGGAGT
>CAZJPS010000010.1:0-28550 GCA_964548055.1 uncultured Candidatus Peribacteria bacterium
TTTTGTTTATTTAAAAGAATCTCCCTTCCCTATTTGTCCTGAGCTTGTCGAAGGACGGGGAAGGGCCGGGGATGGGGACGGATATGCGAATGACATCACCCTACACCACCGCGGGTCACGTCACATTAATATGACCTGACGGGTAAGGAAACCCGCTCTGCTTTATGATATTTTTTGGTTTCCCTACATCGGAAACTCCTTCGCACAATGATCACATTTGCGCATCTTTACGCCATCCTTTGTTAGTTCCACCAAGTGCCCAAGCTGACACTGAGGGCAGGTCAAACTTGGAGTGAAGGACTGTACAGAGGAGAAGCCAATACGTTTTGGCACACCGCCGTGCTCGCGAATAGTGAGAGAACGAGGGTGATCGCGCATTTTTTGGAGTACTTTGGCTTCAATTTGGCGGATACGTTCGCGCGTGACTCCGAATTCTTTGCCTACTTCTTCTAATGTGTGGCCAATGCCATCTCGTAAGCCAAAGCGCATTTCAATAATTTTGCGCTCTCTAGGCGTTAGGAATTCCAGCATCGCGTGCACGTTCTCTTTACGGAGCTGACGGTTCGTTGCCTCGAAAGGGTTGATGGCTTCTTCATCTTCAATAAAGTCTCCCAATTTAGAATCTTCTTCGCTGCCCACAGGAGACTCGAGTGAGATGATGTCCTGGCTGATCTTTTGAATATGTGCCACCTTCTTAATATCCATCTCCATTTCAACAGCCAATTCTTCCAATGTTGGCTCGCGTCCCAATTCCTGCACTAATCTGCGCTGCGTGTGCGTCAATTTGTTGATGGTTTCCACCATGTGCACTGGAATACGGATCGTGCGTGCTTGGTCGGCAATAGCGCGCGTGATTGCCTGACGGATCCACCATGTTGCGTACGTACTGAATTTGAATCCGCGCTCAGGATCAAATTTTTCAACAGCACGGAAAAGGCCAATGTTTCCTTCCTGGATAAGATCCAAGAATGAAAGACCGCGACCGATATATTTTTTTGCGATAGACACGACCAAACGCAGGTTTGCTTCTGCAAGTTGTTGCTTAGCACCTGCATCTCCCTTGCGAATACGACGAGCAAGCTCTACTTCTTTACGAGCATCGATCAGTGGCACACGTCCAATTTCTGAAAGATACATACGTACGGAGTCGTTGCTAATTTCAAGCAAATCGATTTCGCGTTCCTTCTTGCGCTTCTTTCGTTCCTCTTCATTCAAATCTTTATCACTATCAACAGCAATGCCTGCAAGTGCCACCATCTTCATGGCATCGTCGTCTACTTCATCAGCCATCGATTCTACTTTCTCTCCCTCATCTACGTCTGCATCATCATCCGTGGAGTCTGCATTGTCATCGCCAGCAACTACCTCCGTAAGATCTTCTGCAGGTTCTGGCATTTCCAAAGTAGAGGCGCGGGATTTCTTTTCCCAGATGAGCGCATCTTTTACATCAATCACCTGGATACCAAGATCCACAAACATCGTATAGATCTCATCAAGAAGATCTACATTGTCTTCGGCATTCGGCACCGCAGAAATAATTTCCTGATGCGTGACATAGCGCTGTTCACGCCCCTTCTTTACAAGGTGCTTCACTTTCTCCGGAAACTTTTGCAACATTTCGTCCGTCGGCTGAGCAATGAACTTACGTGGATGAGAGGCCATAGGGAAACGCGGAGGCTAGGTATACGAGCCCACACCTAGGATACTAGACGAATGGGGCTAAGCAAAGAGAAAAGAGCGAGAAAAAGTACAAAAAATGCAACCGGAGCCAGTGCGATTACTACAAAGACGCCCGACCCTTGGCTTTTATTACAGACAAATTGTGAAACACATACTAAATGAGTGATGAATAACACCTGGCGTAATTGTATAGATCGAGTTTCTTACTATTTTATAATCTACTGTTTTACTTCATGCGCCTCATTAATTTTAATATTTCCTCGTACTCCGCACGAAGAACAGACTCCTGATCTGAGTATCCCAATTTTTTTGCATCTATCAATTTTTTGGTCACTTCCATCTGTTTCTCTCTGAGTATTTCTCTATTTGCACTGAGGCAATTACTACGGATTTCTCGCACTGCAAGAGACTCAGACCATTCTGAAAAACCATGAAATTCACAGAACATCAGCAAAATGGACGCGCGCTCATGGTGTTCCGGCGACAGGTGCAGTGCATCAAGCGTTACTTTTTCATTTTCTGGGAAAGACTTAAGTGCGGCATACAAAGCAGCGGGCATTCCTGCATGTGGTGGAATGAGCTCAGTGAGTAAATGACGGAGCTTTGGATACAGCATGAAAATTCCAAGCGCAATCTCCTGCGCAGAAAACTCGTGGGTGTTCTTCACTTCTGATTGCTTCTGCTTTGCAGATACTCCCACTGAAACTGGCACAGAAAGTGCAGATTGCTTGAGATCTTCTTCCAGAGCAGTTTCCGTTGTTTGAAAAGCAATAGCCGCTTTATGCACGTAATCACTGCGCTCCACCGCAGAGGGAAGCGACGAAAGGAGATGCAAAAAAGTTTGCAAAGCCTCTCGCTTTACCATAGGAGAAGAAAGATCGAGTGACTGCACGCTTTCTATAACGGTTTCCAGGTAGGGTCGAGCACTTGATGTTAATAATTGTTTCAACACTTCAGAATCTGATTCCAATGTTTCACTTGGGTCCTTTCCCTTCATCACGATCGCATTCACTTGAATATACTCAGAACTCAAGAGTGGGAATGATCTCTCCATAGCCTCTCTCCCTGCCCTATCTTGATCCAAACAGAGCGTGACTGTGTCTGTATATCTCTTCAGTATTTTCACATGCTCTGCCGTTAGTGCAGTACCACAAGTGGCTACAACATTTTTTACACCCACTGCATTACACGCAAGTACATCAAAATACCCTTCCACTAAAATCACATTTTTTTGATCACGTATGGCTTCCTTTGCTCTGTGGAGGCTATAAAGAATGTTACTTTTATGAAAAAGAATTCCATCTGAAGAATTCATATATTTCGCCTCATCATTCCCAAGAGTACGCCCACCAAATCCAACAATACCCCCCTGCGCATCGTGAATGGGAAACATTAAGCGATTTCTAAACCGATCGTAGATTTTTCCTTCCTGCATGTCTTTCTGCACTCCAAGTCCTGCCGCAATGATTTCACTGCGACTAAATCCTGATTTAAGCAAATGCTCATACGTCGCCGAAAAAGAATCCGGGGCCATCCCGATATCGAATTCCACAATTTGTTCAATGGAAACTTTTCTTTTACTGAGATAATCCAACGTCGTCTGAGATGTTTTTAATTGCTGCTTATACAATGCCAAGGCTGTGCTCAAACATTCTCGTGCCCGATCTTTTTCACTCTTCGCAGGTCCAGAGGCAGTTTTTTGAGTAAGTGTGACTCCTGCGCGCTCGGCAAGTTCTTTTAGCGCCTGGGGAAAATCCACTCCTTCAATCTTCTGGTAAAAACTGAAGATGTCTCCCCCACTCTGGCACGCAAAGCAGTATGCAATGCCTTTATCGGGCGATACCAGCAAACTGGGATGGCTGTCGTTGTGAAACGGGCACATGGCCACAAAGTTCCGGCCTTTCTTAATAAGAGCACAGTAACTGGCCACCAGTTGCTCTATAGGAAGCCGGGATTTAATCGAGGAGACGTCGTCCATAGGAGTGAGATTATACCTCTTTACTGTTTATCTGACTCAGACGGAGACTGCATGTACAATTGTTGCTCTATAACTGCTATAGCGTTATCTTCTCTTAATTTTCTGTCACCCAGCAGACAACCTGGAAGATTTGCTGAACACCCTCTAATAGTTGCATCTTGTGTTTCTGGCACGATCCAGAACCACATATCTTGGCGTAGACAGCGAAAACCTGTCAGTTGAGCATGTAACGAGTGACTTTTTCCATCAAGTGGGATTGTAACTACTAAGTAATGCATTGCTGCCACCTTAGCAATTAACTGCGCATTATCTCCAGATATTTTCACTTCAGTGTTCGCACCATTTAGGAGCACCTGAACTTTATCAGCACGAACTGCGTCCAATGCAAGAGGAATACCAATTGCAGAAAACCGTTGGTATTCCAGTACTTGTCGCAGCACATTCCTTTGAGCCTCCAATACCGAAGAAAAAAAATGCTGATCTTGCTCAAAAAATTCTTGAAACTTTTTCTTTTGTTCATACAGCATTGCCTCAAGCTTTTCTAGCTGTTGTAAATCATGGTTGTACTCTGCAAAGACATCGAGAATAAAACTATAATTACGCAAAATATAATCTTTGCTATGCCCTCCTTTACAATCAGCTTTATATTGCTCCTTTGGTATTCTTGAGAGAATTTCCTTCGAGGATAATTGAAGTCGTGTAAATTCCCGGAAGGGGTGCAAAACTATTTCTGATTCGGCGGAAGTCGAAATCCAGGAGCTAATACTGTTGAAAAGATTTTTGCGCTGATTGCGACTTAAAAGTTCTACTGTTCCTTGAACATAAACACGCATGTATTCGTATGGCCCTTCTATATCTACTAATACCAAACTTACAAATCCACGTTCTTGATTAGAAATTATTTGAAAATCCCTCACTTCTCTTTTATCAATAAATAAGTAAAGACGGTTGGCCAGATCTCTTGCTTCATCTATTGAAAGAGTATTTCTAATTGGAAGACGAATTTGTGCTGCATCATCGGTATCGCCTATTTCTGCTACATGCTCAAATGACATAGATAATCAATAACACTATATTTATTATTTGTCAAACAAATTAGGACTTTTGAACTATCCACCTCGGCAACCTATTCTTCAATTTTCCCTCCTGCGCAAGTCCCGTTCCAATGGGAAGAGACTTATAGAGAAGAATAATGTCGCCATAGAATTCTTCTGGAATCGTGCTGTCTTTTCCATCTAATAAATCTTTCAAGATTTCATCAGAAATTTCATACACACTTTTCGTCGCTTCTTTTCCTCTGTACGACACAATTTCTTGATTGAGGCGGAAGCGATTGCCATCTAATTTTTTTGCAAATGGAAGGCCGAGAGAGTAATCCAAAACCGGTAGACGGAATTCGGCAACAGACTGAGTGGCAAGTAATAACTGATCAGTCCTCGCAAATAATCTCTCATCATCGTGCATAAACGAAGAGCCAAATTGTTCCTCTAATTTTTTTCCCACTTCCGCCGCTCTCGCTTTTGGCATTTCTTCTTCCTGGAAACGAACACTTTCAGTTTTTTCACGCGGACGAGTGGAAGCTTTTTTATGAATGACTGCACAGAAAAATCCTTCGGTGTCGTAGGTTTGGGGCCAGAGACGGATGAGGGGCTGGGGATTAGGGACTGGGGACTGAAGATTGGGTAAATGTTTTTGAACTATCATTGATTCTTCAATCGCTTTTCCTAGTCCCAAATCCCTAGATCCTAGTCCCCTACTCAGGTCTACGACTTCGAGTTGATCACTAAATTTGTTCACAATTTCCCGCACTACCATCTCGTTTTCTTCAGGTGTGAGTGTACAAGTAGAATAGACAATTCTGCCCCCAATTTTTGTAGCATGCACCGCAGATTCCAAAAGTTCTTTTTGTAACCTCGCCATTTTTCCAATGTTCTCCAGCGAGCAATACATGAGAGCATCGGAATCTTTGCGCGCAGTCCCCTGCGCCGTACACGGGGCATCACAGAGTACGCGATCGAATCGCTCAGACATATTTTTTGCAAACCACTGTCCCACTTTTTTTGTCACAATCGTGTTAAGTACTCCTGATCTATATAGTGCGCTCTTGAGTGTCCACAGTCTTTTTTCTTGCACATCATTCGCAATAATCACTCCCGAATTTTTCATTTTCGCAGCTATCTGCGTTGTTTTACTTCCCGGCGCTGCGCTCATATCCAAAATAGTTTCCCCTGGCTGTGGATCTAGTAACTCAACCGGGAGCATGCTCGCGGCTTCTTGCATGTACACATGGCCAAGTAAGTGGAGAAGATCTTTTCCAAGTGCTTTACTGCGATCTTCACGATCAATATAAAAAGCTTCGTTACACCATAGAACTGGCTCCAACTGCCAACCCTGTTCAGCTCCCCATTTTTTGAATTCTTCCACAGTTGTTTTAAGCGTATTTACACGGAGGCTTTTGCGTAGCGGCGTATTGCTAATATCTTTTAAAACACGAATATCTGTAAATTGTGAATAGCGATCAAAAGGATGATTTTGCTGCGGATGCATGCGGAAGACGTAAAGGAAGTTCCAAAAATAGAATAATCGCTCGAGAGGGTGAAGTATACTTCATTTATGAGTCCTCACGAACCAACAAATCTGTTTAATCCAGAAGAAAACTCCTATACAGGATTCGCAGATAAGTTACCGCTTACGGTAAAAATTGCACACAGGGAGGATATACAAAAAATACACTGTGTCATGGCGACAAAGAAAAGACTCAGTGAGAAGCGAGCGAAAGAAACAATCGAATATATTTTTCGATGTCTTCAGTTACACAACTGGCTTCAGTCTGTACTTCCGTCGTGCTCTATAAATAGCCATGCTCATCTACAAGTCTTAAACATACAACAAGAGCGCCACAAATTGGATGCCAAGGAAGCTGACGATAAAATACAGTACGAACAGGCAATGCATCATTTCTCTGTAGTTCTACAAACATCACTGCAATCGTTGGAACGCATTTTGCTACGTGCGAATGAATATAAAAGCAATTAGCAGAACTACACGTTCTTTCACGTTGAAAGAACTCGTAAAAATGTATAGTTTAATTAACACATCTGTTCACTTCTCATCTCCCCCATCCCAAGAAGGGCTTCAACAAAATCTAACTCTTAGGTCTTTATTGGAGAAAACCATTTTCACAAAAGAAGTTCACAATCGCCACTAGATATACGGCGACATGTCCGTAAATATATTTCACGATCTGCTAAAAAATAGTACATGTATTTCGTGTGGAATATCGCATGAACTGAATGCCTTTGGAGCAAGTGAGTGCAAAATAAGAGCTACAAACGGACGATATGCACATCAGCTGAGGACTGACTTTTTGGCTTATTCATGAGATAAAATGAAAAACTGTTCAAAAAAAATCCAAAAGGATTGATAGAAGTATACAATATGGTCTTGCATATGTCCCCTTCACCTCGCACGCCTCATACTCTCGAAGAGTACACTGACTATTTCGATGATATTGAGTATACGATGCAACAACTGATTCTTTATGAAGCTCAAAATAAAATAGAACATGAAACAGCCCAAAGAATGAGACTGGCACTTCAAGAACAGCGAAGATTACTGCTGGAACGATTTTCTACTGAGTATTCATGAAAAATTCTGAAAAAATAGGCAGTGTTATCGACGATGCAACCCACCGATACACTCGGCACGACCCAAGTATTATTGGTTCACATTTGCGACAAAAATTACGTGCTCTCATTCATTGGCGAAATGAACAAATAGAAGCTATTGCAAATTCGAAAGGCTTGAATAATCCAGTTCTAGAGTCAGCTCAATGCGGCTCTGAAGTTGAACAAGAATCAAATCCTTCAGCTGCACTTCTAAAAAAAGTTGAATTTTACAATGCAGTATTTGCCAGATTTTCTGCACTTATTGATGATCCTGAAGTTAAAAAAATTCTTGAACATGTTCTAGAAAAAGAAAAACCTATTCGTGCTCATTTTATGCGGGCCAAAAACTATAAAAATATGTAAAAGGTACTAGATAACTAAACTCACCAACTTCCCTTTCACATAAATCTCTTTCTTCGGCTGTTTACCTTCTAAAAATTTCTGCACATTTTCCAGCTCCTTCGCTTTTGCAATAATGTCTTTTTCTGAAGTATCGGATGGCACTTCAATACTCGCGCGCAGTTTACCGTTTATTTGGATCACGATTGTCATGGTATCGGATACCAAAAGTTTTGGATCAAAGGTTGGCCATTTCTGCTCCACGATGAAACCTTTTCCGCCCGTTACTTCCCACAGTTCATCTGCAAGATGAGGCGCTAAAGGAGCTATGAGCTGTATAAATGTATGAGCAGTAGCTGTATCGATTGCTTCTGCTTTTTCTGCAGTATTCAAAAACTCCATCAGGGCGCTGATTGCTGTATTAAAATGGAGCCGTTCCATACTATCCGTCACACGTTTGATTGTAAGATGCAGAGCTTGACTGAGCTGAGAAGACTGATCAACTTTTTTGTTCGCACTGACTATCACTTTCCATACTCGCTGCACAAAGCGATCAATCCCCTTAATACCCGTATCACTCCAATCTCCCCCATCGGTAAACGGCCCCATAAACATCAAGTACATACGGAATGCATCAGATCCGTGTTCTGTTACAAACGAGTCCGGACTCACTACATTCCCCTTGCTCTTGCTCATCTTAGCTCCTTTATTCGTAATGAGACCTTGATGAACTAATTTTTTGAACGGCTCATTATGTGATACAAAGCCAAAATCTTTGAGAGCCATCATGACAAAACGAGCGTAAATAAGGTGCATGCACGCGTGCTCTGGACCTCCAATGTACATACTCACAGGCATCCAGTGATGTTCGATCGTGTGATCGACGAGTAATTCATTTTTCTCTTCTGGAGAAATTTTTGATTTTTTATTTTTGGTTTTTAATTGGGATTTGGGACTTGGGACTTGGGATTTGCTCACGTCAGAGGAGTTCATCAGATACCTCAAATAATAAAAGCTACTACACACGAACGTATCCATCGTATCAAACTCCGGCGTCCATCCTTTCCCAAAAATCTTTTCCGTTCGCTCCACAAATTCTTTCGAATACGCAAGGGGAGATTTTCCGTCAGGCTTAAATTCCACATCTGTGGGAAGTAACCATGGCAAATGTTTTTCGGGAACAGGATATGCTTTGCCTTCTGGGTCGTACACAATTGGAATGGGCGCACCCCAGTAGCGCTGGCGGCTCACAAGCCAATCGCGGAGGCGGTAGTTAATAATTCCTCTTCCTTTTTCTTCATCTTCCAACCAAGCAATCATTTTTTTCTTGGCCTCATGCGTGCTCAGTCCATTCAAAAAACTTGAATTCACCATGGTTCCATCTCCTACATAGGCTTCCTCTTCAATATTTCCACCTTCTACAACCTGCAGAGTAGGAAGCTGGAATTTTTTTGCAAACTCCCAATCTCTCTTATCATGCCCAGGCACAGCCATAACTGCTCCGGTTCCATATTGAACAAGGACATAATCAGCTATCCAAATAGGAATCTGTTCATTTGTTGCTGGATTGATTGCATATGTACCTGTGAAAACACCCGATTTCACTTTATTTAAATCAGTGCGCTGAATTTCCGTTTTCTTTTTAGTCTCGTCTCTATAGCGCTGTACTTCAACTGTGTATTTTTTGGTCGTTATGAAATCCACGAGTGGGTGTTCTGGAGCAAGTACCAAGTATGTAGCACCAAAAAGGGTGTCTGGTCGTGTTGTGAAGACCTTAATCACTGGGTTCGCTTTCTCATCCTCCCACGCTTCATGCTCTTCTGTAATATCCACTTCAAACTGCACTTCCGCTCCTTCGCTCCTTCCAATCCAATGCTGCTGCATCAGCTTGGTTTTTTGTGGCCAATCTAAATCTTCTAATCCATCCAGTAACGGCTGCGCGTACTTTGTGATATTCCAAAACCACTGTGTAAGATTTTTTTGAATCACTTCTGTTCCGCACCGTTCACACTTTCCGTCGTGCACTTGCTCGTTTGCAAGAACTGTCTGATCTTTTGGACAGTAGTTCACCGGCGCCTGTTTTTTATAAGCCAGATCATGCTTAAACATCTGCAAAAATAACCACTGGGTCCATTTGTAATACGAAGGATCGGAGGTATTCACCATTTTTTCCCAATCGTACATACAGCCAATTCGCTTCAGCTGTTCGATCATCGTCTGCACATTTTTCGCGATGGACTCCGCAGGGGGAACTCCTGTTTTAATTGCGTAGTTTTCTGCAGGCAAACCAAACGCATCAAATCCCATTGGCTCTAGAACATCGTAACCCTTCATGCGCATGTAGCGGGCATAACTGTCCGCTGGCGCAAAGTTATACCAATGACCCACATGGAGCTTATCGCCACTTGGATACGGAAACATCACGAGCGAATAGAAAGGTTTTTTGGCTTTCTGTAGATCAGCAGTATGAAGACCTGCTTCGTCCCATTTCTTCTGCCATTTGGCCTCTACCGAGGATGGATCGTATATCTCCATACACCGAGTGTACCCGGCACCATTTGAAGCCACAATTCCATATATAAATACCGAATTTTTGACAGAAAATTGATGATCGTTACTCTGTTGCCATGGAAGCAATCGAGTGTTTCACAAAAGTTACAGAAAAGATTTCTGTGGCCTTGCAAGAAAGTAGCCCCGGAGAAATACATCGCCAAACAGATGAATTTCGAGACATGCTAGCTACAATGACAAGCAGCGAAACGTTGTGGCAGTCGTACAACCAACATCAAGGACACCTCATTGAATCAGTGCCAAAAAGAATAGGAAGCCTTGATGATGCGCATATTGCGTTTCGGTCACTCTATATTATGGGAACTACAGCGGAAGCAATTACAAAGCTACTTCTATATGGAAACCACTTTCCACAAAAAAAATGTGACATTCCAAGTGATCTCGTTACGCGCAACTTACAAAACACACCTGATATCTACATGCACTATTTTGGCACTGAAAAATCAGGCGTGTTACATACTTTACAAAATCTCAGTGCAAAAGCATCTAATGGAATGAAAGAATTGAGCATCAGCGAATTTTTGAATGAAATAAAAACAAAAACCTATGAAGGGAAATATGCGCCATTACAAACCATTGTTGTCACCTCAGAAAAGGCACCACCTCAACATGCTCTTTCATTCTTATCAGGACGAACAATACGATATTCATCCCAATCATCAAAACGTTCACCCGAACAAATTGTAAAAATTGGACAACACTCAATTAGAATTAGAATGGACAGTTTAGACATTGAAGAATTTCACATCCGATTCTTTGGAATGAACCACATGTCTACAGACAATGCAATTTTTCTTTGCAATCAAATGATGGAATCCATGCCGGATACGGCAATACGCATGAAATTACTCTCTTAAAAATAGCATCGCGAAAAGTATATTCCTGCTATACTACTTTTCCGCATGCCCAAGCTCCCAATTGTTGCCATCATCGGCCGCCCAAATACGGGAAAATCCACGCTTTTTAACTGCATGATTCGGGAGCGCGTGGCCATTGAAAATGAAGTAGCTGGAACTACACGTGATCACGTATCCCACGTTGTAAAAACAGAAAAAGTAGATTTTTTACTTGTGGATACAGGTGGAATGGGAGGCGGCACGGACGATAAACAATTTGAAGATGATGTACATAAGCAATCCATGCTCGCATTGCAATCAGCTGATCTCATTCTCTTTACCGTGGACGGGAGAGTGGATCCTACGAAGAGTGATTATGAAATTGCACAAATTTTGCGCCGACAACGAAGACGCCACGTGCCAGTAATTCTTGTGATTACAAAATGTGATAACAGTAAAATGGAAGAGCAGGCCAGACATAACTTTCACGAGTTGGGCGCTGGTGATGAAGTAATAACGGTGAGCGCGGCTCATAGGCTTGGCACAGACGGATTAGAACAAGCGATAGCAGCCCGCTTAGTGGAACTTCATTTCGAAAAATCAAAGGCAGAAATAACCGTAGAAAATTCCCTGGCTCTACCCCGCATTGCCATCATAGGAAAACCAAACGTAGGAAAAAGTTCCATCATCAATGCATTAATGTCCGAAACACAAAGATCTATTTCGCCAAAGCTTGTATCTGACATTCCAGGAACAACACGTGATTCCACCGATACACTTATCCGATATCAAGAAAAGGAATACTTGTTCGTAGATACAGCAGGACTGAGAAGACAAACAAAAGTAGAAAAGGGTGTTGAAAGTATTTCGATGATGAGATCCATGCAATCGATTGAAGATTGTTATATCGCTCTTTTGGTTTTGGATGGAAAGGAACCTGTGAGTAAACAAGATAAAAGAATAGCAAGTTTAGTAATTGATGCCGGAAAAGGACTGATCATTCTTATGAACAAAACCGACGTGATGACAAAGGAAGATAAAGAGGCACGTAAGCTGGATATCAAAAGAAACTTCCAATTCTGCCGCTTTGCACCCGTACTGCCGGTGTCTGCTGTTTCCCGTGAAGGACTCCTCAAAATCTTTGATTTAACAACGATGGTGCAACAAAATCGATTACGCCGAATTAGCGAGAAAGATTTGAAGCAGTTCTTTGAAAATGCAGTGCGCGGTAAGCCGATGAGTTCACTGTGGTCTACCAAGTTTATGACCCAAGCGAAGGACCCTCCTCCTACATTCGTCCTCTTTGTCAAAAACCCAAAGCACGTGCGCTTAAGCCAGCTCCGCTATATCGATAACCGCCTGCGCGAAACGTTTGGATTGGAGGGAACGCCGGTGAGGTGGATTACGAAAGGACCAAGGGATCGAAGGGACAAATAATGCAAAGTAACAATGGGCGCTTTCGTGAGGACTGTACTCAAAGGCCTCGCATGGGCTTTGCAAAAATGTTGACTCACATTTAAAAAAAGAATACAAAAATACCATGGAAAATAACGATTCCATAGATACGCGAATCGCCCAAGCGCCCGACAGAGCAACAAAATTTGAAACCATAGAAGTTGCAAGAAAGTCTATTGCAAACATCCTTACACAAAAGCCTGAACTCAAAGCTATAATTGACCAAACGAGCAACCCAAGCACAAACTACGAATGGCCAGTACATCCTTGCGTACGAGAAAAATGCACAGGAAGCAGGCACTTTATCGGCCAGTTGATGAGGGGAGAGCGTACGCTACCGAGCGGGCTTGTCGTGTGTGATACCTGTGGAGACTACTCCACTGAAAGAATCTTATAAAACTTTTCACTCTCCACTTTCAACTCTCCACTATTTATCCGCGACCTTTCTTCAAATCTCTCACCCTCGCATCTTCGCGAATAGGAAGAGGAAAAGCATTGATAGCAACTTCCAGTTTATCAAGTAAACCTGCTGGATCATCATCCATGACAATATTGGGAGGCATTTCGCGCAAACACAATTCTTTTACTATGTATTCAACATGATTACTTATTCCTCCTGAATTTGTAATGATTCCTATGGGCCTGCCTTCATCGTAGGCAATTGTGAATTCATTCAAAGTACCGATTCCTCCTCCAATTATTACCACGGCATCGGAAGAGCGGATATTAATAATATCTCGCTCCATAAAACCCATTCCCGTATAAATGATCATGTCGTGATCGTGTGGCGATAGATACTCATTCACATGCTCATACTCTGAAAAAGCAGGAGAAACGCCCAGCGTAAAAGCTCCTGCAGCCTGAGCTGCCTTACGAGAAACATCCGGAAGCCCTGGACATGCTCCATTGATAAAAATGTACCCTCTTTTTCCTATCTCTTCTCCCAATTTCTTTGCCTTCTCTATCGCAATGGGATCTTCCACCTGAGGGCCAGATGCGGAGCCCATGACGCCAATTTTGAGGAGATGTTCATGTTTCATGGTTCTATCTCCCTATTATACCAAAAATCGCTCTAGAAAGCCACATTTTGGACATTCTATTCTTACATAAACAATCAGCGAGAAAGGTACTTTCTCTTATTCTCATTATGTTGGTCGTTCGTTTCTGCGTACCGAATCACACCATCATTTCCGTGAAGATAAAAAAGATATGAGCTATTTTTGGGGTGCAATGCCGCTTTGATACTGGCAAGGCCGGCATTGGCAATAGGACCAGGCGGAAGCCCTTTATATTTGCGCACATTATAGGGAGAATCTATTTCCAAATCCGCAGATGTAATGCTCGCGGTTGGCTTGTTGATGATATATCGGACCGCGGCATCCACTCCCAATCCAATTCCTCCTTCATATCTCTTCCATAAAATTCCCGATACCATTGCTCTCTCATCCGCCGTACGCGTTTCTTCTTCGATCAGAGAAGCCATGGTTACAATTTCATGCAATGAATGACTTGACGCCGCAATGTCTGATTTTAAGTCTACAATAACGCGTTTTTCAAATGTTGAAATCAGACGCTCTAAAAATGATTGAGGAGTAAAAGAATCCGTTCTCACAAAATATGTATCGGGAAACAGATATCCCTCTACCTTCCCCCCTCTATCTGCAAGCCCATTTCCGGAGGGAATAAAACCATACGCCGAAAAATTGCAGGTACGAGCGCACTGCAATATTTGCCCGGGCTCTGAAAGACCTTCTTTTGCTAGCAATGCATCAATATCTTTTACCGTGTACCCCTCTGGAATAGTAATTCTCACTTCCTCAGCTTTGCCACCTTGTAAAACTGCGACAATATCAGCCGTACTTAGAGAAGGGCTGAGGGTAAAGCTTCCTGCGTGCAATCCACTTTTTCCCTTATGCAACTGTGAATACACATAGAACGCTGTGGAAGATCGTACGAATCCTTCCTTCTCCAAAAAATCAGCAATTTCACGAGTAGACATTCCCTTTGCAACTTCAACTCGAGTTTTTGCGGTATTTGTAGGATCAACAGGTCGTAATGAAATTTGGTACCAGAAAAAGAAAAAAATGAAGCCTGCGATTGCAAAAATGAAGAATTTTTTCACGGGGTGAGGATACTTGGAAAAATCCTAAATCCCAAGCACCAAATCAAAAAAGTGGGACTCATCTTTTGGTCCTTGAGATTTGGGATTTGCTCAATTACAAGAATGTAATCGTCCCTCTAGCGGGATTTGGAATTTGGACACTGGAATGTACTCAAGGACTATTGGCCAGTTGGCAGCCCCAAATCCCCCATTATCCCCTGCATCCTTTCTGCAGAAATAAGCTGCGCCTTTTTCATGCCTCGATTTAGAGCATCTTTCACTCTGAACGCAATTTGGTCACGCGGAACATCATCTGCAATATGTACTTCCACTACCTCCATTTCAGCACTTACCACTACTTTCACACCAGAAGATTCAGCTTCTACATGAATATTTTTCAATTCTTTTTTAATACGCTTTGCATCACGTTGCAATTTAAACAGGTCTTTAGCTTGGGAAAAAGAAATCATATGCAACTATAGTAGAACATACTGTGAACCTTGCGAAGGGATACTACTCTTTTTAGTTTAAAAAAGGGTTTTGCTCCACTTGCTCCTTCAACAAATTTTCATAATAAAGAGGCGTAGCAGTGTCTTTAAAGCCATCTACAGAACTCAATTCTTTTAGATTTTTTTTCAGTTCATACTCTCTCCATTGCAATAAAGAGAGTAATGCATTCGCTTGTTCTGCCTTCTTGTGTTTCCGGATATCGTGAGTACAACGCACTCCAGATTGAACAAGGCTCTCTATGGCAGCCCTCACACTTCGCAATTCTTTCTCAAGAGCCAACACCACCTGGAGCTGTTCGACACTATTCCACGAAAGCTCATTTTCAGCTTTATATACGAGATTGCTCCAAGCATTTTTATTGCTTTCTTTTGGAAAAATCAGAGCATAAGCATCATCTCTGCTCTCAAAATCATCAAAACCATAAATTTGAACGCGATTTTTCACTCCAGCATTTTTATCATATTTATGAAACAGTCAATCTTTCTGAGTCAACCGAACATCAAATGACAGGCTGAATTCAAAAAATCCCCATCTACATAGCAGGCATCTCCGGAGGCAAAGGAGGCACTGAACCAGGTGATTCCGGCCTCACAATCCCAATACGATCTTCAATTTCCTGGTTCACAAAAACCTTTTTACGGCCGTACTTCATGCGGCTGTATTCTTTAATGAGAGCGGAAAGCTTTTCATTGCGATTCGATTCATCGTAGATGGTAGCCATACTAAAAGGACGTGACGTTGTATTATTGATGTTCAGTTTTGTGTAACAATTGAAATTTGGAATTCCAATCACATCCTGTTCACTCAACACAGGAGCCATTTCTTTAGCCATGTATTCCGCATCTTCGGCTCCAATTTTAAAGCTCATGATTGTACCAACGTTACCAAACACCGCATCGCGCATTTTTGTACTGGATTGACCGTAGGCTTCTGTCTTTCCAACTAACTGACCAATGTATTGATGAGCCATAATGAGCCCAAGTTCGTACTTGCGCGCTTCGGAGAGAATGGTGGCAAACGCATCAGTCACAAAATTTTGGAATTCATCAACGTACAAGTAGAACCTACGGCGATCTTTTTGTGGGATGTCCGCACGAGAGAGTGCCGCCATATTCACTTTATTCACAAACACTAGTCCAAGAAGTTGCGCATTTACATCTCCAATTTTTCCCTTACTAAGATTTACTAAAAGAATTTTTCCATCATCCATAATCTGACGTATATTGAAGGCACTTTTTGGTTGCCCAATAATATTACGCATCGTGGTATTGGTCACAAAAGGACCAAACTTTGCGGAGAAATATGGAATCATTTCTTCCTTTTCACGCGCACCCGTTTTTGCAATTTCATGCTCCCAGAAACTGCGTACCACTACATTCTTGCACTTGCTCACTTTATAACGCTGGAATTCATCATCTACAAACAGACGGGGTACATCAATCAAAGTAGCACCTTCTTCTTCATCATCCATAAGTGTAAGACAACCGTTGCGGAAATAGTGCTGAATACGAGGACCAAAGATTTCATTACCAAAAAGTTTGATAAAAATTTCCATTGCATCCAAAGATGCACGATCTTTCTCTTCGTCTGTTTTTGCTTCAAGCAGGTTCAAACCCATCGGACGTTCGGTATCGGATGGATCAAAGAGAATCACGTCTTTTGCTCTCTCTTTGGGAACATGAGCAAGTACGTCTTCAATCAAATCACCGTGTGGATCTACCACGCACACACCTTGCCCGCTTGCAATATCTTGCCGTGCTTGGAAATTGAGTAACGCAGATTTTCCAGAACCAGACTTACCAATTATGTATTGATGGCGTGTGCGATCGCTATGCATGAAACGAATCTGCGTCCCTTCTGCTCTATAATTATTTATGCCTATCAAAATTCCTTCTTTTGGATTATTAGGAGGAGGAGGGAGTACTCGATATGCAATCCATTGGATAACAGGAACTTTGTTATAACGACTGTCAGGAAAGTGATACAAGCCTGCTAATTCTTTTTCAACCAGCAAATCACGCTTATGCCAATATCCATTAATGCGATGTTTCCAAAGCCAATGAATGAAGGGGGCATTCCAAGCGAGAGGTAAAAAATCAACAAACATGCGTCTGTTCACAAACCAGTTGCCATAAATATCTTTGAAGACGTTGAAGGCAACCTGCAAGTTATTCGTGATATCCACTGCTCGCTTCCAAGATTTAGCCGAAGCCATAATGCGAACAGATACATGAAAACCACTCATGCCCGCCTTTTGCCCCATGCGTTTATACAGCTCTTCTTCTGGCTGGATCATGCGTACGAACGCATCGCCATGCGAGGCGCCTGGTGCGTATGTTTCTCCATCGGAACCTGTTGTAATGCCACCGATAACATGCATAAGAGTAGAAAGGATGGGAATGCGAGAAACCCATCTATCTTCCTTACCCTTAAATTTTGCATTAGCTAATCGCTTCACCGTCTTGCTCCATGTATCAGAAAAAGCAGGAGTGATGACAATTTGAATAGATGCCTTTTCGTCTGAATCCAATTTGCTGAGCACGTTCGCCATATCGTTCAGCGGATCGTCCTGCATCTCTTCATAAAAACGAATGGGGTACACAAACTTCTTTTTCGTAATCATGTTGTAACCGACAAGCTTGTATCCCTTGGTCCATACTTCGGGCACAGGGCGAATAATGACCTCAGCATCGGAATAGAATGAGGTAATCTGTTTCTCGACAATAGATACCAAACTCGGCTGCGTAATCACGTAAAACGATAGCTCTCCCTTCTCTAAAAAAGTTTCAAAGCTGATGGTTGCAAAACGGAAAATCCAAAAGTGAACTGCCTGCCAAAAAGTAAGGCTGCGCACTTCCCACAACGCTCTATATAACTGCTCCATAATGGCCACTTTCTCTTTAAAATCTTTTTCGGTTCTTTTTTCTTGATCTATTTTACTATCTGAACGCGGCAAAAGTACTTTCATAGCCACAAGTCTCTTCGACATAAACCATGCATACGTAAACCGCACATTCCACACAAAATATTTCCAGACTGCATATCCCAACAGAATAATTCCCGTATTTACAAGGGGATCTGATATAAACCAAGCCCACACCATTCCCCACAAATGCCACTTGAATACCTCACTAGTCACAAAGACCGAGAGAACGAGCAGGGGCCAGAGGAAGATGCGTAGGAAAAGAAACACGGAAGAGCCAATAAAAGAATACTAGAAAATCCATTAATTATAGCAGAAAAGTATGTTTTGGGCTATATGCGTTTTCAGCGAAATTCGGAGCTTTTCATACCAACTTTTACGCAATCATTGGTATCTGAACCACGAAGAATTCTTAGGACCCACATTTCATCACGTTCATCTGGAATACCCTTTTGCGGCCATTTTTATCTGCAATTTTAATAAAATATTTCCCCTCTTGAGAGGGCGTAAAAGTGTAGTCTTCATTGGCCTGAACCCACGTATTGGTTTCGTCCAGAGTACCATCTGGGTATCGAGTGGAATCAATCATAAATTGAGACTTGGCTTGAAGTGTTAACACAGAGCCAAGTGGAAACATTTTATAAATTCCTTTTGCAAACATCAGATTGCGGCCGCCACGCTTCTGTTCGTCCGCAGGAAGACATACTGAAGAAGAAACAGAAGAAGATGAAACAGCAACATCTTCAGACTGCATATTCACATCACCCAAGCGCTCAAATGTTGCACGAATTTTTCCCTTACTACGTTCTGCAATGGCTGTGAATGCACCCAAACTTAAATCCATATCACGTCCTTTCACAAAGGGACCACGATCATTAATACGAACGGTCACACTTTTTCCATTCTCGATATTCGTTACTTTTACAATTGTGTTGTACGGAAACGTGCGATGAGCGGCAGTCATTGCATACATATCAAACGATTCTCCAAACGCTGTGCCCTTTCCGTGAAATTTTTCGGAGTATAAACTCACCTCATGCGATTCTTTGGCTAACTGATCAGTAAATTTCACTATCAAGTTTTGCAAAGTATCCTGGGTGATTTCTTGTTTTTTAATGGTCGGTACTCCATCTTCTACCGAGTAAATATCTCCCAGATCGTATGGCTTTAAAATTTCTGGAAGACGATCGAATGTGAGGACATCAATGTCATCCAGATTTCGTGTGCGCACCATCCATAGAAGAGCCTGTTGTAAAGTAAGCGGCTCATCAGGATAAAAAAGATCTCCTTCATCTATCAGTCCGCGCGATTGAGCGTATCCAATTTCGATGTATCCCTTATCGCCTTTTTTCATATCTGTGAACGGTACTGATTTTTTTTCCTCTGCAGGACGCTTGAGTGTTTCCCAGATCATCAAAAATCCATCCCTGCGCGAGATGGAACTATCCGCAGCATGGGACGTAAGTGGAACGAAAATGGATGCGAGGAACACAGCAAGGACGAAGCGACGCATAGGGATTCATGCTTACGGAAGAAGCACAGGCAATCAACCCTCTAGCAAATGAATATCCGGAGTCGTCAACTGTCTCTTAAATGGCATCCCAACCCTCTGCCTTCACCACCTTCAAAAGCTTATTTGCCGCATCCCTCTGCAGTTTTTGCAGGGTTGCGGGTCCTACCCGCCCTGCTCCTGTATCCTTTTCGCTCTTAATGATTCCCACTTGCAACTGGTACTGAATCAGTGCCTTTTCAGTATTGTCTCCAAAGAGGCCCGTCACTTGATCAGCCTTCAAAAATTTCATATCGCGAAGCAACGATTGGAGATTTTTTACAGAATCTCCTTTGTCGCCCTTAGAAATGAACGCATTCACCGTCAAATTCCTCTCGGCAACAATTGTTTCAACACGGCGCAGTGCAAGAATGTGCTCTGCTTCCCTCTTCGCCATTGCCTCTCTCCATTCAGACACAATGATTGCATATGTTTTTGGTCCTACACGACCAGCTCCTGGCGACTCATGATTGCCGATCAGTGCGTGATCTTTTTGAAACGCAATAATCGCTTCTCTTAATTCCTTACTATACATCCCATCTGTCCGACCGTCGTAATATCCAAGAAAACGCAGCGTGCGTTTTGCTTGCGCAATATCTTTTGGATCACTGGATCTATCCAAAGTTGAAGCAAGAGGAATGTTCGCTGTGAGGCGATGAATGTGTGCTTCGAGTAGCGCGCCACCTAATTCTGTAACGGTATCCGCTGCATCTTTCACACCAAAATCACTGTAGAATTTTTCCAGTGCTGTACGTGTTCGCGCTCCAAAAAAACCAGTTGCTGCTTCTTTAAAATAGCCAGCTTGATTCAATTTCTGCTGAAGCAAAACCACAGATTCACCCTTCACGCCAAACGCGGGAGCAAGGGCGGCAAGAGTTGCTTGCGGTGACAAAAAAGGGCGAATGCGTTCAAATGGAGCTGGAAATTTTTCCACTGAAAAAGATTCAGCGGGTTGCGCCGAAGTCACTGGATACACCGTACCGGTGACATGTGGCACGCCAAATTCGATCGCGCGCGCAAGCCCCTCTTCTCCACTTCCCATCCAGATATCTAAGCGATGCGCATCTTCCCATTCGGTAATAGCTCCACCACGATCATGCACTGTTACAGTTCCAATGCCAGGTAATACGACTCTGGTTCCAAACGGATAACTTTTTGGCGCGGCAACCATTCCTGGATACACCGGAGTTCCATCCGCACCATGCGTACCATGGCCATTCAAAAGCATATCAGCTTCGTAGCTCCCCTTTATATAGCAACACTGATTTGGGAGCGGCGAATAATACGCAGTGAGAACGAAATCCTGAGTAAACGGTTTTCCAGCATTCATCAAGGCTGCTGTGTCTACCGGCTCCCCTTTTGCCAAGGACATCGGAATAGTCATGGAAAGCAGTACAGCTACCAAAATGGAGTGTTTGAGTGTTTGTGTAGGCATCAAAACATTGTAGCAGAAAAACAAACTGCTGTCGCGGTCCTTAGAATGCTACAAAAGCAGGATAGAGAGCTGAATGTAAATAATAATTGTCTATTTGATTTCGCATGGTAAAGGTAAGGGGACAAAGGTTTAAAAGGGGACAAAAGGGACAAAGGTCCTTTACTAAAAACCTTTGTCACCTTTACAACCTTTATGCCCTTTGTCCCCTTTTACTCAACAATCACCATCTCCTCCACTCTCATCCCAAACTTTCCTGGAAAATACACCCCCGGTTCGATCGTAATTACTTCTCCTGGAAGCAAAGTTTTCACCGGTGCTTTTTGAGAAAGTGTCACTCCTTCATGAACATCGAGTCCCACTCCATGACCAAGTGCATGCGTGAAATATTGATTCAAATTTTCTCGGGTGAGCACATCACGTGCAATGCGATCAAGTTCATGAGTAGTTGCTCCAATTTTCACGGCTGCCTTTGCCTTATCTTTCGCTTCGCAGAGCGCAGAATAGATTCGCTCCTGTTCTGCAGTTGGCTTTGCTGTGAAAAACACTTCGCTCATATCGCCGCAGTATCCTTTGTATTTCACTCCCACATCAATCTGCACGATGTGACCTTTTTGGAGCGAGCGCGATGTTGGATGATGATGCGGTGAACTGGTGTGTGTTCCAAAACCAACGATGGGCTCGAAGGAAAGTCCTTCTGCCCCCATGTCGAACGCCCACAAAAGTAACTGCCGCGCGAGACCTTCTTCGGTGATGCGCTTTCGGAGGAGAGATGGAACCCTGCGCAAAAGCTCACTCGTCATTTTCATCGCACGGCGAACAATGCGAAGCTCATCGCTATCTTTAGACCTGCGAAAATGATCGACCACACCCGTTGTATGAACAAATTTTGTACTCGGAAATTTCTTCTTCCAATTGCGAAAACGAGAGACTGTTACTGTTTCTGCTTCAAACCCACACTCTTTCTGTTCTTCTAGATACTTTGGTAACCGATCAATATCGCGCACCGCAAAATCCCCCTTAGCTCCTTTTGCCATCTCCGTGTACCTGGAATCGACGAACAGAATGAATTTTTTAGGAGTAATGAGCATTATGCCCGCAGACATTGAAAGACCGGTCAAATAGCGGATAGAAGTGGGGTCTGTCACTAAAAAAGAGCCTACTTTCGCCCTTTCCAATAGTTCTTTGGATGTACGTGGATGCATGGAGCGGAGTGTAGATTATAGGTGCGTTTTGTGCTATAATTGTTATCGAAAAACAACACGAAACCCCACTTCATTATGAAACGACTGTTCTCCGTTCTCTCGGTGCTTCTCTCGTTACCTCTGCGTGCCCACGCACAAGTATTCAATGGTCCGGGATTGCAGGATGGCATTAACTCTGCAGGACAAATAGATGGACCAATCAATGCATCGTTGCGCGTTGTTGTTCTTACGTTCCTCCACAAAGTTCTCGGCTTTGTAGGGCTTGCCGCCGTGATTGTAATTATCATTGCAGGAATTTATCTCATTATCAGCATGGGCGAAGATGAACAGAGAGATAAAGCGAAGAAAATTATTCAGTATGCAATTATTGGAATGCTCATCATCTTCTTTGCTCGTGCTCTTGTGGGATTCTTCCTCTACGGACTCCCCGCATACTTCTAATGCAATCTCACTTCTTCACTACCGGACTTCATCGTATAGCGCTCAGCGCATATGTAGTAACACTACTCGCTGGCTTTATACCCTCTTCCTATGCGCAAGAAATGAGGGTTCTGCCTACATTGCACATAGAAGCCGGAAAAACATTTGAAATTATTGGCGACAATGCTGAAGGAACGTACAGCTGGCTCTTGCAAAAAGATCAAACATTCATAGAAGCAGGACGAGAGCGAGCCTTTCATGTCCGTATTCCTGAAGCAGGTAAATATACATTGGATGGTGCCGTCGATTTTCCAAACGGAGACAGAAAAAATCTCACTATGACATTGGATGTAGTACCGCCAACTACTGCAACAAATATCAGTGATGCGGATGTCACAACAAGACCTCCTCATACGAACGGTCGTGTTACTCTCCCGGAAAATCTTCCGGTACTCGCAATTGTTCCTAAGCAATCACGAGATGGAATAGTGACGGCTGATGTTGATGCCAATAAAGATACAAATAATGATGGCGACACAACAAATGACCGTGATACTGCTAATACACTTTTTGAAACAGATAAAAATACTTTGTACGTCTGGTTTACCGTTACAAACACGCCCACTATTGCCGTGACAACAACAGGCGGAGTACACACATTTACGGTTACATTCGGTCCAGCCACTACCACTGCAGACATCGAAACAACTCGGCCAACACCCATAACAGGAACTATTACAGTAACACCGTGGGATAGCGGACAGATTGGATTTGTATTTGCGGTTCCCGATGCTCCTCAAGATATTGTCCATCAGTGGGATTTTGGTGACGGCACGCAAAGCTTACAAACAGAGCCTGTACACAAATATGAACGCAATGGGAGTTACGCGGTACAGGTTTCAGTGCGCAGCCTAAGAGATGGATCTGTGACAGCAGAAGGTAAAACTACAGTCGACGTAAATACTGTCTCTGAAGGAACGGTATCATCGGCAGCAGGAATAAGTTCTTCGAGTGCGGAAACAACTACCCCTCCTACAGATCAACCAATCGAAGAACGGCCAACAACATTTACACTTATTCTGCAAATTATTGGCGTTGCTGCCATGGCAATTGTTATTGGGGCTATTGGCACGTGGCTGTTAGTTCGATTTGCATCACGACGCGGATCTTTGCAGCAAACACTGGAAGATGCTGAAACCAGAATGCTTGGGAAAGGAAAAATACCTGGATCATCTATTGATGTTCCTGCGCCTCCAATGGAATTAAAAAGGGAAGAAAATTTAGCAGCGGGCGATAAAATAGAAGAAGATTTGTTTGCTGATGATGTGAAAGAAGAGAAGAAACCAAATCCGCCCGTACCGCCAAAACCACAGCAGAAAGAACCAGAAGTTATACAGGCAACTGCTGAAGCACCAGCATGGCTACAGCAAGGTCTTGCCGCAGCAAATACAAAACCCGCCAATGTATCCGCAAATTTTGGTGAAGAGGCAGGAGTAAAACCAAACACTTCACCAGAACTTTCCAAGGAAGAGGTGCCTCCATGGCTGCAGCAACCAACGCAAGGACCAGAAGCTTCGGCTGAAAAGCCTGCAAATACTGCACAAGTTGCTACGGCTGCTGAAACTAAATCTCCTGAGCCTTCGGGACCTACAGAACTATTTAGTAAGGGCAAAACGAGTGTAAACATGCCAGGAGTACAAATGACAGAAGAGAAACCTCTTCCTCCTCCACCACCTGTGGGAGTTCCTGTTGCCCCTGTTTCAGAAGTAAAAACTGAAGCCGCGGTTCCAAGCGCACTTGCTCCTACAGAACAGAAAACAGAATCGACTCCTCCAACATCCCCAGTTCCTGAAATTGCCTCTGCTCCTATTCCAACTCCTGAACTTAAATCTACAACGCCAGAACCTATCACTTCAGCAGCACCTGCTCCTGCAAGTACTCCAATAGTACAAGCACCAGTATCCGCAGCTCCTGATGCAAAAAAAACGATGACCCCAGAGGAAGAAGAGGAACGGAAGAAAAAGGAACAAGAGAGAAAGAAAAAGAAGCGTCAGCGTTACCGCGAGAATGTGAAGAAGCGCAAACAGGAAGAGAAAGCAGCACCAGTAATAACACCCGATGCTCCAGTTCCAAATGCTGCTCCATCGGTGACAACTACCACTACTACCACAACTGTCAGTGCACCTAATCCAACTCCAGCAGCACCCGAAGCAAAACCAGCAGTGGCAGCACCTGTTCTTCCATCTACTCCTACTCCAGTCATCACGGTAGGTGATGCGCCCGTAGAATCAACTCCTAGTACTCCCGACGATTTGGAAAAGGAATTGAGTGCTGTGATTGATCAAGTAAAACCAACAGAAGGACAAGTTGGAAAAGCTATGCCAGCAAACCAAACAACAGAGCCTCCTCAGGCAACTACACAAGGAGATGATAAAATCGCATTTATGATCAGAGCTGATAATATTAATCCAGCAACTGGCGAAGCCCAGAATCCAACACAGAACCAAGAATAAATCATGCGCTAGTTCATACTGGGAGTTTAGATTATTATGACAAATGTGAAGCGTCTGCTTCTTTTGTGGGCACATATTCGTGCGTATATATTCCGATACGAATTCTTCTGTGTTGGTTTATTTTTTATTTGCTTCCTTGCAATAGGATTTTTTTCCTTTCGTGATTACGGTGTTCCATACGACGAAGGCACTCTCTCACAACTGGGAATGGAATCGTATGCATATGTGTTTGAAGGGAAACCGTACCCACAAGATTTACATTTTCGCTTTCATGGAACTGCAGTAGAACTACCGCTATACGCATTAACAAAATTAATAAGCCACGATGACTCTGCTTCTGCAGCATATGTACGGCGTTTTTGTGTGTTCGTTTTTTTGTTTCTTTCCGTATGGACCTTCTATTTCATAGCACGAAGACTAACGCATGATTGGAGGTTGGCATGTGTGGGTTGTCTTTTCTTTGTATTGAGCCCACGCGTATTTGCTCACGGTTTTTACAATTCTCGCGATATTCCAGCAATGGCACTTTTTACAGTAGCAATGCTGACACTCCTGCGCTTGCTAGAAAAAAGAACGTATATACGCTCACTCACGCATGGAGTGATGTGTGGTCTGGCACTTGGCATACGTATGCCAATGCTGATTCTTATTCCAATCACAATAAGTGTCTGTGTATGGGATACGATTACAAAAAGGAATACGCGCGCATTTGTACAAAAGGAGTTGATGTTGCTTGCAATATTTTTACTTACTGTATGTATCGTCACCATCGCCGTGTGGCCACTGTTGTGGGAAGCGCCCCTTAAGCATCTGTTAGATGCATATCTTTTCATGAGAAGAACGAGTAACGAGGTTATTTTTTTAGGGAACACATACTATTCGGTTCCATGGTTTTACATACCTGCATGGATAGGCATGACGACGCCGCTTTTTTATAGCTTCTTTTTTCTCATTGGCTGTTTGAGTACTATGCACCGCTTCGCGCGAGAGCGATTCAAATTTCTATGGAATGAAAAGCCCGAACAGCTCATACCACTTGTATGGTTTTTTCTGCCCATCATAGCAATTGTTGTTACAAAAGCTGCTATCTACCAAGAATGGAGACACGTCTTATTTATCTATCCTGGCTTCTTACTCATAGCTCTTCTGGGAGTACAGGCGCTCATCAAAAATATCACTCGCACTGTTCACAGGAGATTTGTTTCATTTGCTATTATCGTATTCGTAATTATATTCCCTCTTTCAACAACGGGAGTTTGGATGCTGCGTCATCACCCGTTTGAAAATGTATATTACGCAGTACCTAGACAATGGATATCTTCTTCATTAGACATCGATTATTGGGGCCTTTCAACAAGGCAGGCGGTACAATACATTGCTGATAACGACTCACGACCATTGCTTTCGTACTACTCCCCACAAAATCTTGCACTCCTCAATGGAATTGTCTTCTTTAAGGTACACGGAACGCTGCGGATTGTTCCTGTAACAGACATAAAAGTGGCCGATTACGTAGTAGTGCTAGAGCAACCTGGAATAGAACCCTCGTTACCAGCACTGCAAGAACTATATTCCATCAACGTAGACGGCATGACATTAGTACATGTATACGAGGGAACAGCGGAAGGAAGGGCTTTTATGGATAGTCTGCGAACTGAGAAAAGTGAAAAACGTCTGCAAAAATTGAAAGAGGCAAGCACCCCATGATTCCTTGGCATATACCCCTATTGCATCTACTATAGGGTCCTTGTGATGTCTAAAATTCTGGTCCGTTCTCACATCACAGGTATATGGCGAGCGTAGCTCAGCTGGTTAGAGCATCAGGTTGTGGTCCTGAGGGTCGCGGGTTCGAGTCCCGTCGCTCGCCCCACACATACGTACAACAATGATTTATTTCCAGAAACACCGATATTTTTGCGTGACAGACACTTCCCAAATTGAACATACACGGGTACACTGCTTCACCATAGCGTGTTATCACGCTGATACACTCCTCTTCTCATGTCTGAGCCACTTTTTCGCACTCCCAAGGGTACGCACGATGTCCTTCCAGAGGACCATCAGTACATGACGTACATTAAAAAAGCAGTACGCCACCGAGCACGCCAGGCTGGCTACAAACGTATTGATCCCCCTATTTTTGAATATCGTGGGGTGTTTGAACGAGGAATTGGAGAGCACACAGATATTGTAGAGAAGGAACTGTTTGTTGTGTCTGGTCCGCATGCAGAAGAAGGTAGTACAAAAGAATTTGCCCTTCGCCCAGAATTTACAGCAGGCATTTGCAGGGCATACATAGAACACGGAATGCAACAATTGCCTCAGCCTGTAGAACTGTACTCAATAGGCCAGTGCTTTCGATACGACCGCCCGCAGAAAGGACGCTATCGCCAATTCCACCAATTCGATTTTGAAGTGATTGGGCTGAAGGATCCAAGTTTGGATGCACAGCTCATTCACGTGGTTTCTAAAGTGCTGAGTGACTTGAAAATTCTGGATCGGCTCACCCTCCAGCTCAATAACATAGGCACACCCGTCACTCGTGCTGCATTCTTGGAGGCACTGAAAGATTACTTCATTGGCAAAGAGCGCCAGTTACCACCATTGGATCAAAAGCGTCTAGAAACTAATCCTTTGCGATTACTGGATTCCAAGGAAGAGGACACTCAGATTCTATTAAAGAACGCACCTAAAATGGAACAGTTTTTGGATGATGAGAGTAAGAAATTCCACGAAACGCTTATGGAGTACTTGGACGAATTAGGCGTGAAATACGTACTCAATCCAGGTCTTGTTCGAGGCCTTGATTACTATACTCAAACAGTATTTGAGTTCTGGGACAGTTCTTCGGGCGCACAAAATGCTGTAGGAGGAGGAGGCCGTTACGATGGGCTCATTGAATTACTTGGTGGAAAACCTACGCCAGGTGTGGGATTTGCAGGAGGGATGGAGCGCGTCATTTGGCACATGAAAGAAGCAGGAGTAACCGTTCCTAATAAGGACCAAGTTGATGTGTTTGTAGCTCAACTAGGGCCAGAGGCAAAAAAGAAGTGTATCTCGCTCGTCTCACAGCTCCGCGAAAAAGGAATTCACACTGTTGGAGCACTCGGCGAAGCAAGCCTTAAAAGCCAAATGCGCCTGGCAGATAAATTTGAAGCAAGATACGCATTGCTCCTTGGTAAAATGGAAGTAAAAGAGGGCACCATTATTGTGCGCGATATGCGAGCTGGAAAGCAGAAGCAAATGAAATTTGAAGATGCAATACCAGAAGTAGAAGCAATGATAGGCAAAAAAAACTTAGATAAATATGTTCTTAAGGATCAAATGGGAGAAGTAGACGAAGATTAATTCGTAATTTTTTGTACACTAC
>CAZJPS010000011.1:0-28481 GCA_964548055.1 uncultured Candidatus Peribacteria bacterium
TTATTCCTTGCACAACGCTCAAGCACTACGGATGGCATCCTTCGCTGCGCGAAGGATGGTGGGCGCCAAGGGATTCGAACCCCTGACCTACTCGGTGTAAGCGAGTCGCTCTAACCAGCTGAGCTAGGCGCCCTTAGTAGAAGAATATCAGATTTATAGTCTGATAAAAGGCGGAAATTGCCTTATTTTCTCTATCGTGCGAATTACCGCACTGCACTGCGTACGGCCAGCTGCCTCAGCAAATTCCCATTTATGAACTCAAGGAGCTCTTTGCCTGGGTTTTCAATAGAAATGAGCACGGAGGTTTTGGCATCCTGGCCCAGGCACCAAAAATACTTTTTTTGATCCTTACTCACTCCTGGGAGGATCCATTTAAATCCACCGTAAGATTTACTGAGAAGGATGCTTTCAATTCTGGAATCAGCTTGATTGAGAAGCTTTCCACCCCACGCCTTTTGCGCCTTAATTCGTACGGGTACATACGCGCATTCTTCTTTTGCTATTGTTTCAAATTTCAACGTGAGTCCATTCCCTGTAAACACGGTCCCAGAACCACTTGCTGCAGCCGTCCACTTTCCCTGTACGTACACTTTGCGATCCAAGTATTTACCCCAACTGATATCGGAAAAATCAGCGGTTGTTTTGGTGGAACGCGAACCTGAGATAACTCGCGCATACGATGAAGGCACGAAGGTTACCGCAACCAAGAATAAGATTGCAGCAATGGTGACAAAGGAAAGGAGACGCATGCGAGCCATAAAATCTGGGGGGAAGCAGTTGAAAGATTACTGTCTCAGTGAAGCAAAGATTTCCTGCATCAGCTGAATAATAGTGGAGAAGTTGAGTTCAAAAGGAATCTCCAAAATACGAGCAATCCACGATACCGCAAAGAACGCAAAGAACGTGACAAAGAGACCGATGATCGCGTAGCGGATTGTATGGACAGCTTTTTTTATTTTTTCTTCATTACCGGCAGAAAGGATGAATGTAATTCCTCCAAAGATAATAAAAATTAAACAGAGGAGTGACGCAACAATAAGAGAAAGCGCAATAAATGTGGCAACAATATCAACAATACTACCGTTTTCCAGAAGATCGTGAAGCATACAAAAAAAGGAGAAGAGGGGAAACTACGCCTGTTGAGGCTCAAGAATCTTCAGGTTTACGCGTTGCGCACTGTTGCCTCCAATCACACGCAGAAGCGTGCGAAGCGCCTTCACAGTCTGGCCTCCTTTACCAATTAGCTTTCCCATATCACGCTCACTCACCCGAACGGTAAGTAAAATGCCCAATTGATCCACCGTTTGTTCAATGGATAACTCATCATGATCTTCTACAAGGGCATCGAGCGCATACTTTAAAAATTCATATCCCTGTTCCAAAGCTTGCTTGGAAGCCAAGCCCTGCGGTGAGCTTGCCGAAAGAGTCGAAGCATCATCGGTCATAGGCTCCTAGATTATGCCTCTTTCTTCTCCGTGTCACCCGATTCGGGAGAAGGAGCTGCCTCAGCCGCTACGGCTTCTGCAGGCTGTTCGCTCTTAGATTTCTTTTTCGTATACGTCTGAATAAATTTATCCATGTTTTTGTATCCCTGCTTGCGGAGTAAGCGAGCTACAGTATTACTAGGAATAGCACCCTTAGACATCCAATGCTGAATACGGTCCTGCTTTCCTTCAAATACAACTGGGTCGCGAGCAGGCAAATAATGACCAACGATTTCCATAAATTTCCCTTTTACAGGGCGTGCCTTTTCCGCCACGACAAGGCGGTAGGTAGGCATATTCTCGCGGCCGGTGCGCTGTAGACGTATAACCAACATGGATGCGAAGTGTAGGGAAGGATAAAGTGGTCCGCAAGCCAATTTTGTAGGGATTAGGCTTTCTCAGACAACATATATCAATCTTGGGATGCTTTCAGGACATTGCTGTTACTTCCTTCTTGCAATACGTATATCTGTAATCTTTATGCCTTCGCATTCTTTCATTAAAAAAGCTCTTAGTTCGGGCAGAAGCGGAATGCATTCTTGTGAAGCCACACTGTGCGTACTACTAATAAAGAGCGTCGCGTGCGTAAGCGACTCCACCTTGAGGAAATCCGTAAAATTAGGGAGAGCGCCTTTGAGCCATCTCTGTGCTGCAAAGACAATATGCGAAGCCCCCGCCTGACCATGGAGGCCGCGTTTCCGAAGAACTTTCGGAAGGATGGAATGAATACTATCCATGCCCCCATTATACCGGCTCCGTAAGTTCCCGAAGGACAGCAAGTGTGTTGGAAGCGGTATCTACCCAAGAACGAGGAGCGGAAGGAGGAAAGGGGAGAGGCGGGGAGGCAAGTGCTTGTGTAAAGCACTCTGTATCTGGCTCTATGAGGACCGTACCCGGTTGTGCAATCTCTGGGAATGCGCCCCGACTCGAAACAATGGCAGGGCAGCCACACGCAGCTGCTTCTATAAGGGGCAGCCCAAATCCTTCGTACAGAGATGCGCTCACAAAGCAAAGGGCTGAGGAATACAGTACGGGTAAATCTTCTTCTGGCACATCGGAGAGGATACGTACGCCGGACGGAAGCGAGAGTGATGCTGCTTCTTTTCCTCCTGTCACAAGGACTAATTCTTTTTCTGAAGTTTGAAGCTTTGAAAAACTTTCAAGCAGCACTGGCACGTTTTTGTGCTGTTTAGCATTTCCCACATATATATAAAAAGGCTTCGTGAGCCCGTACTTTTTTTTCACTGTCTCCTTCTCCTTTTCAGACGCAGGGTGAAATTCCGGCGAGACCCCTTCGTGTATAACCGTTATTTTTTTTCGAAGTGCTTCGCCGTATACAGTAGCTACATCATCTGCTGTAAATGCGCTGACACAAATAATAGCTGCAGATTTTTGAAGAGCATGCCTCATGAAAAAACGGTAGACTGCTTGCGCAAAAGGAGTGCGACGATTGGGAAAGCGATGCAATATCAAATCATGAATTGTGACAATAAACGGAACCGGGCACAAAAAGGGAACATTGAAATGAGGAGAAAAAAACAAATCGATCCCAGAGGAACGAATAATTTTTGGGAAACGTATTTGTTCCGCAAGTGTATAGTGACCGTAGTCGAAAGTTGAAAGTTGAAAGTTGAAAGTTTTTGGAAGAGATGTAATCCACGATTCTTTTTGATCTCTCACAAACAAGACATATGTAAAATTCGAATCCAGCTGGAGCAGATTCGTGACAACTTCACGCGTATAGCGCCCCAGTCCTGCATTGGCCGATGCAAAACGACAGTCAATTCCAATTCTCATCTATGGCATGATACCCGTATGATACGGCTTCGCGATATAACCGATATTAAAGCGAGCTCGAATATTCTACTAACAGCGGCGTAGCTACGCCGCTGTGCCATAATACAGTGACGAGAGAATTTCATTTATAATGCGGAGCCGTATGACCATACAAGAAGCACTGGCGGGTTCAGGAATAGCGAAAGCTGATAGTGAAGTGTTGCTTTCACGGCTCCTTCGAAAAGATAGAACGTGGCTGATGGCGCACCCGGAAGCCGTATTATCGGATGCAGATTGGACTGTGTGGGCACAGTGGGTAGAGCGTAGGCGCGCATATGAGCCGGTTGCCTACATCACACAGCAGCAAGAATTTTATGGACGGACATTTTATGTGGATAAGCGGGTCCTGATTCCCCGGTCTCCCACAGAAGATCTTGTCTCTCTTGCACTGAAGTTTCTCAAAAATCCGACGGATACTTCGGCAGAGATTGATACTGAAATCATTGCAACAGCGAGGCGTCTTCAAAAAGAAATCTCCATCGATGAAGTCAAAACTTTGGTCGACATCGGAACTGGCAGCGGCTGCATTGCAATCACGCTCGCTTTAGAGCGACCAGACATACGCGTAATCGCCACCGATATTTCCGAACAAGCTTTGGAAGTAGCACGTATCAATGCAAGAAATCTTAACGCTTCTGATCGCGTCACTTTTTTACAAGGAAGTGGTCTGGATCCTCTTCAGGATTTACAAGAACCATTCATCATCGTCACGAATCCTCCCTACATTCCTTCAGGAAGAAATCTAATGAAAGATGTGCAGGACTATGAGCCGCACGTGGCGCTGTTTGGAGGAAAAGAAGGAAAGGATCTCATTCAGGAAATTTTGAAAGCAGCAGACATTCATCCGTACTGTATGGGCGTTGTGATGGAATGCGGAAAAGAGCAAATATCATACGATGCAATTTGTCTTATAATTTAATAGGTGAATGAAGCTTTTTCGCGCTACCAATTCTCAATATATCTATGCTACTGTTACTGCGTGGAACAGCTCCTCTCCTCCCTTGGTCCCGTCTGCGCCGTTATTGGTGCGCAGTGGGGGGACGAGGGAAAAGGAAAAGCGATTGATCTTCTTGCCGAGCATTTTGACGTAATTGCGCGAGCATGTGGAGGCGCAAATGCAGGCCACACTATTGTTGTGAAAGGGAAGAAACATGTGTTCCGCTTGCTGCCATCAGGGTGCTTACACGAAGGGAAAGCGATTGTGCTTGGTGCCGGGATGGTGATTCATTTGCCAACGTTGCTTGAAGAAATTCAGCTCCTGCGTGATAGCGGAATCGATATTGTGGATCGCTTATACATATCTCCAGCCGCGCACATCGTGTTTGATTTTCATAAAGAAATTGATGGAGTTTTGGAAGAGAGAAGAACAAAAGCAGTAGGGCAGGGGATTGGAACTACGCGCAAAGGAATTGGACCTGCGTACATGGACAAAGCGATGCGCGCGGGAATACGAATGGAGTCACTACTAGGCGCTTCGGTCATGTGGAAAGAAATGTTGAACAAAAAAGCAATTGATACAAAGACTATGTTTGGAGTGCGGATTGATATAGAGAAAGAATGTGAACAACTTTATAGTGCTCAAAAACTCTTGAAAAAAAGAATAGTGGATGTGTCGTGGATGCTTGTGACAGAGTTTTTACATACAGGAAAAAAAATTCTTATGGAGGGTGCTCAGGCGACACTGTTGGATATTGATCATGGAACGTATCCATATGTTACCAGTAGCTCCACAACTGTCGCGGGCGCGCTGCAAGGGTTAGGGCTTGCACCGAAACATCTCACATCCGTGATCGGGGTTGCAAAAGCGTACTGCACGCGCGTGGGCTCTGGGGAATTTGAAACGGAAGTAGAAGGGGATATTGGTGATAGGCTCCGAAAAAGGGGAGGGGAGTATGGTTCTGTCACAGGAAGACCACGAAGATGCGGGTGGCTTTCTATTCCTGATTTAAAACGCACTGCTCTTATTAATGGCTTTGATTGCTGGAATATTACAAAGCTGGATGTATTAGACACGGAGGACACCATTCCAATTGGGGTGAATATGGACGCGAAAGGCATGGTGACGTACACGAACCTTCCAGGATGGAAAACATCTACTGTTGGTATTACATCTTTTGAAAAACTTCCTGTAGAGGCGCAAAACTTAATCCGCTTTATTGAGACGGAAACAAAAACTTCAATAAAACTCATTGGAACAGGTCAAGGAAGAGAAGAAATGATTGTGCGCACATAAAATATTTGACGGTTTGATGCTGCATCCACTAAAAATGGCTTATGCATACGCCACCTCACATAGAAGATTTTAGAATTGCACTCTTGCGTCCTGTACCTTCTAGCCTTGAAATGCAACTCACAAAAGAAGCAGGTGAATATGGTGATGGGCTTCATAAGATTATTAATACATTCAAAGAAATGGTTCAGCAGGCAGCGGAAGAGATTAATCTCGATGTACGGATAGATGAGTTTCAGTTACACGATAGGGTTGGGGGTTCTGGCATTGTTGCAAAAAAACGTGGAAAGGACTTACAGAACTACCATGTGCTTTCTGCTTTCGACCCTAGGGTTAGGGATTGTGCGTTCATTACAAATCAAGTTGGGCATCCTCTTCAAAGAGGCATTTTTGTTTTCACTTCAAAAGAAGTTCTGGAAGATATGCAAAGAATCTTGAGCCTAGCAAAATCGGCTCTCGTTGACAGTCATATAGTGAAACTTCAAGCAACAGCATTGCAAAGAATTTTTGCTATTCATATTCCTCTGAATGATGCGAGTAGTGCAGATATGCATCGTACAAATATAAGTCATGTACAGAAAGCGCTACTCTATCCCTATACCAAACCTGTCACATCCTCCACAGCACAATCAACCACGTTACTTTCACTGGATCCTGAATCAAGAGAGAACCAGCCTTATTTTAGAAATCTCTTTACAGGAGAAGATGAGCAGGACAATTAATCCTCCGGCCTCTCCCCCCACTTCAACTATTTTCGGAGGGTTCCATAAAACGTCTCTTTCCGTCTGCGCAAAAATTTCACTGTCTTACTATTGATCTTGGCCTGAATGACGTCATGACGCTGGAGAGCGATGTAGGTTTGACCATCCAGCGTTAAACTCACTTCCAAATCTCCAAAGCGATTCTGTTTGGTCATCACTTGGGCTTCCACCACGTGATCTCCTGGAATGACGATCGGCTTTTGGCTGAAGCTGTGAGGATTGATAGGAGTGAGAATAGTTGCGGAGAGCTCGGGATACACAATAGGACCTCCTGCTGCCAATGTATATGCAGTAGAACCTGTAGGCGTGGCTATAATCAAACCATCTGCACGGAAGGTGGTGAGATCTTCACCGTTCACTGTTGTGTGTAAATCCATTAAGCGCGCAATCGTGCCTTGGGAAATAACTGCTTCGTTTAAAACGAATCCATCATATGCGATTTCTGTTCCTCTTCTTACAATGATGTGCAGAATGCTGCGTTCCTCTATCACACCTTCACCACGCAGAAATGACGGTAATAATTCATCAGCTTCATCTACAGTGGCTTCTGCTAAAAATCCCACAGCTCCACGATTCACGCACACAATGGGAACAGAAAAGTTTTTGAGTTCACGTACAGCACGAAGAATTGTTCCATCTCCACCAATCACGACCAAGAGATCGATATCATCCGCAGAACAAAACGTCGGAAAGTTTTTCGCGTCAGCAATATTTTTTACTCTCTTCTCTTCAAAGCAAATCTCCGCTCCTTCTTTTTTAAGAATACTCAACACATGCGATACCACTTCATCTTTTGCATCCAAATCGGACTTTACGGTGACGCCGACACGTTTGTAGCGGAGCATGGGCAGAGAGTATAGCACAGATTTACGCTTCCATAAGCGGATTTAGTGCATTTATTGCCACATCTACCGTTCGCCTCCACGAGTACTTTTTGGCTTGTTCTGGTCCTTTTTTGCGCAGTTCAGCACAGAGTTTTTTATTTGTAAGTAACGTAGAAAGTCCTGCGGCGATAGACTCAACACTTTCAGGATCCACTGTGAACGCTGCATCACCTACAACTTCTTTTAAACTTCCTTTATTACTTGTGAGTACGGGAATTCCTCGCTGCATCGCATCCAAAATTTGCATCCCAAATCCCTCATACAAAGAAGGAAGAGCAAGAATTTCACATGATTGAAGAAGTGATTCGTATTCTGCATTCGAAACATAATCTTTCCATGCAACACCCGGAACGGTACGAGCCATCCGCACAATCTCTTCATCCTGCCATCCGCGGCTTCCAACCAGAAGAAGTGAATACTGATCGCGCACTGAAGAGGGGAGCAATTCATACGCACGAATGAGACGTGCCTGATTTTTTCTAGGTGACAGAGTAGCAATGCAGAGAATCGTTTTGTGGTCAGGTTCATTCATCTCCACAGATTCTTTCATGGGACCTGCGTAGATGCTTGTTACTTTTCCTGAAGGCAATGTTGAATATCGCTCTAAAAGATCACGGTGCGTGGCATCGCTAATAGTAAAAACATGTGCAGCATTTTTTACGGCTCTCCCAAGCGTGAGTTTTTCTATCACGGTCGCTCTCCATTGATGAGGTTCGCTCCGAAATGCGATCAGATCGTGCACGATCGGAACACAGGGTATTTTCCCCTTGAGTAAGGCAGGAACGATGTAGCTTGTAGGACTGATGTATATGGTTTTACCGGATTCTCTTTTTAAAAAGATGACAGCTTTTTTATGCCAAAAAAAGCCGTGTGCTTCGATAATTTTTACGCGGGGATGAAATGCTTTCCACTCCTCTGGAATAGGCCGATCGGTAAGAATATGGACATTGCTACACTTTCGCAAAAGCTCAGTCACAAATCCATATGTCCATTGAGCCTTGCCAGCACGAATCTGCTTACATGCTTCTCGTGCATCTATGGTGATTGAAATTTTTGATGCTTCCACATTGTCAGTTTAGTGGGTTCCAAGAACTTCTGCTATTCTGTTCTCGTGCCACAGAAGTTTTTAAGCAGCCTAAAGGCATTAGACTTGGAAGAGCGCATTCTCAATGGATGCACGCTCCTAGCTCTTGGCTCAATTTTTTTGCCTTGGATTGGAGGAGATTGGCCGGGAGGGGTAAGCGTGTCATATAACGGATTGCAATTTCTTACATCCCATATCGGTCTCTTGATATTTATTTTGCATGTAACAGTCCTTCTACTCACGGCCGTCCCACTGTTTGGAGGCCCAATTTTGGTTCGTAAACGATACCGAGAAAAGGTGAGGCTTCTGCTTTCTCTGCAGGCGCTTATCTTAATTTTTGCTGCTCTTAGCGTACTCATGCGCACATCTACTGAATTCACTCGCATGAATATTCGATTTGGCATGTATACTTGCCTTGCCGCAAGCATTATTGCATTCTTTGAGGCAGCGCACCGATACGCAACTCAACGTAAGCTGTCGTCTCATGAAACGTTCCACCATCCTGAAGATACAGATGTCCCCGATCTCCTTACGGAACGTTCTACTCCGCCTCCTCCTCCGCCACCCCCGCCTCCAGCTCCATCCCGTATCGAAGATCATCCCCGACGCATCCCATGACCACAGAACCTCTTACGCCATCGCCTGCTCCACCACCCGATGCAGCATCCGCAGCATCAACTCCTCAGGAAGATGTATATAAAGACGACGATTTGGTATACGTGGATCCAGACGCAAAAATTGTAGTAGGAAGAGTGGAATGGAACCGCAACGGAAATCCGAAATCTCTTCCATGGAAAGAAGAAAAACCTGTAGAAGGAAAGGAAGAACGAAAAAAGTCTTTCCGCAAACAGTATCCTTGGGGCACATATCGTTCCATGAAAGGTGTGTATAAGTTAGAAGGAAAACAAAAAAGAACGGACCCCCATACAACGTTGGATGATATTATGGAGAAGGCGTTGAAGGAAGCATTTTGGGATTGATGGGCGGTTTTTAGTTTGTAGTTCTTAGTGAGAAGAACCTTTTTTTCTGTGCGGTTAAGGTGGATGCAATAAATCACCGAAGCATCAAATAACAAAGAAATGCTCAAAATTCATTCTCATCAATGTATTATAAAGACACTATCGATTGGCGATTCTCACCTATCACCTGTAATCTGCGGTAGTTTATGAAGCATCGTTTTGGTTTATTTTTCGGGTTTATCATTGTTGCTATCGCTGTATCTCGTTTGGGATTGCCAAAATTTGATGGTATTCCTCGCCTATTTTATTTCGAATGGAATTCAGACCGACTTGCGCAGCACATCGTTGATAATCACCTTCCTCCTGAAGAGTGTAAGAAACTTATTTTCCTCCCAGGCCCATTTAGGCCACAGCCCGGTAATGAGCCTCAAACCTTATGCGTTTACATGGTGGCAAGACTTACACTTGATCCTTCTGTTTGTGAACTATTGATGCCAAGTGCGTATGGTTTGCACTGTGTTGCGGAGGTTATTGAAGATTTAGAAGATTATGACGAGCGCACGACGTGGTGCAATGCAGAAAAAGACATGGTACGCTGCTATGATTTCTCAGATCAAGAACGTATACCTGGTGTCAATTTCTTTGTAACGAGCGATGATAGACATGAAGTACAGGAATTCTCCTATGATCATTGCGAGAGGATACTTGAATCTTCTCCTGCAAGGGATTGGTGCTATGTAGGACGGTATAGATATAGGCAAGATATAAAAGCCTGCGATCAGGTAATTAGCATCGCCCCAAAAGATTCTTGTCTTTCTACTCAAGCACAGGAGACTCTGAATGATGCTCTTTGTGAAGAGGTAACGGACGCTGTTCGTCGATCGGCATGCCACGTTCTGGTTAAGGCATTTCGGACGAAGCCGCAACTGCGTCCCACTCGAATGCAATAAGAAGCAGATCTGGTCAGGCTGGTTTCATCCGTTAGATGTCTTCAGTTTTAGAATACCTGTAAAAACTAAGAACTTCTCAAAAGTTCACACACCCTCTTCACTTCATTCTTAGACCCAATAATGATTGGAGTTCGCTGATCAATATTTTCAATTTTTTTATCAATGATGTCTTTTACTCCATCAGTAGCACTCCCTCCTGCTTGCATCATTAAATAGGAGAAAGGGCCACACTCAAATACAAGCCGCAATTTCCCGTCTGGATATTTAGAACCACCAGGGTACGCGAACACACCCTGGCCTTTGCTGAGGATATGATGCAGATCGGCCACCATGCAGCCGGAATATCGGAGTGTAAGCTTGTCTGCAAGCCAGGCATCAATCACGTTATGGTATGGCTTATCATCTACTATTGAACCCAAGTTCCCCGGGGCAAAATTCTTAGCAGAATCAGCAACACCTAAATATTCACGAAGCAGAATAAATTCTCCTACTTCATTCAAAATAAATTCGTGTACACCGTTTCCTGCAGAATATACCAATATTGTGCGCGGTCCGTAGATAACGTACAGAGCAGCTTTGAGTTCACGCGATGTGCGTCCGATCACTTGTGACCCTTCGTAGATTCCAAAAATAGATCCGATCGCAAAGTTCACATCTACAAGCGACGATCCATCCAGCGGATCGAATACCACTGCATATGGAGCTTTAGATTCTAATTCAATTATATTTTTTTGTTCTTCCGAGATATAACAAGAGACTAATGTACTCTCACGCAGATGTGATTCGATAATATCATTACTGATCACGTCTAGCTTCACTTGTTCCTCACCATATTGATTCTGACTGCCCGCAAGCCCAGCCTCCGTTGTGCGAATTGCATAATGAATATATTTCGCCGCCCGCGCGATATCCAAAATCAAATGTCGCAACTGATCGGGAACTTTCGACACTCGAAACAGATGAGAATTGAGTGACGAACGAGTGGTAGGAGGAGTGGCAGCAGGATTCATGCCCTTATCATAGAGCAAATCCAATACCAGATTAATAGAATATAGATCTATCATTCTCATTTCCGAGCCCCATCCCGCCTGCCCACCGTAGCTCCGCAGAGCGAAGGCGGGAGCCCGAACTAATCTATTTCAACATAGACCCCACCTTTAAGGCCATCTCAGTAACCCTCATCGCATACCCCCACTCGTTATCGTACCAACTCAGAATTTGAGCAGCTTTGCCTGCAACCACTTTTGTAGAAGGAGCATCTACAATGGACGAATGTGGATCTGTCTGGAAATCGATAGAAACACATTGCTCATTGGAGACCGAAAGAATTCCCTTCATTGGAGCACTGTCAGCAGCTTTTTGGAGAGCTGCATGGATTTCTTCTACGGTCGTATCTTTTTTAAGCGTGAACGCCATATACGCACAACTCACGGTTGGCACCGGAACACGGAATGCCATGCCGTCCAACTTTCCTTTTAAGTGTGGGAAAATCTTCGCGCAGGCTTTTACGGCGCCTGTTTTTGTAGGAATAACGGAAAGTGTGGCCGCGCGAGCACGACGCAATTCTCCGTCTTCCTGCGGCTTATTATCCAATAAATTCTGCGATGCAGTGAATGCGTGTACGGAACTCACCAGCAAATGCTCAATCCCAAAATTTTCATCAATCACTTTAATCACGGGCGCAATACAGTTCGTTGTGCACGATGCGTTCGAGACAATATCCAAATCTGCAGTGAGCTTATCGTCGTTCACTCCTTTTACAAACGTGGGTGTGTCATCTTTCATAGGAGCGGTGACAATCACTCTTTTAGCTCCTGCTTTAATGTGGCCCATCACTTCTTCGCGGGTTTCAAAGTGACCGGTTGCTTCCACCACAATATCAACATTTAATTCCTTCCAAGGACACTTTGCAGGATCGCGCTCACGAACCACTCTCACCATTTTTCCATTCACCGAAAAGTGGTCACCCTCCACTTTTACATCTGCATTCATTCGGCCATGGAGTGAGTCGTATTTTAAAAGGTATGCACGCAGATCACTTGTGGATGATGCATTTACTCCTACCACTTCCACTTCTTTGGAATACAGTTCTACAAACTGTCTGTGAACATTTCTTCCGATGCGGCCGTAGCCATTTATTGCAACTCTTAGCATAATGGGATCATATCATAATATGACTATTTGAAGTAAATCCCAAATCTCAAATCCCAACGACCAATCTTGGGATTTGGAGCTTGGGATTTGGGATTTGCTCAGGGCTGTGATTCTGTCGCCATATTCGAACCTGGCTCTAATTTACTCTGTTGAGTTCCGTACATACCAATCACAATGCCTAAAAATGCGCAGAAAGCACCAACAATCCAGAGACGCATCGTCACTTTGCTTTCTCCCCACTCTAAAGCCTCAAAGTGATGATGAATGGGCGCTGCAATAAATATTTTCTTTCCTCCGCGCAGCTTTTTACTGGTGAGTTGAATAATGACAGAGAGCATCTCTATGACGAACACAAAACCAATAAGTGGCAGCAGCAGCACCTGATCTGTCATTAAAGCGATCACACCCAGCAAGCCACCAAGCGCCAATGCACCAGTATCTCCCATGTAAAAAAGAGCGGGAGGCACGTTGTGCCACAAAAACGCAGCGATGGCTCCAGCGGTAACAGCGCAGAATGCAGCGAGTATGTAGAGACCTGCAAAGAATGAAAGAACTCCAAAAGCTGAGAAGGCGATAACGAGAAGTCCACCAGCGAGACCATCTAAACCATCAGTCACATTCACTGCATTCGCGGTTCCCACAATCACAAGCACTGCGAGTGGGATGTACCACCAACCGATCACAAGTGATCCAAAGAATGGGACGTAGACCGAGTTGTAATCGAGTTTAAAAAAGAACCAACACGCGGCCCCGCCTGCAATAAATAGAAGCGACAGAATTTTCGGAAGCACATCCATGCCTTTCTTTTTTCCCATTCCTAAAATATTCAGGTAATCATCTATGGCCCCTAAAATACCCAACGCCACCATCACAATGAGTGGGAGATACACTTGTCCGCGCTGCAGAAGAGAGTTTTCTAATACGCCACTGAGCGAAAGCGTGCGAGAAAATAAAACTGTAAGAAGAATCGATCCCCAGATAAGAATTCCACCCATGGTAGGCGTTCCAAATTTCTTTTCGTGGTATTTTTTAAAAATTGTTGGTTCTCTTCCATCCACTGTTTCCACGCGCAATTGTTTCCCCAATTTATTTCTGCGCAAAAAAGAAATGAACGAAGGCGTAAGGGCAAGACCCAGCACGAACGCAAAAAAAGCATAAAATAAAATCGCCGTTAGCGAGAGTTCAGGACGGACGGGGATGAAATCAGTAGGCATGGCTATAGGATAGCAGGATCCTATGAAGATAGAAGGAGAGGTGAAGTTTCAATTTTTAAGTTTCAACTAACAAGAAAACATAAGAAAAAGAATTTCAATAATCAAAACGTCATCTCACTAGCTGTCATGGTGAGGGAGCCTGTCCTGAGCCGGGTCGAACCACGACATGCGGTCTTGTGGAATATTTCTACTGGACCCGCGGGTAGGGAAACCCGCTCTGCGATATGATATTTTTTGTTTTTTTGTTATTAATTATTTGAAATTTTATTGAAGCTTGTACTTTGAAAATTGAAACTTCCTCCCAAGGATTTACTCATCGTCATCTGGCCTCGCCTTCGAATGCGTCTTATCTACATCATAAAACCTCATTTGCTCTTTCTTGAAATGCAACTCCACTCTTCCTGTTGGCCCATTGCGATGCTTTCGTACATACACGTCTGTCATTCCCGGTCTATCGCTGTCTTCTTCGTAATAATCTTCGCGGTACATCATTAAAACAACGTCGGCATCTTGTTCAATGGATCCAGAATCTCGCAGGTCAGAAAGTTGAGGGATATTGCCTGGGCGTGTTTCTACGGCGCGTGAGAGCTGGGAGAGAGCGAGGATGGGCACATGGAGCTCGCGACCGATTTGCTTAAGCGTACGAGAGATTTCAGAAATTTCCTGCACACGATTCCCAGCATAGTGAGCATTGCCTGTACTCATAAGCTGCAAGTAATCGATGATAATAAGATCAAGCCCGTGTTCCATTTGTAGTCGCCGTGCTTTTGCTCGTAATTCTGGAAGCGACGAAGCAACGGAATCATCAATAAAAATATTAGCTTTATTCAGTTCATCCATGATGGGTCCCATATTCTGAAAATCACTATCATCCAACTTTCCTCGCTGTAACTTCCAAGAATCAACTCCCAGCATGGATGCAAATAAGCGGTCCACTAATTGCTCTTTACTCATTTCCAAAGAGAAAATGCCAACTGTTTTATGCGATTTAATGGCAGCATTCTGTGCAATGTTTAAAGCGAGCGCGGTTTTTCCCATGCTTGGGCGGCCGGCCAAAATAATAAGGTCGCTGGGTTGCAAGCCAGAGAGTTTATTATCCATTCCAATAAATCCTGTGGGAACACCTTTCACTGCACTTTCATCTGGGGATTCATGCATTTCAGCAAATTTTTCATACCGAGCGTCCAATACCTCGCGAATGTGAACGAACTTTTCTTTGATAAAAGCATTTGTGATTGTGAAAATTGTTTTCTCTACCGAATCCAGTAACTCAGCTATTGGCTTATTCTCTTCATATCCCATTCCAGCAATTTTTTGCCCTGCATCAATGATGCGACGATGCACTGCCTTTGTTTTGACAATCTGTCCGTACTGATAAATATGGGAAGATGTTGGAACAGATGTAGCAAGCTCTGCCAAAAAGGCACTTCCGCCAATATCTTGAAGCTTTTTATGGTCGGAAAGCCTGCTGCTAACGGTGACGAAGTCGATAGGTTCATGCGTTTGATACAGTTCATACACCGCCTGATATATAAGCCGGTGCATTGGATCGTAAAAATCATCGGGCGTCAGGAGATCGGATACCTTAATGATTGCATCTGGATCCATTAATAGAGCCCCCAGAACTGTACGCTCTGCCTCTACAGAGTGCGGCTGACCTGTGAGAAGAGAAGCGGGGGGAGAAAGTTGCATAGAGCGGAGATTGTACGACTGAATGTACCAGGATCCACTTACGCAACAGTACTATTTCTGTTCAAAATTTTGCAGGTGGGAGAAGAGTGGAAAATATGTGGATAACCTACCATGTTTTCCACATGCCATTCTCAAGGTCATGTTTATAGTGCAGCAAGGCAAACGCACTCATGGTATGAGTGCAATCGCTTTTTAAAACCTTTTCCAGTGCTTCAGTAAGAGGAAGTTCATGTACTTCTATCAGTTCCGTATCATCCTGGGGAAGGGGTTCTGCTATCAGATCTTTTGCTAGATACACATGAGCCGTGTACTGAAGACGCTCAGAATATTTAGAAGTGAAATATGGGCTCAAATCTTTTGATTTAAACCCAGTTTCCTCTTGTAATTCCCTTTGCGCCGCACCATATGGATCTGTTTCCTTATCTACTTTCCCACTCGGCACCATCCAAACATACGTGCCGTAGATGGGACGAAATTCTCTAAGAATAAGTACAGTTTCTTTTGTGGGAAACGCAAGAATGTGAACAGTGTCGCAAATGGTAGCCCTTGCAATCTTTTTCACGCGTCCATCAGGCAAATTCCCTTCTACGAACTGTATTTTCCATCCGTGTCCTTCGAAGAGAAGATCTGACATGCCTGAATGTTGTACAAAGTAAAAAGGTGAAACCTAAATTGCAGCTGCAGCTCTCACTTCTTTATCAATTTTCTGCGACAGCTTTGGGTTCTGAATGAGGAACATACGTGCTTGCTCACGACCCTGACCAATCGTTTCTTCACCGTAGCGGAAGTAGGCACCGGACTTTTCGATGATGTTATATTTCACACCCAGATCTAAAATCTCGCCTTCTTTACTGATACCCGTTGCATACAGAATATCGAATTCAGCCTGGCGGAAAGGGGGAGCCACTTTATTCTTCACCACCTTTACCCTGGTTCTGTTTCCCACAATGTCCTGGCCATCTGTCTGTTTTTCCTTATTAGGATCAGCTTTTTCCGTAAGCTTATCGATACGACGAACATCCAAACGGAGAGAAGCATAAAACTTAAGAGCATTGCCTCCTGTTGTTGTTTCTGGATTACCGAACATGATCCCAATCTTCATGCGAATCTGATTGATAAATATCACCGAGCAATTTGTTTTACTCACAATGGACGTGAGCTTGCGGAGGGCCTGGCTCATTAAACGTGCCTGGAGTCCCATATGAGAATCACCCATAGCGCCATCTATTTCAGCCTGGGGTGTAAGAGCAGCGACAGAGTCTATGACAACAATATCTATTCCGCCTGAACGAACGAGTGTTTCCGCTATTTCCAGTGCCTGTTCACCATTATCAGGCTGAGAAACGAGCAAAGTATCAATATCCACTCCAATCTTTTTTGCATACTGCACATCAAGGGCGTGCTCTGCATCTATAAATGCAGCCCGCCCGCCTGAGCGCTGAACTTGAGCGATAGAATGCAATGCCAGCGTTGTTTTACCTGAAGATTCTGGACCATAAATTTCAATAATACGACCCTTCGGCATTCCACCACCCAGAGCGATATCTAAACCCAAAGAACCTGAGGAAAATTTTTCTATATGTACCGAGTGCTGATTACCCATTTCCATAATGGCGCCGTCACCATACTTTTTTTTAATCTGAGAAAGTGCAGCTGTAATGGCATCCGTACGTGATGCATCTTGTGCTGCTGCAGATGATTTAGTCTTAGAAGTGTCAGCCATAGTGGGAGTAGAAGTTTTAGACATAGTACAGGTGGGAAAATAGAAGTGAAGGAAGTAAAAAGTTTGGTGTACTCTTGTACACCCATAGTACTGGGCTTCTGGATGGAGTCAAAAAAGTATGGTTGAAAGGTTTCGGTTTTTAGTTTGTAGTTTTTAGAAACATCAAAAACCTACGTGCGTCACCCTTCGACGAACTCAGAGTGAAGCACGAGTGACATCACTTTGCATTACCGCGGGTACGGAAACCCGCCCTGCGATAAGACATTTTCTTTGTACAAAAAGACCCTTTTCACTTTTATCCCTTGTACCCCCTTTCTATTTTCTTGAAACTTGAGATCGGTAGTTTGAACATTTAAATTTATTCCCAACTAGATCTTTTTACACACTCCAATATCCGTCACCGCATCCGTCACTTGGCAGAAGTATCCTGCTGGACACAAGATGCCCGCAGGTCCACCACATGGTTTTCCTTGTGCGTTTGAAGCAGATCCATTGGCACTCCCTGAAACACTTGTTTTGACAGAAGAACGTGCAGACGATGAACTTACTGACAGAGATTGAACAATCCGAAGCTGCTCGTCTACCTGTACTTGCAACGGACGGGTACGCATAAGCGCGAATGAAAACGCCAAGAACCGTTTATCTTTTGCTCCCACATCAATGTACACGGTGTGATTGTTTCTCTCTTCGCGAACAATTGAAACAGCTTTATAAGTGCCAATAACAAGTGGGCGCAGCGTGAGAGTGGAACTGGAAGCTGTGAGTGACTGAAAATTAAAGGGGAGTACACTCGCATCCACCATAGAAATAAGTGCCACGGAGGTTAATGAACCCGAAAGAGTGAACTGAACGGACGATGCCTGTACGTTTCCCTTCCATGTATCAGGAACTGAAAAAGAAATGCCAAGAGAGGGGACATTCCACACCTTTGGTTTTTCATCTCCACCTATTACTTTATCCACAACAAGTACCGGAAGTGCTTTTGCCTCGGTGTTATATTCTAAGACACCCTGGAGAACGATCTCCTTTCCCTCATACGGGTGCAGGCTAACCTTGGAACTCTCCACGTAATAGAGCGGCTGGCCATCCTGAAGCAGAAGGTGAGTCCCGCGCCTCCGTAGTGAGATTTCGGCCCTTGCAAGTGTTCCTTTCAGTGTTTGAGTACCTTGAGGTAACGGCCCAGGCGTATCTGTGCACGCAGACAGAGCAAACAGAGAGAAACACAGAACGGCCGATGAAAGTGTGCGAGTGTATTTCATACGAAAGAGGAATGAATAGTACACCAAAAAGCGGGGAACGTTTAGCTTTTATGTACCATGCTAATCGTCCACCGCTTTTTATAATTGTTACGCAATCGTGCCTGTCTTTTTTCCTGGATCAAACGCATACACAGCTCGACCAACGCGAGTAAAGTAGGGCATCTTCTGCAAATTAAGCGAAATAGTGCCTACCTTGACTGTGCGTTGTTTTGCTACTTCCGCAATAATTTCCTTTTTACTCAGAGGTCCCTTTTCGAGAAGAATACGCTCTATAACATCAGCAACGGTGCCCGGCTCAAAACCCCACTCGCGCAGCGCATAGAGCCCGCGACCAACAAGCACAAACTGTGGATAGCGAATAAGTTCATTGTGTACAGCCTGTACCGTTACATTTTTATGGTCAAAGCGTGCTTCGCGTATGCGATTCGCAATCTCCATAAAGTGAAGCGGTTGTCCCGCCTTCTTGAGTATAATTTCCACTTTGTCACGAATACTGCGAGGGCGAACGAATCTCCACTCTGTAAGTCCCCAGCCTTCATCAATTTCGCGGAGACGTTCATCGATGCGAAGGCAGCTCTGTATTAATTCTGGGCTTGGAACGCGATCTTTAAAGAGATTCAAGGACTGAATGGCCGAAATTAATTCCTCTGTTTTCATACACGTCTTTCGCTTTTTCAGAATTTTCACAATATTTTCCACAATAGTAGAAACATCTTCAGCAGCTAAAGAAGTGAGGCGCCAGAAAGCAATTGAAGATGGATTGCGTCCGATATTACTCATTTCTTGATCGATGGAGTACGAAAGACGCAGAACAGAGCCATCAATGGCCGTGCTGTTTTGAATTCTGCGTAAAACCTGGCTGACCAGATCATCCTCTGGCATCACACCTCCGTGTGCACGAAGTATTCCTTTTGCCATCTCATTCACCTCATCCAGCCTCGTTGTACGGACTGTGCGGCGAAGTTTACTGAGAGCAATGCTTTCAATTTGACGAATGCGCTCACGCGTGACTTTAAAATGTTTGCCAATTTTCTCCAATGTTTGCTTTGGTTGACCAAAAAGAGCAAAGCGCTTTTTGATGACTGTCACTTCTTTTTCTGTAAGTACGAGGAACAAATTATTAAGAAGTTCCTGCAAGTTCAGGGAAATTTGGCTTGTAGCAGCCTGTGAAGTGGGAACTGTAACGGTGGCAGGGGTGGACATGGAGACAGGGGGATAGAGTGCAACTCTCGTTTTACCAAAAAATTGACAGAAGCAACAGATCTAGGAATGGATGGGCTCGACTGTTTTCCACAGTTATTGCTTTTAATAGCATTGGAAGGAGCATTAGACGTAAAAGAGCTAGTTGGATATAATAACTATTTTTTTGTATTTGTCAACAACCATTTTTCGTGTATATTATTCGGCTTTTTTTATCGATGAAAGGATCTCACAAGCAGCGGCTGCATCGCCATCGTAGGAAATGGAAGTTCCTCTACGGGGAGAGGTGTATCGCTCATCGATGAATTGAATATCAACCCCAAAAGCGCGAATTTTTTCGGCAACACTCCGCACGTACTCTGCCTGTTCACCTTCCTTTCCAGATGGCAATCGGGGGAGACCGATGATGACTTTTCCAATCGTTTTTTCCCGTACGTAAGAATGCACTTGCGATAAAAGTCCATCTTCTGATGTGTGCTCGATCGTAGAAAGTGGGAGAGGAATTCCCGTACGGGCATCTAAAAATGCAACTCCGGTTCTGCGTTTTCCAATATCAAGTCCGAGAAGATTCATGAAAGATAGTGAAGCAGGGGGTGAGAAAAATAGAAAGTGATACTGGTCATGGAGGCTTGTAGTTTGTCATTGGGAGTTTTTAGTGGGTATTCGGATGTACACCATCATTTTGCATTTCCACTTGTGCGCGTTAGCATCGTTTTTCATTCTTCTCGTTCTCAATTCTGCTTTATGATTCACTCAGATGATAACGACAGTTTCTATAAGAAACTTACTACAAAGAAACTTCTACAGATGCTCATGCAAGAGATTGTTGATGTGCGACGCGAGTTAAAAGAAGAAATTTCAGAACTAGGACGAAAAATTGATCACGTAGATAGAAAAGTTGATAGAGTCGATAAAAAAGTCGGTGCAGTTGATCGAAAAGTAGAAGAACTAACTCTGAAGGTCGATCAAAACCATATCACTTTTATGCACAATATTGATGATCTCGATATAAGAGTCACTGTACTCGAAGCAAACGCAGCGTAAAAAAGTGAGTGAACTCAGACGTACAATTTTGTGAGTTACTTCTTTGCAACCATTCTCGCGTACAGCGATTTCTTGCGAGCTGCAGTGTTGCGGTGAATAAGATGCTTTTTGGTAGCAGTATCAATAACCTTGTACACCTGTGGGAGAAGCTTCTGTGCTTCATCCTTTTTTCCTTCCTGAATGAGATCCGTAAAGGAGCGCGTAGCTGTTTTTAAGCGTGTTTTGAACGGAAGGCGGCGAATACGACGCACTTCGTTCTGACGGGCTCGTTTGATGGCGGACTCAATAATTGGCATAGGGCCGACAAAAGGTACTAGAGAAGAGGGGAATGGTCAAGGCGACGAGGGAACAAAAGGATTGAAGAGAAAGAAGGGATTGAAGGGAAATAGAAGAAAACGAAAGCCCTCGCTTGTTTGTTATCATCCCTTTAATCCCTTACTTCCCTTTATTCCCTGTAATCTTTTTTTCATTTTATTCGCTTCCATCTGCCGTTTTCACACCCTACAATAGGGGCCATGTGTGGAATCTTCGGATACGTTGGCAAACGGACGGATGCAGGGAAAATTGCGATTGATGGACTAAAAAACCTGGAATATCGCGGGTATGACTCGTGGGGAGTTGCCTATAATAAGGGAGGTACGTTACACACCGAAAAGGATGTGGGCCGGATTGGGACGGTGGATAGCGATAAATTTGATGGTGAGTGCTCACTGGCGATCGCTCACACGCGCTGGGCAACGCATGGAGGAGTAACACCGGAGAACGCTCATCCTCATTTAAACTGTGATGGAACAATTGCGGTTGTCCATAATGGAATCATCGAAAACTATTTGGAGTTGCGTCATGATTTGCAAAAGAAGAATCACATTTTTCATTCTGAAACAGATACAGAAGTGATTCCGCATTTGATTGAAGAAGAATTTAAAAAGAGGGGAGACTTTGCAGCTGCTGTGCGCGCAGCCTGCTTGCGATTTGAAGGGCGGTACGGAATCGTCGCATTACATACGGTGAGCGGCACACTCGTAGCTGCACGAACAGGGTCACCGTTGATTATTGGAGTGGAGAAAGGCGATACACGATTAGCGATAAGCGATAAGAAGAATGAAAAAGCTGGTCGCTTGCCGCTTGCCGCTAACCGCTCTTCAAAAAAAGAAGAATATGAACATGGAGATGTCTGCGGATATTTCATTGCCTCCGATATTCCCGCATTTTTGGACTACACTCGCACTGTTCAATATCTGGATGATGGGGAAATGGTGGTGACAAATGGTAAACATATTCTTTTCTCAGATATTAAAACGGGGGAAGAGCGCCCAAAACGCGAAATTGAAATTACGTGGTCTATAGAACAAGCACAAAAAGGAGACTTTGAGCACTTTATGATGAAAGAAATCATGGATCAGAAAGAAAGTGTCGCCCGTGCTGTGAATCAAGATACCGTTCAGATTCTTACTCTTGCTAAAGCAATTCGTGATGCAAAAGGGACCATTCTTACTGGTTGTGGAACTGCAAATAAGGCATGCATGGCTGCGGAATATTTTTTCTCAGTCGTAGCAGGGAAGCATGTGAATGTTATTTCTGCGAGTGAATTTAAACTCTACAATCACTTTTTGATTCCAGAAACACTCGTGATTGTAGTGAGCCAGAGCGGCGAAACCGCGGATGTATTGGAAGCGATGCAGGTTGCCAAAAGCAAGGGGTCAAAAGTACTCGCCATTGTAAATGCAGAAGGCTCCAGTATTGCGCGCGCTGCTGATTACACATTACTCATTAATGCAGGTCCTGAACGCGCCGTGGCTTCTACCAAAGCTCTCACAGGCCAACTAGCAGTCCTACTTTTAATAGCCTATGCGCTCGCAGGAAAACTGCCGGAAGGAAAAAAATTACTCTTGGAAACAGGTGCGCTCATTAACGATATGCTGAATCCTCGCTATGTAGAACGTCTAAAAGGATTAAGCGAAAAAATAAAAAATCATGAGGATCTCTATATCATTGGAAAAAGCTGGAATTATCCCATGGCGATGGAGAGTGCAATTAAAATACAAGAAGTGAGCTACATCCACGCCGAAGGATTTGCAGCAGGGGATTTAAAGCACGGACCCATCGCACTTATCGAAAAAGGAACTCCATGTCTCGCACTCATAGGCAATGACGAGGTGAAGAGCGATATCCTCAGCAACTGCATGGAGCTAAAAGCCCGCGGCGCATTCATCATCGGTATTTCCCCCGATCGCCAAGAAGTGTTTGATGAATGGATCAAAGTGCCAGATGCCGGAAATGCACAAGCGGTGGTGAATATTATTCCTGTCCAAGTACTTGCGTACTTCTTAGCCGTACAGAGAGGTAAGAACCCCGATATGCCAAGAAACTTGGCCAAATCTGTCACTGTCAAATAAGCAACCGTCATTCATGATTCAAATACAGCGCCCACTTTTTATCTAGATACACACATTACTGCAAAGATCTTTCGTTTTTCTTTGCAAGACTATGCTAAAGGAATAGGCTAGCACGCTGATTACGTATGGGAGTATCTTCGTCACGAATCGGCAGCGATGATGTACTAACCGTGTATTTCTCTGATATAGCTAAATCAGAACTACTGAGTGCTGAAAAGGTAAAAGAGTTGTTTCAAAAGATGGAAAGTGGCGATGCGTCTGCGCGAGAAGAACTTATTACAGCAAATTTACGTCTCGTTGTGAGCATTGCAAATAAGTACAACAAAAATAAGTACAAAAAAAGGGGGAAGGACATTTCACTTGAGGATTTGATAGCGGAGGGAAACATTGGCCTCATGACAGCGGTAGAAAGATTCGATCTAAGTCGTAACACTTGTTTCAGTACGTACGCCACGTACTGGATCAAGCAGGCAATAAGAAGATTCATTATGGACATGGCTGATACGGTACGGGTGCCGTCTTATTTACAGGGACTTCGTAATAAGTTCAGACAATTGGAAGATGAATTGGGAAGAATACCCACAAAAGATGAAATACAAACACGTCTTCAGCTCACAAGTAGGCGACTAGAAAGTTTCATGAAATTTCTTGAAGGCCCAAGTGTGCGCCCCGTACTAGATGGTGACTCTCCACTGGAATTGGAGGACGTTCCCGACACAGCCCAAACTGAAGAGGATGATAGGTATGCACGGGCATTGAGAATCCTGCAAAACCTACCTGATAGTAGAGAGAAACAGATGCTTTATCGTCGATTTGCATTAGGTGACGATGGATTTCAAAAAAATACCGAAGCCAAAAAATTAACTCTACAACAAATTGGTGAGGAGTTTGGCGTTACGAGAGAACGAACCAGACAAATCTTGGAGGAATACACTGCAAGAATACGTTCTCTTGCAGATCGTACATAATGCACCGTAGCTTTCAGTTATGGAACCTAGGCATCGCAGACCTGATTGAGGGTTCTTTTACCTGCGATCATCAGGCGGAATGTCGTAATACTTAAAGAGGAAAGTAGCAATTTCTTTAAATACTGGAGCAGCTGCGGTGGCACCATGCACTGCATTTTTTGGTCGATCTATTTTTACAAGGACCACAAAGCGTGGATGCTCAACTGGAGCATACCCAGCATACGTTGCAAAGGTTGAGCCTGTGCCAGTTTCATATGTTTTACCTTTTGAAATTTGGCTCGTACCCGTTTTTCCTGCAATACGGTACCCTGCGGGTTTTCCAGACTTTGCAAACCCCTTCGATGCAGAACTTACAAGCATGGCCGTAATTGTTTCTGATGTTTCGGGCTTAAACACCTGATCAATAATTTTGGGCTGAGGTTTTTCTACAGTGCCATCTTCATGAAGAACACTATCAATGATGGTTGGTTTAATAAGCTTCCCGCCATTCGCAAGTGCAGACCATGCTGTAATCACCTGCAGCGGTGTTGCGGATATACCTTGTCCGAAAGCAAGCGTTGCCAGTGTGGAGCGGGGTATGTTGTGCCAGGTAGGAATTTCTCCTGCCAACTCATCCTCTAATTCAATGCCAGTAATTTGCCCAAAGCCCAGGCGCTGCAATGCACCATACAAAAGTTTGCCGCCTAGTTTAAAAGAAATACTCGTCATGCAGGTATTAATGGAGAATTCCAAACAGTTCGTCATGTTCACTCGTCCGTAGTGCAGATGGTCGTTGTTATCAATTGGGTAATTATCAACGAGGACAGGCCCAGTATCGCTGTATGTATCAGATGGCGTGATTTCACCTTGATCAATACCAATAGCCATAATCAGTGGCTTCATCACGGAACCTGGCTCGTAAATAGCCTGTGTTGTTCGGTTCAGGTACGCGCCCAAACCCAGATTATTTTTATAGGCTAACCATACATCTGGCTTATCTGTAGGAAACACTTCTCGTCGCAAATTGTCCCCAATGTAATTGTAATAACGAGCAAGATCATGCAAGTCGTACAACTTTTCAAGAGCTTCAATGGATTCTCTTGTTTTAGGAGTAAGTGCCAAGCGCCCTGATGCCGTAAAAACCTGGCCACGGTACGCCCTCACTACAAGAACATTGGTCTCAGGATCAAAAAGCTCAACTGTAATTTTACTTTGCTGATCCGGGCCGATTGTTATTGGCTCCTTTTCATAAACATCAGTGTATTTGTTACTATCAAAAAGTGGAGTATTGGCCATGGCAATAATACGACCGGTGAAAGGGTCCATCACGATGGCTTGAGCGCTTTCTGCAAGAAACTTGTCTGTGGCTGTTTTCAGGATGGTTTCCACTTCCTTCTGCACTGTTCTATCAAGCGTGAGAACCAAAGTATCTCCATCTTTTGGATTATCTATCTGTTGCTCCGGGCGCAAAATCTGTCCTCCATTTGGGTCGCTGACAGCACGAATGGATCCCTTTTGACCACGCAACTGAGTATTGAATATGCGCTCAATTCCGTATTGTGGTTCCTGATTCACATTCAAGAAACCAATGACGTGTGAAGCGATCGTTGTATCCGGATAGTAACGCCAATGCTCCGAAATAAGAGCAACACTACGTAATGGGTAATCCAAATCTCCCTGCTGACGAGCAGGCTTTTTCTTGGATTCTTCCAGCGCTTTCTTTGCCGATTCCGTTTTCGCCTCCAAAATCTGCCGAGATAAAGTAGGCGGAAGTTGGCGCATAACAGGTACATAGCGTAGCGGGCGCGATCGAAGTAAAGATTTAACAGTTTTAGGATCTAAATGCAGTGCCACACCAAGCTGACGAGAAAATGAATCGAGTAATGACTGATTAATTTCTTCGGGGTTTGCGTATACAAGACCTTGATCAACATCAACGGTAACACCTGGAATATCCAATTTTTGCGCCTCGTGCATTTCCACTTTTGTTGCTCCATATTTAAGAGGAGCAAATGTCACATTTTTTTCTGATATTTTTTGTTCCAAATACTTCGCAAAATAATCGCGTGCTTGCACGAGATTTGGAAGCTTGAGTACAGAAGAGGGGAGAGTGCCATCAATAGGAACTGGTTCTAAAAGGCCGCCCGAAGCACGCAATTTTACGGGGGTAAGAGGATCAAATGCGGGTGCATAAAACTGAATCAGTTCCCGGGGGCATTCATCGGATCCTGTACTGCATGCGGTGTGGTATTCGGGAGTAATAAGTATTTGAGCTAGAGTGTTTGCAACAATTCTTGGATCCTTTGTAATGAGAGGATCTATATATGCCAAATCAAGCGTAATGTTGGTTGCAAAAATTGTTTTTTCTCCTGTCTTGCTGCTCACGCCCAAAATTTCGCCTCGTCTTGCTGGCAAATCAATTTGCCCGAAATGTTGTGACTGAGCGATGGTATGATATTCACGGCCACCTACTACCTGTAATTCCACCAAGCGTGAAATGATGATCAGTACAAAAAAAAGTAGAATTCCATTAATCACCAGCATCCTCCTCTGCAAAAGCAGCCTCTTGTGCGTTTCCGATGCATTACGAAAATTGAAGGACACGGGATGCAGGATAACATGCTCGAGAAGTTTTCGTTTTAGATGACAGTTTTTCTGAGAAATTCCATAAAACACTCAATTCGCTGCTAAAACGCAAAATCCTTAACTTTATTCGCACTCTATTTCCAAAAAACATCATACCACAGTCACAGAGAATATGGTATAATAGCCGGATATGTCCGAGCCTTCCTTTCAATCACTCGACGGCGAAACTCTTCTAAAAACTGTACTGGAATATTGCGTACAAAAAGGAGCATCTGATATTCATTTCTCGCCAGAGAAAAATGTGGTGCTTATTCAATGGAGATTGCACGGGGTTCTTCAGCCACTTACTACCATCACTCATCAGCAATTTGCGGATGTCATTCGGCGAGTGAAATTTGAAGCTAAAATGAAATTAAATATCACATCTGCACCACAAGATGGACAGTACACATTCGTCGTAGGCGATCGAACAGTAAATGTGCGCATCGCAAGCCTGCCATCGCGCTTTGGTGAAGCACTTACCATTCGTATTTTGGATCCTAAGAAGGGGATACTGCCACTCACATCTTTGGGCTTTCCCGAAAGCATGAGAAACGAACTAGAGGCGCTGATGCAGCTTCCGAACGGTCTCATTTTGGTCACCGGCCCAACGGGTTCCGGAAAAACAACTACACTGTACTCCCTTTTAGCTTCACTCACTGGAAAACAGCGCAATATCATTACGTTAGAGGACCCTGTGGAATATGAACTACCTGGAATTGTGCAAAGTGAAGTAGATCCAGATCACGGCTACACTTTTGCTCAGGGGCTGCGAAGCGTTCTGCGCCACGATCCCAATGTAATTTTGGTAGGAGAAATTCGTGATCTTGATACTGCACAAACAGCAGTAAATGCGGCACTCACAGGGCACTTAGTTCTTTCTACTTTGCATACGAATTCCGCAATTGAATCTGTTCCACGTTTACTTTCGATGGGAGTAAGCGCCTACACGCTAGCCCCAGCACTACGTGCGGTTCTTGCACAGCGGCTTGTGCGTACTCTTACGCCAGCATGCAGACAAAGCGGACAGTGTGATGCTGGAGACAATGCGAGCTATGATGGACAACAAGCACTGCCGGAGCTGCTCATAGCTTCGCCTGCTATTCGCCAAAAAATTCTCGCAAACGAATCAACTGCAGCATTAGAAGAACAGGCGCGCACAGAAGGATTTATTTGTATGAAAGAATGGGGAGAAAAACTAGTGAACTCCTCCGTGACAACCAAAGAAGAAATTGCGCGTGTCACTGCGTAAAGTATGCGAGCTATGTAGAAATGTAATCATGTAGAAATCTTCAACACAAAAAATTGAATTTTGTCTTTTGAATTTTCCGTGGAGTTGAATAGTAAAAATTGAATTTTTTCACAACAAATACAGCAAAAGCCTGCACTGAGAACTCTCTATTTAGTCGTTTGTAATTAGAGAGGAAGTGCCGTAACATTTCCTTCTGCCCCCGCCCACATGTATGTTCGCTACCGTCACCGGCGAGGCGTGTATCAAGAAGATAGAGAACGAGGTATTCCACGCCCAGTGAAAACGCTCATAGCTTTAGCGGTTTTGTTGTTCTTATTATATTGGATTGTTTCGTGGATTTTGGGGCTGCTTGGATTTGGATCCTCCGTTGTAGAATCACCCGCAACTCTTTTTAGTGAAGATCGCGGGATTGTGAGCGTGTCCCTTCAGGGAGATGAATCTGTTCCTGCTGAAAACGGCATGAGTATTTTTACAGGTGACTCTATCAGTACGGGGTCCGCATCACATGCTTCACTTACATTTTCTGATGGAACGTGGGCACGCTTAGATGAAAAATCTGAAGTTGATGTTATACACAGCGCAAAGGGAGAGGAATTATCAGAAGTGAAGCTAAAACTTACACAGGGAACCATGTGGGCGTTAGTACCCTCCGATGCGCATGTAGATTCTATTCATTCCATTGAAGCTCCAAATTTTAGTGTAGATCTTCCAGCGCGCGCAGAAGTGGTCATTAATGGCAAATCACTCATTGTATTTTCTGCTGATGGCGCGGGGGTAGCAGTACATA
>CAZJPS010000012.1:0-3684 GCA_964548055.1 uncultured Candidatus Peribacteria bacterium
TCACAGAACGCCTTACTGGGCATGGTGGCTGGTATACCTATGCACGTGATTTGAAAAATGCATTAGAAAAGCATGATCATCAGGTATCTGTTGTTGTGAGCACGGAGGCATCCAGTGATGGAAAAGGACTTCTCCCACGCCCCCTTGTTCTTCTTTCATCTCCATGGAAGGCGGTAGGTGTTGCGCGCAGAGTGCAGAAATACTTGGATGAAGTGCAGCCCGATGTAATTCACATTACGGTCGAACCTTACGCCTTCGTCGTTCCGTTTTTGGCAAAGCATTGGCAAAAGAAAGTGGTTCTCACGATCCACGGGAGTTACGGTATTCGTCCGCTTCAGGGATTTGTAAGCCCTCTTTTTGCAAAACTCTATTACCGCTTGATTCCGCAGTTCATTACCGTGAGTAACTACACAAAAGTCGCCGTGGAATTTGCACTGCGAAAAAAATGGAAAGGCATCGCAAAGCATTTTTCTGATCACGTGACTGTTGTTCACAATGGAATCACACTTCCCGCGTTAAAAGAGAGGGCAACAACGTCCGCAAAAAAGCATATCTTGCTTGTAGGCGGTGTGAAGCCGAGAAAAGGTGCACTGGAAGCCATTGATGCATGCGCGGTCTACAAAGAGAAATACGGCACACCGTTTCATTTTAATATCGTAGGCGACTGCGATTCCCATGATTCGTATGTACAGCGCGTACAGAAAAGAATTGAAGAGAAAGGACTTCAGAATCATGTGTCACTCCTCGGAAATATTTCTGATGAGAAATTGAAAGAGCTCTATCGGTCCGCAGATCTCTATTTGATGCCCGCTCTTACAGGGCACAACACGTTTGAGGGATTCGGACTTGTATACATCGAAGCGAATGCATTGAGTGTTCCGTGTATTGGTCCAAATGATAGTGGTGCTATGGAGGCGATTGTAGAAGGAAAAACGGGTTTTAGAGTGGATCCTTCAGATGCAGAACAAATTGCGGAGAGGATGCACTGGATTTTGGATGAAGGGAGGATTGATGTGAGGGAGTGTAGGGAGTGGGCGGTGGAGCATGATATTGATGAGAAGGTTTTGGAGATTGAGAAGGTGTACACAAATTTGGAGTAACACAGCATGTCACCCTGAACTTGTCGAAGGGCGACATGCGGTCCTTCCAGAAATACTTCTTCCCGCACCCTATTGCTCCACTCCTGGTGTCCTTTTCTTTGTCTCCCCGCCACAAAGAAAAGTACCAAAAGAAAAGGCACCCACCTTCGCTTCTTAGCTACGGTGGGCAAGCCGCCCTTTTTTATTTCACTCCCCGACCTGCCCTCCGTAGCCCAGAGGCGAAGGAGGGTGGCGGCGGTCCACCCCGTATGTTGTTTTTGTTTTGTTTTCTCTTAAATTCCAACATTGTACTTCACCCACCTCCGTATTCTCTTCCATCTCTCTTTGAGCTGCGGGAACACAGTTAGTTGATTTTAGCCTTTTTGTCGTTTCAGTAGGGCCCAAAGTATTCCAATACAAATTCCCATTGGGACTGTTAATAAGCTGAACCACCCAGTAACCAATAGGTCATAAAATATGTGTCCCATATCTGTGCCGAGGATTACGCACGGGTGATAACCACCCTCATTCACTTCACATCCATATATGAGTGTGATTGGGACCAGCATCAGTCCTGGAAGAGTTGGAGATAACGCAAAGAATAGAATAGCTAGTTCAACAGGCCAGGGGTGCCGACGCATAGAATTGACCACTCTTTTTCCAACTAAAGTTTCTGTTCCTACAACATATACACCTACAAGTGCGAGAAAAAATACAATAATAACAATTATTCGATCGTACTCTGTCATAATGCGCATCATATCGAATTATTTCGTCTAGTCACTATAGTCCAAATGTATATTTCACTTGTCTTCTTATCCTCTTCCATCTCTCTTTGAGCGGAGTCGCCGTAAAGAGAAGCTTGCGTATACGACCGCTGTGTAACCGATACGTCGCATCGTAAATCCAATACACTTGGTTCCGGCCGAGCACTTTTAGGTTGTATTGAGCCTCAAATCCATTGTGGCTTTTCTCGGTTTCCCCTGGTACTGCTGCGTAGTAATGGTTTTGGTGGATCGCAGTGATGTCTCCGGTAGCATCTATCACGGGTGCTCCCATACGGCGGGCCTCGTAGATGATCCAGTTATCAAAGTAGGCACGGCCGAGGACCAAAGGGGGAGGATTCGGGAACATGCCTGAGCGGAAGGCGAAGAAATCGGAGGCGTTCACGCGTCGCTTTCCTTTTTCGTTCATAAAGTTGATGAGTTGTTCCCTCCAATTCACGTCACTGAACACGATTGGTTTTTTTACATCGAGGTTTTGGCACTCGGCGACAAGGAGAAACTGTGGAAATTTCTTCGCTTTCTCCAAAGCATCCATCAAATTCTGCAGCAAAATAATATCGCAGTTGCTGTAGCAAATAATGTCGCTTTTGGCGTGCTCTTGGGCTTTTTTGAATACACCTGATAAATAGGGAATGCCGTATTCATTACATTCGGTGTCCTTGATGTGCGTAATGCCGAATTCCTTCGCTACTTCCGCAGTTCCTTCTTCATCTCCAAACAAAATAATCTCCGGACGGGGCTTTAGTTGCAGCCACGTTCCAATCGCATTTCTTTGTATCACGCCGATATGCCCAATGAAGGGCTTGGGAAGAGAAGCAATGGTGAGCACGTTGTGATTTTAGCAGGAGAAAGGTTTATGTGCGCTCAAAGAACTCTATGGTCTTTCTTAACCCTTCTTCAAAGGTAGTGTTCGCCTCAAACCCAAAGTATTTTTTTGCCCTTGTTGTATCTAAGCATCTTCTGGGCTGCCCATTGGGTTTACTTGTATCCCAGATGATTTTACCGGTAAAACCCATCTCCTTTGCAATCATCTCGGCAAGGTCCTTAATGCGGATTTCTTTGCCGGTTCCCAAATTCACTGGTTCTGATCCATCATATTTTTCCAGAGCAAGTACAACGGCTTCTGCAGCGTCTTCTACATACAAAAATTCACGGGAAGGTGTTCCATCTCCCCATAAAGTTACCTCCTTATTCCCCGTCTTTTTTGCTTCTGAGAACTTTCTGATGAGGGCAGGAATTACATGTGATGTCTCCAAATCAAAGTTATCACCTGGACCGTACAGATTCACTGGCAGCAGATAAATTGCGTTAAAACCGTATTCTTGCCTATACGATTGCCCCTGCACCAGGAGCATTTTTTTAGCAAGACCGTAGGGAGCATTCGTTTCTTCTGGGTACCCATTCCACAAATCTTCCTCCTTAAAAGGCGCTGGGGTGAATTTTGGATAGGCACAGATGGTGCCGATGGTCACAAATTTTTTCACGCCGGATACGTACGCTTCATGAATGGTCTGCGTTCCCATCATCAAGTTTTCATACAAGAATTTCCCCGGATGTTCTCTATTGGCGCCAATGCCACCCACCACTCCTGCCATATGAATGACTGCGTCCGGATGGATGTCTGTGAACATCTGTTTCACGCGGTCGTGATCGCGCAGATCATATTCAGTACTGCTTGGAGTGATTACTTCATAGCCTGGACGCGTACGCAGTGCTTTCACGACATGAGAGCCAAAGAAGCCGCTGCCGCCGGTGATGAGGATTTTCTTCACATATGTATGATGACAGAGAGGTATTACGGAGCAAATCCCAAATCCCAA
>CAZJPS010000012.1:3784-25432 GCA_964548055.1 uncultured Candidatus Peribacteria bacterium
AAAGAACAAGGAAAAACAAAAGGCCCAAAGTAAAAAATCTCTTCGGTGGGATTTGGGATTTGGTCATTGGGATTTTCGCTAGAGTGCTAAACTCCCCACGTGCTCACCCGGATTCACAAACGTCTCCGAAAGTCCCTCGATTGGTTTCGCGGGTTCTTGCATGCCTACATCACTCTTTCGTTTCATCGCCTGTTTCATATTCCAATTAGTGATCTTTCTACCTTCCAGCGCCGCATTCCGTTTATTGAACGTCGCGAGTTCTCTCAAAACGGAGAAGATGGAATCATTCATGCTATTTTTGCGATGATTGGGACTACGAATAAGTATTTTGTAGAGTTTGGCGTGGAGGATGGATTACAGTGTAATGCTCGGTATTTGCAGACTCGTAAAGGATGGACAGGACTTTTGATGGACGGTCAGGATCCCATTCCAGGAAGCAGCGTGAAACAGGAGTTCATCACGGCAGAAAACATCAACCAGCTGTTTCAAAAATATAACGTGCCTGCGGAATTTGATCTTCTGAGTATCGATATCGATGGAAACGATTATTGGGTGTGGAAGGCGATTGAAGGCTACCGTCCACGAGTCGTGATTATGGAATACAACGCGTGTTTGCCAGCGGATGTGTCCAAAACAATTCCCTACGACCCCACGTTCAGATGGGATAAGACTGATTATTATGGAGCAAGTTTGAAGGCCCTCACAAAGCTTGGAACAGAGAAGGGATACACATTGGTGTGCACCGATCGGAATGGTGTGAATGCGTTTTTTGTGAGGAATGATCTGATTGCCGGTAATTTTCATGTGCGCGCCTATGAACATCTGTACCGTCCCGCAGCATTTAAGGGGGTACAGGGAAAGAAGCATCCGCCAGATCCCCAGAAGCGGCCATGGGTGGAGATATAGGCATAGACAGTCTGGAAGCCAAGAACTAGGATTACAGGGTGAATATAGCATCCCATTTATCCTTCATTGTGCCTGTGCATAATGAGCAGGAGAGCTTACAAGAGCTTCATCGCAAAATTGTGGACGTATGCAGTGCGAATACGTATTCGTACGAACTTATTTTTGTGGATGATGGATCGGAAGATAAAAGTTTCGAAATCATTCGTTCGATTGCCGCAAAAGATTCGCATGTAAAAGCCATTAAGCTCCGTCGCAATTTTGGGCAAACAGCCGCGCTCAGTGCAGGTATTCATGCAAGCAGAGCACCTATCATCATCACGCTCGATGCCGATTTACAGAACGATCCTGCGGATGTTCCTCGGCTTCTTCAAAAACTACGGGAAGGATACGACATCGCTTCTGGCTGGCGAAAGGAGAGGCAAGATTCATTCGCAAAAAAATGGCCATCGAAGTTAGCGAATAGTGTGATCTCGCGCGTAACGGGTGTTCGGTTGTCCGATTATGGATGCACTCTCAAAGCGTACAAGCGCGAATATCTGGAACACACGCCGCTCTACGGAGACATGCATCGCTTTGTACCCGTGCTGGCAGCCTGGCATGGGGCGAAAGTGGGCGAGGTAGAAGTACACCACCATCCACGCACACACGGAAAATCACATTACGGACTTTTCGGCAGAACAGTTCGGGTGCTTCTCGATCTTCTCACAGTAAAGTTCCTCCACACGTATGTGGCGCGTCCCATGCACTTCTTTGGTTCTGTTGGGTTTATATTTATGGGGCTTGGATGTGTAACGGGAATTGCAACAATCATTTTAAAATTGCTCCATATCCGCGATTTTGTGGCTACTCCTCTGCCGCTCTTCACACTCTTTTTGATTATTCTGGGAGTACAAGCACTTCTGATGGGCCTGATTGCTGAGCTCCTCATCCGTATTTACTTTGAACAATCAGGTCGGCTGCCTTACCACATTGAAGAAAGTATCGGGATAGAGCACACTCAGCGCTGATGCCTGTTCTTATTGCGCTCGCACTTGCAGTTTTATATTTGGCTTTTGGATATGCAGTCAGCAGAGCAATTCTTCGGTTGCAGTGGGGGATTGGTCTTTTGTGTATGGCCGCTGTTTTAGGGGTAGCGGTGTCTGTTCTTCTTACAAACACTCTTGGATATCTATTCCCCATTCAGCAGGTCTTTTGGATGGTGCCTGTATTGATGCTTTTCTCCACACTCAGCCTCACAATTTGGAAGCGTGAGATGTTCAGTGGATCTTCTGATGGAAGCATCAGCCGTTTCACGCTGCTTGCTCTTGGCTTCATCATTCTCTTCTGCGGACTTTCCTATGCGCGTGATGGAGGGAGTGATTTGTGGACACCTGCGTATTTATCGGTACCTGCAGAAATTATGGAAGGAGGATTCCCTATTCGCGATCCCGTGAATCCGTGGAATCCGTATAACTATCATTACGCTCCTGCTTTAGTAGTGGCACATTTTTCGTTTCTCACGGGTCTTTCTGTGATGAGCTCGTATGTGTGGCAACCTCTGTTTGCGGTGGCAGGAATTGTATTGGGTGCAGGAGCTCTTGCTTGGCAGTTTAGTAGATCGCGCAAAGCAGTTGTGATCTGTGGAGCATTGGCACTCCTTGGGGCAGGGCTTTTTTGGATACAAGGAGTGTGGTTGCTTCGTGATCTCTTTACGCACTATGTTCTCGGTGAACCCATCGTTCCAGCCTCAGAAACAGTTCTGCGATGGCTCACGCCTACGATTCGTTTGATGTATGCGCAGTCACTTCTTCCTATGCTCGGTCACCGTGCGATTGCGATGGGAGTGGCATTCCTGTTCCCCATACTTTTCAGTCTTTCTCAGGCGTGGGCATCTACGATGCGCAGAGAAGCTGTTGCATGGACTATCGTCGCATTCATATTGGCGCTCGATATCGCACTCTGCTTAGAAACAAGTTTGGTTCTGCTCCTTGGTTCCCTCGTAGTTTTCCCTGTTCTTCAATTCTTGTTTGTAAAAGAGGGAAACACATCTTGGAAGAAAGTGGCTTTTCTGTGCACCATCCTTTTCATTTTCGTTAGCGCAATCTCACTCATCCAGGGAGGCGTGTTGAGTGTGCGATCAGGCGACTCCAGTGTCTCTTCTTTTGCCATAGGATTTGATGGCCGGCTGCACATTGATGGCGGTCCCGAAAAAGATACGATTGCGCTGTGGGAATGGAGGTTTGTGCGCGATTTTGGACCGTATGTTCTGCTCTTCATTCTGTCATGCGTGTGGGCTTGGAAACGAAGACGCACGTCACCTTTCTTGCTCTTCATTGGGCTTTTGGCAGCTATGCACTTTGTATTGCCTTTGTTTGTGCAGTTTGTGGGGCGCGAGCATGAAATGAACAGATTCTTCTTTGTTGCATTTGGGGTGTCCTCCATCCTTATCGGCCTGTACCTGTGGGATATATTTTTTGCCTCCCCCTCGCGTTTCAAAAGATACGTGGGCATTATGATTCTTGCGTGTCTACTGATGGCCGGAAGCCTGAATGCCGCAGTAAAACTTGCCTTTCCTTCTCTGCGTCTCGAAACCAGATCTTTCTTCCCTAAGGTCCCTTCGAAGTCTGCAGCTGAAAACGATATGTATCAGTGGATACAAGCCAACACCAATCTTTCCGAATATTTCTATCTTCATTCTAGCGACCAATTTCCATCCAACGATCGCGTTCTCTTTTCGTACTACACCGGACGTTACGTGATTGATGCAGGATATGAACGGCCTGAAGAGACAACGGATGAATTGCAGGCGATAGAGAACAGTTGCAGCAAAGCGGCTATCCAGGCTCTTCAAATTCGCTATCTCGTCCTTCTTACAGAAGATCGATTATCGTGGTTCCGGCAAACGTGCAACCAAGCTGAGTGGGAGCAGATGTATGAGGATGGAGTAGAGCGTGTTCCGCGTCTTTATAGAATAAGAGAGTAATAGGAATAAGATTAATGGGACGAAGCTCAAAAAGATCTCATACGACTGCCCTATTATTCTTATACTCAAATCCCTATTATTCTAACTGTTCTATGAACTCTTCCTCTCTCCCCGAGCGTGGAGACATGTTCGCTTTCGGCAAAAACTGGCAGTCTTTTTTGGACCATGCTTTAAATCCTGGCCGTATTGAAGAGGCAGTGCTTTCTTTGCAGCGTTTTTTAGGGGTCGCTTCCTTGGAAGGCAAAACATTTGTAGATATTGGATGCGGGAGCGGACTCTTTTCTTTGGCTGCCTATAAATTAGGAGCTGCACAGATCTTCAGCCTCGATATTGATCCTGATTCTGTTGCCTGCACTGCAGAATTAAAAAGACGCGAAGGAAATCCTGAAAAGTGGACTGTCACGCACGGTTCGATTTTAGATAAAGCATTCATAGATTCCATTGGTCAGTTTGATGTTGTGTATTCCTGGGGTGTGCTCCATCACACAGGCAAAATGTGGCAGGCGATTGAAAATGCATGTGGTTTGGTACAACCGGGCGGTGTGTTTTATATCGCTATCTACAATAAAACAGATGAGTGGGGGCTTCATCCCGATGGAAGAATTGGCTCTTCCAGTTTTTGGCTGAAGGAAAAGAAGTTCTACCACAGCCTCCCCGCATTTTTACAGAGAACGATCGATTACATCGCTATGAGCGGCATGGTGATCATGTACGTACTCACGCTTCAGAATCCGATGAAGAAGATTCGAGGCCATAAGCACCTGCGAGGTATGTCTTGGAGTATCGATATCAAAGATTGGCTAGGCGGTTACCCTTACGAATGTGCGACAGTGGAAGAAATTTTCCGTTTTGCACACAAGAGAGGATTCACCTTAGAAAATCTGAAAAGCAACAATGGTCTTTTGAATAACGAATTCCTCTTCCGTCGCTCTGTATGAATACAGATCCATCCAATCACCATATGAATAGTGATGAGTTCCGCGCGTGGAACGAAGAAATGTCGCGCAAGTATCATCCAGATGACTATCATGCATCTGCAAGCCCCATCGTGCGATGGATAGAGAAAAAGCGGGTGGATCTCTTGCTGAAATTGTTAGATGTGCGCCCAGAGCATCGCGTACTAGAAGTGGGAGTGGGCGTTGGAACAATTTTGCAGAGAGTGCAGGCACGCGAGCGCGTAGGCCTTGATTTAAGTGAGCACTATTTAAAGATTGCCAGAGAGAGGCTAGGCAGTAGCGCCACTCTTACGCAAGGCGATGCAGAAGAACTTACAAAATACGTAGAGCCTGCTTCGTTCGATCGCATCTACTGTAGTGAAGTTCTAGAACATGTGCGTCACCCAGAAGCAGTGCTCTCAGAAATGCGAAAAGCGGTAAAACAGAATGGGCACATCAGCGTGTCGGTTCCCAATGATCACATGATCATGGTCTGTAAGAAGGTACTAAAGGCAACAGGCCTCTTCCATCTTCTGCTTCCACGCATGGAATCGTGCAGCGATGGGAACGAGTGGCATTTGCATATGTTCCGCCCCAAGGATCTGAAAAAATTGTGCGCACAGGCAGATTTGGAAGTGATAAAACTGAAAGGAGTGCCATTTTCTTTCTTGCCACTGCGCTACGTTTTGCTCGCGAGGCCCAGGTAAACTCTAGTACTATTCACATCTATGTGTGGCATTGCAGGAATTGTGCATCTCGATGGTTCTCCGGTTCTTCCAGGGGAATTGAATCGCATGACGGATGCTATCAGCCATCGCGGTCCGGATGGGCGAGGCACGTACAGTAAAGACAATGTGGGGCTTGGCCATCGGCGTCTTTCCATTCTCGATCTTTCGGATGCAGCTTCTCAGCCTATGGAATCGAAAGAAAAGCGATACGTGCTCGTCTTTAACGGTGAAATCTATAACTTTCAGGAACAGAAAAAATTATTGGAAGAGAAGGGTCACCACTTTCATTCCACAGGAGATACCGAGGTGCTCTTGGCTCTCTACATGGAATATGGTCCTGAATGCGTACACAAGCTACGTGGAATGTTCGCGTTTGCAGTTCTGGATCGCCAGAGGAACAGTCTCTTTATTGCCCGCGATAGGGTAGGTAAAAAACCAGTCGTCTATTTTCAGCATGGCAATACCTTCGCTTTTGCTTCAGAAATCAAAGCCCTCAAAACGCTGCCAGAATGCCCCAGGGAGATAGATGAAGAAGCGATTCACCATTTTCTCACGGTCACGTATTTACCTGCTCCTCTCACGGGTTTTAAAGGAATTGAAAAACTTCCTGCCGCACACACACTCCTGCTCGATTTGAACACGAATAAAATCGATATCCAGAGATATTGGTCTTTGAAATATGAAACGAATCACAAAAAATCTCTCGCACAGTGGCAAGAAGAGATTCTCTCGTCTCTGGAAGAAAGTGTACGTCTCCGCATGATTGCAGATGTCCCTGTGGGCGCCTTTTTATCTGGTGGAATCGATTCTGCTGCCGTGGTTGCGTTTATGAGTAAGCAGAGCAGCCATCCTGTGCAAACGTTTTCCATCGGCAGTAGTGATCCCACAAGTGAGCTTCCCGATGCAGAGAGGATTGCGAAAGCCTTTGGTACAGATCATCACCCGATTATGTTGGAGCCAAATATTGTGGAGCTCCTCCCAGAGCTGGTGCGCACATACGAGCAACCATTTGGAGATCCATCCGTTATTCCCACGTATCTTGTATCGCGGGAAACCAGGAAGAATGTGACGGTTGCCCTGAGTGGCGATGGGGGAGATGAGAACTTCGCGGGGTATCTGCGCTATCCAATCCTGCTTTTTTCCGAGCGTTGGCGCCGTGTTCCACTCGTGCATGGCCTTGCATCGGCTGCCACCCGTTTTCTCGCACGTAAAAGGCCTTCCACTTTCACCTATCGCAGTCAGATTTTTGAGGAATCACTTTCTCTCCCATGGGAACGGCGGGTGCTTCGTTACTTTGGAGGATTCACGGATGAAGAAAAGGCGCTTGTTGAACCAAACATACAGAAGTATCTCGTCTCTGATGCATGGTTTATGCAAAAAACGATCGAGGCACGATTGCGTGCAGATGGAATTCTTCATCAGGCCATGAGTGCAGATTTCGATACCTATTTAGCCGATGACCTCATGCCGAAAGTTGATCTAGGTGCGATGGCACACAGCTTAGAAGTACGGTCGCCATTTTTGGATCATGAGTTTTTAGAACTTACAGCGCAGATTCCTGCCAAATACATGCTGAAAGGCCGGCAGACAAAATGGATTTTGAAGCAAGCTCTACGAAAAATATTGCCTGCAGAAACGCTCCACAAGAAAAAGCAGGGCTTTCGCTTACCTCTCGATTCCTGGTTCCGAGGAGACCTTCGAGATTTTGTAGAAGACCGTTTGTATTCAGGAAATCCGCTCTTTTATAGCCTGTTTGATCAAAGCGGAATTGGGAAATTACTGGAACGGTATTACAGCACGCAGATTGATCTCTCCCCTCAAATTTGGATGCTTCTTTGGTTACAGGAGTGGTGTGAGCAGAATGGATGAGTTATATCAGTAGCCTAAGTACCACTCCTTCAATGATCACAAAAACAAGAATCAGTCCTAAAATAATCTGTAAAAACCGCTTAAAAATCATCAGTTTATTCATGGTGTGTGGGGAGAAGACCATTCTCTTTCTGATACTGCAGTTCCTGCGCTCCATGAAATGGATCTTGTGTGACTGCACCATCAAAATATGTGGTATGCAGAGGATTTGAGCGGTACGTGAGGATTGAAACGATAATGATGCAGGCAAATGTTGCGCCCATGATCCAGTTTTTATATCGATCACTGATACGAAGAGTCCACAGGTGCTCCAGTGAAAGAATAAACACAAGCGGGAGAATCGGAACAAAGTAACGGAATTTCATCACGGGCCAGGCGGCAGAGAGGAGCAAGTGAAACGTGAGAACGAGCAGAATCGGTACTACTTTTTTGAATCGTTCCCAGGAGAAAATGTAATCGATGAGACCATACGAAAAGAAAAAGAATGCGATGGGGGCGAGGATGAAGAGTTTGCGAGCGGCGTAATATAAATTATTTGGCAGCCACACTTGTAGAATGCCAATGATGACCGAAAAATAATCCCAGAACGTGAGATGAAAGCGATAGAGCCCATTCTCGACGGTGGGTTGGTACCCTGCTTTATTGAGCACGTAGATCTGATTGATGACGTGGCTGTAGAGAGGATCGCCAAACAGAATCGCATTACGGATGAGACAGGGGGAAACAACGACGAGGGCTAGGATTAGGGCTAGGGTTAGGGATGGGATTTTTTTGCGCCATGAAATCGGTTCCAGTAATAACAAAATAATTGTGGCGGGGATGAGGATGATGGATTGGAAGTTGAGGAGATAACTGAGGCCTGTGATGATTCCCAGATATGCAACACGGAAGCGATGGCTTTGGTTCATTGCAGTCCAGATCCAGAGGAGATAGAGGGCTGTTTGGAGCGAGTACATGGATCCATTGCCGCCGTAGTCGGCCATCACATAGGAACAGGTCAGAAAGGCCGTGCAGATGAGTCCTATTTTTTCGTTGATAAGTTTTTTTGTGATGACATAGCTGAGAGCGATCACGGCAAGACCACTCAAAAGTGAGAGAATACGCAGGCTCAAAAAAGCATTTGCCATGGTGGGAGCCCATCCAAAGATCCGCAGGACTGTTGCTCCTAGAATCGGCCACAGAGGACCGTGCTGTGTGAGAATTTCACCCTGTTCTTGTGGTGGGAGTGGCTTATCGGTTGGAACAATCGTTAACTCTTCTGGAAAAACGAGGAGTTTTCCGTACTGTACTAGTGATGCAGTGGCTTCTGTATCAAATTCGGTATCTGCGTGTATGAAAAAATTCCAGTGCAGAGTTTGAACGCGGAATAAAAAAGCAGCAGCGAGAATGAGGAGTAAGAAGAGGCGGGAGCGGAGCATTGGTGGGAGCATAGCAAAGCCCGCAGTATGAAGTAATTCCTCGGACCGCCCCCATCCCCAGCCCTTCCCCCGTCCTTCGACAAGCTCAGGACAAACAGGGAAGGGAGATTGTTTAAAAAACAAAACAAAAACATTCCCTCCCCCGAGGGGGAGGGTTAGGGTGGGGGAATACTCGTGATACTTTCTCCTGCATACTATTTCGATAGGCTGGGTTAATTCTTTTTTAAAACCGCCATTAAACTCACTCCTCTCCTAAATCCTGTTAGTCGCTTCTTCTGCAGCACATCAAGCAAGACTTTGCTTTCAGCGCTAAAAATAGAAGCGAGTAGTCGATTCAAAGGAGCAGGTGGTACACTGAGATCCGTATCGTTCGACCCCCATGATTTTCCGCGAAGACTATTGAGAATTCGCACAAGTTTTACTATCGGATACAGGCGACTATTGCAGTATTCCAGCAGTAACTCTTCAGCCTTCGCATCTTTCCACAGTGCACGCATCGTGTGTTTTTCGTATCTGCGGAAATGTTCGAATCCAACATCGTGAGGACTCTGTAACGAAGGATCCGCTGGTGCCATCAGAATCAAAAAAGCTCCGGGGCGCATCGCTTTGATCATGTTTTGGATGAATTCTCGATCATTCTCGATGTGTTCTAGTACATCCATCAGTAAAACAGCATCAGCTTTTTTCATCTGCTCTGAAATATCGTCTGGTGCATATCCTTGAATGAAATGGAGAGCGGGGAATCGCTCTTTGGCAAAGCGGATCGCATCTTCAGCGGGATCAATACCGATACAGTGATACTCCTGCGATAAAGTTTTGGTGTTACCACCTGTACCACAGCCCACATCTAATAAAAGCCTATCTTTCGATGGGGGTATGAGAGCAGAAAGGAGCGTCATCAAGATTTCTCTTCGTCCTAAAAACCACCAGTGTTGTTCTTCCATAGCCGCATGTGCCTGGAATTGGGGGAGTTGCATGGCGTTATTGTAGGGGGCGATGGGAGAGATGAAAGAGAACTGAGGGAAAGAAAGGGGACAAAGGTTTAAAAGGGGATAAAGGGGACAAAGGGGACAAAGGTCTTTTTGAAAATACCTTTGTCACCTTTAAAACCTTTACGACCTTTGTCCCCTAATCCCTGCTCCGCTAGTCTTAAGGTATGCGCATCTGCGTTCTTCAACCGTCGCTCGATTCTTTCAAAGGAGGGAACCATTTACCTCTCTTTGGAGCGGTACCAGATACAGAATTCACGGTTATCACTGGTAAAATGAAGCTGGATGGTCATTCGCCGAAGAATGTGCAGATCATTCCCTTGGGTCTTTCTTTAGGTTCGTATTACTACGGCCGAGCAGACAAAACCTTTGCGCAGGCAATATTGCAAAAATATCCAATCACAGATCCTTTCTGGACTCAATTTGACGTTATTCATCTCAATCAGACGCTCAGTCCACTCCTACTGGAACTACAAAAGACTGGAGTGCCCGTTATATACGCCGTACACCATCCAGTCACTGCAGATTTGCAAGTGGCTTTAGAAGAAACATCAGCGTTGGAAGGAGTGATGTGGAAACTGCGGTATCGGTCTCTTATCAAAGCACAGCAGAACATTTGCACCGAGGCTTCTCATATCCTTACTGTCTCTAATACTGTAAAAGGGAGACTCATTGATGACTATGCATGTGCTGTAGAAAAAATTCACATTGTCCCCAATGGAGTAGATACAGAAGAATTTGCAGCGGGCGAAGCGCCATCGCATGACATTATTGCGCTGGGATCATTCCTTCACCCACGCAAAGGTTTTCGGTATTTATTAGAGGCGTACAGATCACTAGCCGAAGCGGGATACACCATTGCCGATGTTGGGAGGAGATCTGCGGAGCAGGTTGCTGCTCTCAAAAAAATTCGACAGGTGAAAGTGTATGGAACAGTTCCGCAGGCAAAGCTTGTGTCGCTGCTTCGACAATCGCGTGTACTGCTCTCCACTTCTTTGTACGAGGGTTTTGGTCTCTCGCTTATTGAATCTCTTTCCTGTGGGCACCCATGTGTCGCATTTAATGCTGGTGCGGTGAGTGAAGTGCTTGGTCCGATTGATCCTCAGCTGGTGGTTCCTATCCGTGACGTGCCATCACTCGTCACGCATGCTAAATACTTCCTCACGTTGCCCATCGAAAAGCAGCAATCATTAGGGGAGGAGTATAGGCAGAAAGTAACGGAGCTCTATTCTATAAAACAGTCGGCTTCCCAGCTGAATACTGTGTACAAAAAGATACAAAAAAGTATGTAAAATTGCGTATCCACAAGCGAAAAATTCCTGTATTCTACAGCGTCCATGAGTGCAGCTTCTTCATCGGTTCTCGTCAGCATGGGAAAGCTTCTCAAAAAGGTGGGAATCCACCCGTCGTACGTTGTGGTTCCTGTATTGCTTTCCTTTATAACAGCTTCATTGGAGGGAATAAGTATGACGCTGCTCATTCCAATGTTAGATGGGTTTTTGCGTAAAGATTTTAGCTTCCTAAAGCAGACGCCAATTCTTGGGAATGTTATTGATTGGCTTCCGACTAGCATCACTGTCTCAGATAAAGAATTATTTGGTGTTCTCCTCACGTTCTTCCTCATCGTTTTCCTCCTTAAAAATATTCTGCGGTACGCCTCGGTGGTTTCTATGACGTACTTCGTACTGCGTTCTATTTACCATATACGGAAAGTACTTTTTGCCAGGTATTTGAGCTTTGGAAAAATGTTTTTTGATCGCACCAGCCTTGGGCATCACACTGCCATATTCTCGGAATTTTTATCCAACGCCATGCGGCCATTCTTTTCTATTGATGGCTTCATTAATTCACTGTTCTCGCTGATGGCGTCTGTCACTATCATGCTCTTTATTTCCTGGAAACTCACACTTATCACCATTCCGCTCTTTTTCATTCTGCATATTTCCATTCGTTCGATTCTTCGTAAAATCCGCTCTATTTCCAGTTCGCTTGCGCGCAGCACCAGCGCTCTCAGCCAAAAAACGGTAGATATTTTGGCAGCAATTCCGCTGGTGCAATCGTATAACATGCAGGGGAAGGAACGGGAGAACTACAAAAAGATCAGCGAAGGTAAAATTCGTTTAGATTTCCGGATGGCGATGGTGGAGCAAACCATTCGTCCGCTCCAGGAGCTCACTACTCTTGCTGCCATGCTCCTGCTCTTTACCCTCATGCTCTATTTCCTCGTGGAAGAGCAAGAGGCCGCAGCGCCATCGTTCCTAGTGTATTTCTATCTTGTGTATAATGCTTCCACAAAGCTTGGTACTGTTGTGGGTTTCCGCGGAAGTATGGCGACTGCCTCTGGGCCACTGCAGGAACTCACGCAGATTTTTGAGGATGACGATAAATTCTACGTACCAGAGGGGATGCAGACTTTCGGCGGACTTTCCCAAGAGATCGCTTTCAAAAAACTATCCTTCTCTTTTCCGGGTAATAAGCAGGTTCTGAAAGATCTTACCTTCACCATTAAAAAAGGAAGCCTCACGGCCATTGTGGGCCCCACGGGGGCAGGCAAAACCACCATCGCAAATCTTTTACTCCGCTTTTACGATTGCCCTCCGGGTACCTTGCTTATAGATGGCACCGATATCCGCGCATTCACCACAGGTTCATTGCGTGATCGCATGGCACTTGTGAGCCAGGAAACTACTCTACTGCACGATACTCTCCGTGCGAATATTGCGTACGGCGTCCCGGAGGCATCGGATGAAGAAGTGCAGGCAGTTATACGCCGTGCACGTTTAGAACAGTACGTGTCTGCGCTGCCAGATGGCCTTGATACCGTTGTAGGGGATCGCGGTGTTCGTTTATCAGGCGGAGAAAAACAGCGCGTCTCCATCGCACGTGCGCTTTTGAAAAAAGCAGAAATTCTGATTCTGGATGAAGCTACGAGTGCACTCGATTCTCGCACAGAGCAGTTAGTACAAGAAGCGATTGATGATGCCATCACCGGCCGTACCGCCATTGTGATTGCCCACCGCCTTTCCACCATTCGGCACGCGGATATGATTGTGGTTCTGGAAGGAGGAAAATGCAGCGAAGCTGGATCTCTGCAGCAATTGCTGGATAAGAAAGGGAGGTTTCATGAGTACTGGGAGGCTCAAAAATTCAGTTAATGGAACATCCAAGGTACTTCGAGCACCATAAATTCTAGAAGTCAGATAACATCAGCGTGTGTGTACACGATGTTTGTGATTCGGTAGACTCTCTTAAGTGAGTAAGATCAGCAACCCTCAGCCGCGCCGTCCGATTCTTATTACAATTATCTGCGTGTTGGGCTTTCTTGGTGCGGCACTAATCTTGTCAGGTTTTTTGTTTTTTCCAGTGCAACTAAGTAATCAACTCAGTGTTCAATACGGTGCTATATTCATGCCTTTGAGTGTATGTATTTGTGGAGCTGGATTCATTGGACTTATCGGCCTTTGGCAAATGCGGCGTTGGGGAATGTATACGTATGTAACTAGTCTTATTCTTGGTACAATCTTGGGACTACTTTTCGGTATAAGTGACGTGGTTTCCTATGTGATTACATTTCTTACTATTGTCATTATTTTCAAGTATTCGAAACAAATGCGCTGAATACCTTCCTGTAATTTGCCTTCTATACCCTGGAATTCGCTGTATCACATCTAAGGGTGGATTGAACTGGGATTCTCCCCTAGGATGCCTGCGCTATGAAGAATACGTCAGTTGCCATCGTTCTCACTACCATTAATGGGGGAGAGATTATCAAAAACCTTACTTCGAATCTTTTAAAGCATGGTCATCAGGATCGCGTGAAGATTTATGCTATTCCGGATCTTCCTACTCCCAAGGAATTTTATACGACGTGTAAAACAGAAGCGGACAAAGGCTGCGGGATTTTTTATCCCACGATGGAAGAACAAGAGGTGTTTTTGAAAACGCTTCCTGATTGCCCTCCTATTCCAGAAAGGACAGATAACCGAAGAAATGTGGGGTTTTTGATGGCTGTGCGCGATAAAGCGGATGTGCTTCTCTCATTGGATGATGATAATTTTTACGATGCGGATACAGATTTCATCACGGATCATGTAAAGAATCTTGAGAAGTCGAATACAGCACTTCCTGTTGTAGAAAGCAGCAATGGATTTTTTAACTGCTGTAAGCCGCTCCATACAAAAGTATCGTGTGAAGTGTATCCGCGCGGGTATCCACTTCGGCCTCGGCACCAGCCAGTGGAGGTATCAGAGCAAAAAAACCAGAATCTTCCTACATGGATCAACGCGGGATTGTGGATTGAATCGCCGGATATCGATGCATTTGAATGGCTTAGCTTTGGCCAAGCAGCAAGATCCGATGGATGGACGGAATCGAACTATCGGTTAGCACTCTCCACCTGGTGCCCCGTCAATTCTCAGAATACGACTCTCTTACAAGAATTGATTCCCGCGTATTACTTTCTTCCGATGAGAAGTCAGTTCTTAGAACTGCCTATCGATCGGCATGGAGATATTCTCAGTGGATACTTTGCCCTCAAAGTAGCCAAGGTACACGGGGCAACGGTGAACTTTGGAAGCCCGATTGCGCGCCATATTCGTAACCAACACGATTACGCCAAAGATTGCAGCCGCGAGATGCTTTTCCTTTCTGTGCTGGATGAATTCTTGGAGTGGCTGATGGCAGTGAATCTTCAAAAGGGGACAGTATCGGAAACGTACAGTCATTTAGCTCAGGAGTTGGAATCCCAGTCCGACAAGTTTAAGGGGGCCACGTGGACTCCTGGTATGCGCCGTCACTTCCAGTTTATGGCGGAGTGTATGAGAAAGTGGGTGAGAACGGTGGATATGCTGGGTGCGTAAAATCTGCATCCTGAGAGCATAAAGATGGATATACTGTGCAGGTGACCGCTCTCACTCCTCCGCGCCGGCTGATTATCGTATCTACCGATATTCCGCATGCTCATTCATTTGCAGGCCTGAGCGCCAGCATGATGACGCTCTTTGGATACATTGAGCATTTTGCCAAGGCTGGATGGCCTATCCTGCATCTCATCCTGTCCGATCGTCCACGCAGAAATCCAGAAAGCTTGGCGGCTTATAAGAAAGAAATTGCGCAGTGGCCGCATGTGGAAGTACTTGTGTGGGAAGAAGCAGGATTTTTACAGCCTCGCTCTCGTTCTTATCAACAATTCCGTTCTCTACCCTTACCAGGGTCTATCGAAACTTCTTTAAAAGCATTCCAACCCGATGCCATCTTTTGTTTGGATGTGTTTGCAGCAAGCGTACTGGAGAATACCGCTATTGCTCCTGTCCTCACACAAGTACACGATCCAAAGTTTCAAACACTCTGGTACCACGCTTTGTATGAAGCTAAGGAACACCCTCGTTTCCTGCTGCAACTTCCCATCAATTATCTGCGTTCTCATCTGTGGGCACAGTTTTACAAGCGAACACTTAGGCATGCTGCACGCGTGATTACGGTAGCCAAGTCTACAGAGGGCCAAATCAAAAACTTAGGAGTAGAGGCACGGTACGTTCCTATGGCCTGGCCGGAAGAAGAAGGTAAAGAGAAGCAAGTAGCACTACGAGCGGAACCATCCTTTCTCTTTTTAGGGAATTTATCGGGGCTTGGTTCGCGCTCGGCGCTCCACTTTCTGCTGGATCGCCTGTATCCACATTTAGTTACTCGTTTTGGGGAAGGGAAATTCACACTCTTCATCTGTGGAGCACATACACTTCCAAAGTGGGTGAAAGACAAAATCGCTCCTATGCGTGAAGTGCAGTTTTTAGGATTCGTGGATGATTTAGCGTCTCTTATGCGCTCGTGCCACGGTGTGCTTGCTCCCATGGATGTAAAAGTGGGGAACCGTACACGCATCATCACTGCCATGGCACTGGGCGTTCCCGTGATTGCGCACAGCAACACAGCCCTTGGGAATCCGGCATTAGTGGATTCTGTTACGTGCTACCTCGCGAACGACCCGGTACAGTTTGCTGAGCGCATGGAGAGAGCTTTCCGTAGAGGTCCAGAAGTTTTGGAGATCATTCAAAAAGCGAGAATAGTGTTTGATACCCAATTCCGTCCCGATAGCGCAACAGAGCTTCTAGCGCAGGAAATTCAAACAATGATCAGTCATCCAAAATAAAACATGGTCATCACGAGAGCTGATGAACTAGTTTCTCTGCAATACATACGTCCGTCGCCTTCCTCGCTTCTTCCGTCATCCCACCAATATGTGGTGTAATAAGGACATTGTCGTGATCTTTGGCGTATTGCACGAGCGGATCTTTGGATACATCGCCCTTCGCATCTAGTTCGGATGACAACACGTCCGTTGCGTAGCCTGCAATTGTTCCTTCCTTCAGGGCTTTCAGGAGATCCTTCTCGTGCACTAATTTACCTCTCGCTGTATTGATAAGTACAGCGGAAGGTTTCATGAGTGCCAAGGCTTTTGCATCAATCATATTTTCGGTATCGCTTGCAAGATGTACATGTAAAGACACCACATCACTTTCTTGCAGTAGTTGATGCAAGCTCACATTTTCCCACGTGCCATCCACGTTCTCTTTAGGATCGCACCCAAGCACGCGCATGCCAAACACTTGGCCGTAACGCATCATCATGGTTCCAAGGCGCCCCATACCTATTATTCCAAGAGTAAGGCCGGAAATGGAATGTCCTCTAAATGCATCGCGGTTCCATTCTCCTTTTTTCACAGAATCCGAAGCGGGGACAATGTGGCGTAGCAAAGAAATCATGAGTCCAAATGCCAGCTCTGCGGTAGGAGTAATGCCTTTCAGAAATTCTTCTTCTCCCCGAAGGCTGACAACAGAAATACCTTTTTTTCCAGCGTATTCTGTATCGATGTGATCGAGGCCTGTAGTGGCCGTGGCAATTATTTTTAAGCGCGGTGCTTCGTCAATGATCTTCTGATCTATGTTCATGCCAATTCCAACGATGAGAATGGTGGCCCTCGTAAGATGGGATTGTAGTTCCTTATCATTTTTTTCAATGCATTCCACTGTTCCAAGAGGTTTCAAAATGTTCACAGCTTCAGCAGCAAAAGAAGAGCCGAGCGTGACAAGAATGGTCTGTTTCATAGACGATGACGTAAAAAATGCTGTGCCAGGGCAACATCGAACATATCATTAATATCGACAGATTGTTCTCTTGGCATGATATGTGGGCGGGAGATCTTTCCAAACAAGTCGCCCTTCATCAAAAGTTCAGTTTTTGTTAAATAAATTGCCGCGTTGCGCTTCCACACTGCTTCCGCATTTGAAGGTTTCACTGATTGTGTTCCTTCTTCTTCTAATAGTGGAAGAATTTCATCATTCTCAATCTTCTTTAGTTTTTTGATAGAAAAATCCGAAAGCTGCACCATGCTCATAACGGAATCTGCTCCTGTGTCCACTATTTTTTGGATGGATTGATCAATATCTTCCGCTGTTCTGAGTGGAGAAGTAGGCTGTAAAATCATCGCATAATCAAAGGTTTCTCCCTTCTGTAATAGTTCTGTGATGGCGTGCTGCACAACCGCGATGGACGTGGTTGTGTCCTCCGCTAATGCTTGCGGCCTCATAAAAGGAACATCTGCACCTAAAGACTTTGAGATGTGGGCAATTTCTGGGTCTTCTGTAGAAACGATTGTTCGTGTGAGGCATTGGCTCTTTTGCGCAGCTTCAATTGTATAGGAAATGAGTGGTTTGCCAGAAAGCTGCATAATATTTTTACGCGGAATCCCTTTGGAACCTCCGCGCGCGGTAATGATGCCGAGGATGCGTTTTCCTTTATACATGTGCGTCGTGGAATTTCTTTTGCGTGTAGAGCTCTACAGAGGTGAGAGTATCCACAATTTTTTTGGCGCACTGATCTTTAAAATACATAGTGCTCTTCGGGTACTGGCCATGCTTCACCTGCTTCTGTATGGCCTCTCCAATGTGTGTTGGATCGTAATCAGTATCAATCACGCTTGGTCCACGCATGCGGCCCTGTTGGCGCAGTCCTACGTTTACTACAGGCACGCCCAGGTATCCCGCCTCTTTAATACCCGCAGATGAATTGCCGATGAGACACGCAGAACGTTTAAGAATTGCTGTGAACACATCAGGTTGCACATATTTGAGGAACCTCATTTTCTTAGGATTTTCTGTTTCGCGGAACACACGGATCGCTTTGGCTACATCATCCGTTCCGGCATCCACATTCGGCCAGAACCAGATCACTTGCAGTCCTGTTTTTTGCACGGCATGCAGCAAAATATCGGTGTGCTTTCGGTTTTCTTCATCCGTCGTCACCGGATGATGCATTACGAGCAGAAACGGCTCTTTTTCAATATCCAAATCATCGCCCACACCTGTTGCATTCACGTCTTTGGATGTAACCGCTACGGTCTCTTCCGCAATGCCTTCCAATTCGGGGCATCCTACATCAAACACGTACGCAGGATTCTCACCCATCCGTATCACACGATTACGAGATTCCTCGTTTGTGGCCAAATGAATATGTGCAAGCTTTGTGATGGCATGGCGTACTGATTCATCAATACTTCCAGAAATATCACCGCCCTCTAAGTGAGCAATCGTGATATTCATGTATGCCGCAGCAATGGCAGCCGCAAGCACTTCATACCTATCTCCTCGGAGAAATACGATATCAGGTTCAAGATTATCAAATACCGTTGCAAATTCAGAAAGGCCGATGCCCGTTGTTTTAGCCATCGCAACTGTACCGCCTCCCGCGAGTGTCATGATGATTCTTTCATCATACTTGATGCCATCTTTTTCCATAGAAGACACCACATCCCCGTACTGAGGAAGAATGGCAGATGCGCCGATGACAATTTGCAGCTCTACATCTTTTCTCTTTTTCAATTCCTGCAAAATTTTCCTACTACGTGTGTAGTGGATGTGAGAAGTGATGACAAAGCAGATTTTGCGCTTGGAAGGCATAGTTACGCGAGGAGGTCTTTCGTAAACGGATCGTATTGTCTCATATTTCTTGTAATTCTCCTTCCTAGAATTGCTTCAAATTCCTGTGATGGAAGCCCCGTACTTTGCATCTGTGGGCGCATGGCAGCAATCATATCTTTTTGCAGAACTGTTCCTGCTTCCAAATCCTTGAATGCCACGAGCGTTTTAAGGAAATATGGCCTAAATTGATTGGTTGCTCCTTCTAATTCTTTTGATGATTCACCCAAATACGGAGAAGGATCGATATCTTTATACGCTCCGGAGCGAATCGCTTTCACCATCGAAGTCATTTCTGCAGGCGTCATGGATACTTTGTGATCAGGACCCCACACATCGCGCGACATGGAGAAATGTTTTTCAATCACTCTCGCTCCCACTTTGACCGCTGCCAACGCAACATCATGCCCCAATGAGTGATCAGAAAATCCGATGATCGCCTTGGGGTATGTATTTTGCAGATGCGTAATCGTGGAAAGATTGAAGAACTCCGGCGGACACGGATATTTACTCACGCAGTAGAGAATCGTCAGCGTCAGTGCAGCATCTTGCCCCGCATGCACATACCGAACGACTTCATCTAATTCTCTCAAGCTCACCATCCCCGTCGACATCATCATCGGCTTTTTTGTAGAAAACAGATAATCCAAAAGCACATGATCCTGTACATCCCCCGAAGCGATTTTCCAGAGAGGAACATCCAGTTTTTGAAGCTTCTGTGCAGACTTTCTACTCATCGGCGTAGAAAAGAACAGAACATTTTTTTTGTCGCAGTAATTTTTCAGTTCCTTCCAAAAAGCCAGAGGGGTGGCATCTGTATTGCGCTTTACCCAGCTATAACGATCTTTTTCTTTAAAGTGAGGGGATTTAATATCCACGGGCAATTGCTCATCTTCCACTTCGTGCGTCTGAAATTTTACAGCGTCTACTCCCGCTGCATGGGCCTCATCAATCATTTTTTTCGCATTCGAAAGATATTCTTCCATCGGCCTGTCTTCTTCCGTTTGAATGAAGTTCTTCCCGATGTCTGCGATTACAAAAATGTCGTCTTTCGAAGGAGGAAATGCAAAGATCTTGCTGCTCATATATGGCTGTACAGAGACGAAAAGTTCACCCACACCTTACTCCATGCCTTTTGCTATTTCCATGCGATCTTTTTGTAAGAATCTTGCCCTTCTACGTAGGCCTCCTTACACTCCCCATATGCCTTCAGAAAAAGTACTCGTCACAGGCGCAGGCGGTTTTATTGGTCATCATTTGGTGAAATATTTAAAGGACAAAGGATATTGGGTGCGTGGAGTGGATATTAAAGAACCGCAGTACGAAGCAACGAAAGCAGATGATTTCCTGCTTCTGGATCTGCGCAGATGGGAGAATTGTTTAAAGGCCACCAAAGGCGTTGATCATGTGTACGCGCTGGCTGCAGATATGGGCGGCATGGGATTTATTTCGGCGCATCACGCGGAAATTTTGCACAATAACTCTCTTATTAATATTCATACGTTGGATGCAGCGCGCGAGAATGGAATAAAGCGTTATCTCTACACTTCATCAGCCTGCATCTACCCTGAATATCTCCAAACAGAAGCGAATGTGAAGCCGCTCAAAGAAGAAGATGCGTATCCCGCACAACCACAAGATGCATACGGATGGGAAAAACTGATTTCGGAGCACTTGTGTAAACACTACCGAGATGACTACGGCATTGAAACGCGCATCGTTCGCTTTCATAATATCTTTGGGCCACTTGGTACCTGGGAAGGAGGACGAGAAAAAGCTCCAGCTGCCATGTGCAGAAAAGTGGCGATGGCAAAACTGACACAGAAGCCAGAAATTGAGATTTGGGGAGATGGTGAGCAGACAAGGTCATTCTGTTATATCGATGACTGCGTAGAAGGAATCTATAAACTCATGATGAGCGACTTCCATGAGCCACTCAATTTAGGCCAAGATCGCATGGTCACCATCAACGAACTTGCCGATATGGTGGCAGCAGCAGCCGAGTTTCCCATCCAAAAAAAGCATATTGATGGGCCCCAAGGAGTACGCGGACGAAATTCCGATAACACGAAGCTCAAGCAAGTGCTGAAGTGGGAACCGCAGATTTCGTTGGAAGAAGGCTTGCAGAGGACGTATAGGTGGATTGAAGGGCAGGTGAAAGAGAAAATTGGGAAGTAATTCACTAATAAAAACGTCATCCAGCGCAGCATGTCACCCCAAGAGCGCTCGTTTGGAGCGCGGTTGGCGAGTGCAATATCTGCGACGTTTTTCAGGAGGAGAAATACTTCTCATTGATGGTAGTCAGAGGGTCCAAGACACCTTGTTCGGTTTCTTAGACCCTCCGACACCTCCCAAATCTTCCTAACCGACCCTGGAGGGAGCTTCTCCGAGAGGCTCGAGGCTGGTGCACTTTCTTATTTAAAAAAGACCTTTGTCCCCTTTTAAACCTTTGTCACTTTTGTCCCCTTTTATTGTTTGAAATTTCCCTCTGTGTCTAGGGAGCTTCTCTCGCTAAAATCTCTCTATGGAGCTCCTCAATATTGGTTGCGGCAAACGGTTTCATTCTGCGTGGACGAATATTGATATTAAGCCTGCGGATCCGGCAGTGATGGCATGTAATATTTTGGAAGGTCTTCCATTTGATTCAAACTCGTTTGATGGCGTGTATCACTCCCATGTGCTGGAGCATCTGAGTAAGGCAGAAGGAGAACGGCTTTTGCGGGAATGTTTGAGAGTTCTGAAACCAAGCGGTGTTCTTCGCGTTGCGGTTCCTGATTTAGAACGGATTGCGCGTACATACTTGGAAAAGCTTGATGCTGCGGCGCAAAGGTCACCAGAGGCTGAGGCAGATTATGAATGGATGATGCTGGAG
>CAZJPS010000012.1:25442-27237 GCA_964548055.1 uncultured Candidatus Peribacteria bacterium
TCAAACAGTGCGTGAGAAGAGTGGAGGAGAAATGGCTTCGTATCTTCAGAAAGATCACATTCCCAATAAAGAATTTATTGTGCAGCGCTTAGGAGAAGAAGCGAAGGCATTACTGGATGCTCCAAAATCAAAGAGTGCGCGTCGATCACTTCCACTCATGCAGAAGTTGAAGAAAGCCGTGCTCAAAAGCGTACTTGGCGAAAAGGGATTACGTGCGCTTGAAATTGGGAAATTCAGAATGGGAGGAGAGGTACACAGATGGATGTACGACCGCCATTCTCTGGGTACATTGCTGCACACAGTTGGTTTTACAGATGCCCGAGTGACATCGCCAACAGATAGTTCCATTCAAGGCTGGAACAGCTACCATTTAGATACATTGCCTGATGGAACGGTGATCAAACCCGATTCTCTTTTTATGGAGGCAGTGAAACCCGCGTAATATGCCATCACTTCGGAGTATTTATAATCAGCGGCATAAATTAAAAGATCACTGGCAGATTTCCCGCGATCTCAGCCGTTTTCGAAAGGAGTGTGGTTTCCTGCAGGACATTTTTGCAAAAGCAGATCCAAAGAGAACAGTGCTCATTGTGAGCCTCACCGATTGGATTGCGCAGGTGAAAACCGAAATCATGTGGGCGGCTGCGATGGCAGAAAAAGGTCTTACGCCCATTATTCTTACTAATAGCAGTAATCGCTGGGCGCATAAATATTTCAAGGCAGCAGGGATTCACACTCTCGTCTTTTTTAATCAGATGACCGATACCGCATGCGCGCATCTGCACTCGGATGATATCCAAAAGGCAGTATCTGCAGCTTCCTCTTTCCGAGGTCTCTTCGATTACAAAGATGTAGAAATCGATACGGGGAGGCATGTGCTTTCTACCATTGTCCGTACTCTTCGCAGTGGACATGTATCGTTCACAGATCCCACTATTACTCCTCTTCTCAAGAACTTAATCATTCGCTCACTCGGAGCCGGTCATGCCGCTCGCGCACTTTTTTCAGACATCTCTCCAGAAGCAGTTCTTTTTCTGGAAAAAGGATACACACCGTATGGCGAAGTGTTCGATTGCGCCGTCCACAAAGGCTTAAACGTGGTTCAGTATCTTCATTCTCACCGTGATGATTCGTATATCCTCAAACGTTACACAAAGGAGAACTTATATCAGCACGCGTTCTCTGTGGGTCCTGGTACGTGGGAGAAAGTACGAGAAGAATCGTGGAGTAAAGAACAGGATCTTGCATTTATGCAGGAATTGAAGAAGAGTTACGAAGAAGGAACGTGGTTTAACAGGAAATTTCTCCTCAAAGGTAAGAAACTGAAAGCTCCAGAAGAAGTGCGTGCACAGTTAGGGCTTGATCCAAGCAAAAAAACTGCGGTGATTTTCTCTCATGTGCTGTGGGATGCCACCTTTTTCTACGGGAAAAGTCTCTTTGAAGATTACGAAGTGTGGCTGATAGAAACCGTGAAAGCTGCTTGCAAGAATGACAAAGTGAACTGGGTCATCAAGTTGCATCCGGATTACGTCTGGAAAATGAAACAGATGGGCGATACCTCGCAGCCTCGCGATATCGTGGCGCTGGATGCAAATATTGGAAAGTTGCCTACTCACGTGCAGGTAGTAGCTCCCGATACCGATATCAGCACCTACTCGTTCTTTGCGATTACCGATTACTGCATCACTGTCCGTGGCACGATTGGTATCGAAACACCGTGCTTTGGAATCCCTGTGTTTACCGCAGGCACGGGCCGATATTCGGGTCTTGGATTCACCAATGATTCAGCGACCAA
>CAZJPS010000013.1:0-22969 GCA_964548055.1 uncultured Candidatus Peribacteria bacterium
AAACGGGGCAGACTGTAAATCTGCTGGCTTACGCCTTCAGTGGTTCGAGTCCACTCCGGCCCACCATCGTTCACACAAATTTTATTCTACTGTTTTTAACCACCAGTTTTTTAGCCACGGGAGCGATAGTGTAGATAAAATATATCCGCCTGTGGGAACCAAGGCGTTTACATATGGTTGCTCAACTCCGATAGTCCACAAAAAAAGAGTTGCCGTGAGATATGTGATGCTTGCAATGAAACTACGCCGAGTAAAACTTACTTCCCAAGCCTTTTCCATTTCTACTTTCCTGTTTCGTTCCTACAACGTGCGGATGTCTTCAGCTACATCTTTCATACTCAGTAAGCATACATGATGAAACAACTAAAGTTTAAAAAATAGCAATGTCTTCTGTGTCATCTTTTATAGCTTAATGGCGTCTGGGTTATAGATGTTAGTTTTTTGAAGAAGATATGGAAGCGAGATCCGTTTCTGCGGGTTCTCGGCAACTCAGCCCCAAGGAGGGGAAGAGGCTCCGCAAGGAGCCTCTTTTTTTGTCGTCAATCTCAAATACTTTACATGTTAAGTATTAGTACGTATTCTTAAGCATATGCTTACTATACATACGATCATCGGCAGCACACGACCTGGTCGATTTAGCGAAAAACCTGCGCAGTGGGTGTACAACGAGGCAAAAAAGCGAGAGGGAATAACAGGTGAACTATTAGATTTGCGCGACTATCCCATGCCATTTTTTAATGAAGCGATGTCTCCTTCCTCATCAGGGGGGAAGATAGATAATGATGTTGTAAAAAAGTGGGCTTCGAAAATACAGGATGCAGACGCATTTATTGTTGTAAGTCCTGAATACAATCACGGTTACCCCGCAGTACTGAAGAACGCATTCGATTACGTATATAACGAATGGAACAACAAACCGATAGCTTTTGTAAGCTATGGAAGCGTAGGAGGAGGGCGCGTAGTGGAACAATTACGTACCGTAGCGATTGAATTACAAATGGCTCCCATTCGGAATGCAGTTCATATTCCAGGTCATGTGGTTTTTCCTATTCTATCGGGTAAAGCTGAGTGGAACCCCCTTGCAGATCCTTCCCTTATGAGTAGTGCAGATAAAATGCTTACACAATTGATTTGGTGGGCTCAGGCGCTGAAGGCAGCACGCCTTCATTCTGTATCACAATAGTTATTGGCACAATTTTACTACAAGGCCATAATGGTATACTCGGACGGTTTCCAATGAGTTCTACTCTCTGCACACAGCCGGCATTAAAGATTCATCGCCTCAGTTTCTTATTGGAAAAAATGGCGGATCAAGCTTTGCAACATGAGTTGGATTTGTCATTTTCGCAGTGCATGATTTTGAATTCACTCAGTAATAATCCTAAATGCTCACAGCAATCTATTGCTAAATGTCGTGATCTTACACAGGCGGCCGTAAGCAGGCAGATGGAAACGTTGCAAGAAAAAAAATTAATAACACGTGAAGATAACGCACTGAATAGGCGTGAACATGTACTAAAAATTACGCAGAAAGGTGAGGCGATCCTAAAAAAAGGAATGGCCATTATGTCAGAAAAATTTGAGTCAGCGCTTTCTGTTTTAACACCTGAAGAAATGAAACAGCTACAAGCTCAATGCGAGAAAGTATTAGATGCAATTTATAAAGAACGAGATTGTGGGTGTTAGATGATTCTTAATTTGATAGCCTTATTTGTGTACGATATGCATCGTCTGGATCTTGAAGAATGGGCGGATGTCTATTTTGGCGGAGAGTGCGGACTTTCGAAGCGTAAGACATTTAGTTGCCCTTCGTATTATCGTGGGAAAAAAATGGTCGCTTTTTTGTATCATGATGCACTAGGAATTAAGCTTCCTCCTGAGAGAGTACTTCAAAAGATTGCAGAAGATAGTGAAGTGTATAGTCACTTCAATCCCGGTGATGGAATTATGAAGAACTGGTTACTCATTACCCGTCCTGATGCATCGGAGTATGAACAGGAAAAATATCTTATTGAGGAGTCGTTGAATCTATTTGTGTAAAAACTTCCTCGACTTTTTCATCGCTTTTTATCGTCGCGATACTTTTTTGGTCGTCATTTTTTATACTTTTTAGCTGCTGGTTGCTGAGCAGAACAGGACAAGAAAAAATGCGTCTTTAGCACTTGATTTCGTGGGTGTACGATCGTACACTCCCGTACATGCACACTACCTCACCCACCACTAATACCTGGACTAAAGCTGCAACCGTGATCGTCGATTGGTCCCAGCAAAAACACGATACACAGCAAGAAGAAACTATGGAAGTTGCTCATCTCATGAATTGGATTCGTACATATCCAGCACGTACAGCTGTACATGTATATTTGCGCAGGATGCCATTGCAAAAGAACAGACTACTTCAAAATACGCTTCAATCTCTCGGGTGCAAAGTTACTCTACGAGATGCACGAATTGCCACAGAGGAAGTATCAACTCATTTGAATCAAACAGCTGCTGCCTCGTTCTTTTAAGATAGACACAAACAACCCCTTCGTATTCTAACGGACTCTGCAAAGAGTCCGTTTCTGTATACTACAGCGTATGCATGTACGAAAAATCATCCTTCCACTTCTTTTCATTTCCTTTTCATATATAAGTGCAGCGTCTGCAAGTGGTTTTACAGACGTAAAGCAAGGAGTTCCTTTTAGCGAAGCAATTGAAGCTTTAAAAGCCGCTGGATTCATACAGGGATACAGCGATGGGAGCTTCCGTCCATATCGAACTCTCAATAGGGCAGAATTTGTAAAAATACTTTCTGGCACATTGAAAGGAACTTCTCGTGGATGTATGAGAGGAAGCCGTAGTATCTTTAAAGACGTACCGGCGAAAGCGTGGTTTCGTACGAGTGTGTGTGAGGCAAAGGAACGAGGGTTGGTAAAAGGGTTTAAAGATGGAACATTTAGACCCAGTGCCCCTATCACACTTGCCGAAGCGGCTTCTATTCTTTCAGCTGCTTTTCATGATGTAAGAGAGGGGACTGCTCCTTGGTACAAGGGGCCACTTTCTTTTTTGGCTGAGCATGGAGCAATTCCACTTTCACTAGGAAATCCGAATCAGGCAGTGCGCAGAGGAGAATTTGCAGAAATATTGTGGAGGTTACAGCAAGATAAAAGAGATTTTCCTTCCACCACACTTACAAAAGTTCTTACTGCTCAGTGCAAGGAAATTATGCAACCTGCAATAGCACACGTGGATATGAATGAGGTCTCCAGCACGTGGCTTCAGTGGATTAATGATGCTCGTGCTGAAAATAATCTTTCGTTTTATTCATTGGATAGGCAGCTGGAGAGAACAGCACTCATATGGTCAAAATTGAGTAAAGAAAGAGGAGTTATTTCACATAAACGAGAAGAAAATAGTAGCTACTACGATTACAAACGTATTGAGCAATGGTTTGAAGATTTGGGTCTTACATTCAAAAATATTTCACGAACTACCTTTACCGAAAATATAGGAACTGGCTATTACACATGCAATAAAACCGATTGTACTTCAGAATTTTTAAAAGCAATTCGCACTACATTTGATTTCTATATGGCCGAGAAAAATAAAGAGTCCAGAGCTCATTACAATAGTATTATGAATCCTAATTTTGAACGGATTGGAGTTGGTATAGCTCTTGATGAAGCAAAACATAAGTATTACATCACCACACATTACGGTACACAAATTACATCTGATCCTGCGCCCGTATGTATGTAACTATAAAAACGTTTCCATGTGAACATGCACTTGGCATAGAAATTATTTTTTAATTATCTGATACCCTAACAACTTCTTTTGGCAAAGAAGTAGCACGCACAATGCAGCAATTGCACAATACAAAAGTTCATCTGGCCCTGAATTTGGCTGTGCAGCTGGCCTTGGACCAGAGTGCAAGGGAGGATTTGTTGTGGAAGCTTGAATGCTGTTTCCGTTTTTCTGATTTGCAACTGTGTACGGATTTTGAGGAATAAGATTAGCGCTTGCAGGTATAAATACTTCTGCCGACGAAGACGATTCAGAGCTACTACTTGATGCATTTACGTTTTGCACAATTACAGTAGTTTCGGATGTGGCTGAACCAGAGATCGGTATTTCAGATTGTGCACTACTATATTCTGAGGATGCAGAACTGAGTGAATTTGCACGAACAATAATGTCGCCAAATAGGGAGGGATTTGTAAGCAGGATGAAGCGATATGTTTTTTCTTCTTCTGTCGAAAAAATATTGAAAGAGTAAGCTGAACCAGGTTGGATAGCAGGAGAAACAAGAATGTTCCCTTCATCAATATGAAGTGTGTCCGATTGAATGATCTGTGGCGTTTTAGTGTCGTTCACAATTGTGACTAGTTCTCCTGGTTTTGCAGTAATCACACGTGGTGTAATTTCTGAATCTGATATTTTGATGATATGTGTATCACTGGGAAGTGTGGTAGAAACAGTGTCTCCTACGAGCAAACTCTGGTTCTGTAATGCCATATATGCAGTGCCTACCATGACTAAAATTCCAACAATTGCTGCTGGCACTCTTGTTACTCGTTTTTCAGAAGAGGATTCGGTTTGCTTTTCAAAAGACACAGTTGTGTTTTGTTCAGGAGTTTTTTGTCCCTGTTTTTCAATAGAGCGCCAATGAGGGTGAAGATCGCTCATATATGTTTCTTTGTTGCGACTGCCTGTTTACGCATTGCAAAAAACGTACCAATTACTGCTGACATGAAAACAAGAATAATAAGGAGCGATGGTAGCCCCGCCTCACCAGGCACAGTAGTGGTTCCGTTTTGATGTCCCAGAGGATTGGATGGAGCTGTATTTTGAGAGTTTCCTCCCGGAAGGGTGTGAAGAGGCGCTGTGGAAGTAGAGGGTTTTCCTATTTCTACTGCTACTTCCTGGCTAAATGCACTTTCTTCATTTTGCGCGTTTACTGCGCGCACAGCAGCATAGTAGGTATCACCTACGGGAAGATTACGAATGGCGACGCTTGTTGCAGTTGATGGTAGGCTCCTTTTTTGCAGGTAGCGTCCCATCTGAGTTCCATAGTACACGTTATATCCTTGCACCTGCCCGCTTTGCAGAGTATCCCATGCTAATAGCAGGCTGTTGCTATCTGTAGTTGCGCGAACATTTTGTACTTGCAACTGTGTAAATAATAAAATGGAAGTAGGCGCAACTGTTGGTGTAGAGCTATTGCTGGAGCGTGAGGATTCGGTATTTTGACTTGATTGCACTAATGAACCATTCACTTTTACAAGCAGTGAACCTAGGGGAAGGTGTAACACGGAAGTAGTACTAGCTTTTGGTAGCACATAAGTATGCCCAGTTGTTGATGCAGATGGGTCGTAAAAACTGATGGGAGATTGCGTAGTGCTTACGTTTTCTTTAACTTTGAATATTACTCGAGCAATTACCGCTTGAGGATTGCTTGTTTCTTTTCCTTCGTCTGTTTGAGCGCTAATTTTTACCAATCCTTCAGATTCTGAAAAATCAGCTTCGCCCGGGATAAGTATTGGGAAATTTGGACCGAAGGTTATGGAAACTCCCTCTAAAATACTAGAGTCATATGAGAGCCACGCACGTACTTTTTTTAATGGATCACCCGATGGATTCTGAACAATAATATCTACATCCAATGTATCCCCCGATGATAATGGATTCGTGACAAGTGTCTGAGGATCAAATACATCAAATGCTGGGCAGAGTGATTGGTCTTGTTCTTCGCAATGCGGACGAAACAGCAGTGAATTTTGCTCGGCAGCCACGGCTGGAATAGAAAGTAGCGCCCACGTGAGTGACCCCACAAGGAGAGAAGCCACAAGCCGCATATGGTGTTGCCAGATATTCACAGTGTTTTTAACGGGCAGAAAGAGCATGCAGCACCCGGAGCGCATCACGGTATGTAAGCATGAAATCACCGTCACTATCGCCACGGCGAAGCTCTTCTGAATTTGGTCTTTCTAGGCCTTCTGCAAATGTTAGAATCAGAGCTGCATCTTGGGGTGTAAGAACACCGTCTCCATCGATATCTCCTTTGGGAGAAACTCTCAAAACATTTTCTTGAACAGCTGCTTCACTGGTATCAAATGGATGCACCTCTCCGGCAGTTTCAAGTCCGACGCCAAAAGCGAAGAGTGCACATATAATACCGAATCCCACTGTATGTAACGGGGAGCGATGAAGATACGATTGAAGTGTGTGTTTGGTACGCATAAATCTTATTATTATAGCGTTTTTGCAACTTTTCCTCAACGGACAGCCAATTGACTTATATCCAATACTATTTCTAGTATTTATTTTACTTTCTCTTATTTATTATCGTTTTTTTCGCTGTATAGTCGGTTTATGTCTCAGGTGTACCTTTTTACAGGCGAAAACGAGTATCTTTTGAGAGAAGAACGACGTAAATGGAAAGCGCAATTTATTGAGAAACATGGGGATCAGAACTATCTGATGATCCAAGGAAATACAACCACTTTTCGTCAGTTTTTAGATGAAATAAGTGTGGCACCCTTTTTGGGTGATAAAAGGCTTATCATCATTGATGGAATTCCAAAATTTTCGAAAGAAGAATACGAAACGTTACCTGAATGCATTCATCCCGACTGCATTGTACTTTTTATAGATTCAAAGCCAGATAAACGTTTGGGAGGCGTGAAAGCTCTGCTTAAAATTGCAGAAATAAAACAGTTTTCTGCAGTAGAAAGTTCTGCTCTTCGAACATGGGCGATGAATTACCTGAAGAGCAAAGGTTCGACTATAGAAATGAAAGCTCTTGAAGAACTCCTTTTAATTGTAGGAGAAAATCAAGATACCCTTTCCCAAGAATTACTAAAGCTTTCTCTCTACAAACCTTCGCAGATGATTTTGTTGGAAAATGTGAAAGCCCTTGCCGTTCCCTCTGGAGAACAAGAAGTATGGCAGCTTACGCGTTTGCTTATGGCAGGAGATGTGCAGGGGGCTTTGAGTACAGCTGCCGATCTTTTAAATCGAGGGGAAGATGCGTATTCGTTATGGAGCATTCTTTTGTGGATGCTTCGTAGTATGGTTTCAGTGCGAGCCTGCGTAGAGAGTGGTATAAAAAATCCTGCAATTATTGCCACAGAAGCTGGTGTACCATTTCCCACTGTTAAAACAGTGCTTCCCAATATTGGCTCAGTTCCTTTCATAAAACTTCAATCTTTACTGAACTGGGCTGCACAGTCGGATATTGATTTGAAAACAGGATTATATAAATCGACAACGGATTCCATGCAGGAGATTAATGCACTGATCGATCGCTTTATTTTGCGATGCAGTATTCTATCTCCTCAACTATAAACTTTCGTTTTCTATTTTTTTGAGTATATCTTCCGTCGCCTGTTCTTCTGTGGATTTGTGGCTTTGTTCTTGTGATTGCCGCTCCATGCGCTTTTTACGACGTTCTTCTTCTGTTTGTTTTACAGTATCAGCCTGGCCGATCTTCTGAATATCCGTTTGATATTTTGCATCTATTGCTGCTAGCTGTTTTTTTTCGTTATTTAAAATGTCCCGCAAGTTCTGAAGTTGTTCTGGAGTCATGACCGGTAAAATGTTTATCCAGTATTGTCTTTCCTCATCATTCATACTCTCCGATTGCTTAATAAGAGCAATGAGATCAGGAAATTTTTGTGCAACATCTGCAGAAACGGTAAAGCCAGAGCCGGTTCCTGTTCCTGTTATTGATGACTGTGCGGAGTCTGCCATGAAAGTAGAGTAAACGTACGGCTTACGTAGGTAAAGAGGGACTTGAGTCGCTCCAGATTCTTACGCAACCTGAAGTACTTCTAACTTGATGGGTCCTGAAGGGGACATTGTTTCAACAATATCTCCTTTCTTTCTGCCAAGGAGAGCTTTTCCAATAGGGGATTCATTACTGATTTTGTGATCGAGAGGATCTGCTTCTGTAGAACCTACGATTGTGTAGCGCTCGGGATCATCATTATCCGTTTTGTTTTGAAGCGTTACCGTAGAGCCGATATCAATTTCTTTTCCTCGTACGTCTGATTTCTTTTCAGAAATGATTTTGGCGTTCTTAATTTTTCCCTCCAGTTCTAAAATGCGTCCTTCAACGAAAGCTTGTTCATTTTTTGCTTCCTCATATTCAGAGTTTTCAGAAAGATCTCCGTAAGAAATGGCTTCCTTAAGACGTTGAGCTACTTCTTGGCGGCGAGTAACTTTTAAATACTCCAATTCATCTTTCAGTTTTTTCAAACCTTCCTTAGTAATAAGGGTTTGGTCATCGTCACTGAACCCTGCTTGGGCAGAGCCTGTATCGTCATCAAGAAGGATATCGTCGGCCATAAAAAAAGGGCGGAAAGCCCAGGTATTATAAAGAGAAACAAGCAGATGACAAGGTCATATAACGTAGATTTGAGCAAATTCTCGTGACCAAATTCCAAATCCCAGCATATGACTTTGGTGGGATTTGGAGCTTGGGATTTGGGATTTACTCAAGGTCAATTTGTAGCATTCAAAAGATCTGGCCACCTCATCATTGGCAGTGCATCCACTTTTTCTTGAGCTAAAGCCTCTACGATGCGCTTAGCCAGTTGCACATTAGTGATAAGCGGGATGCCGTGATCTGTTGCGAGACGTCTTATAAAATAACCATCTGTTTGCTCATCTCCACTACTATGGTTGGGGATATTAATCACGAGATCAATCCGTTTTTGTTCTAAGTATTCTCGTATGTTTGGGCTTCGTGGCTCAGATACTTTATGAAGGAGAGCAGATGGAATAGATCGCGATTGCAAGAATTCATGCGTGTTGGTTGTTGCAAAGAATGTGAATCCTTTTTTATGCAGTACTTCTATGGCTGAAAACAAATCAACTTTATCTTCCAGCCGACCGATTGTTACTAAAATATTTTTTTGTGGGAATTTGAAACCAACAGCGAGCAGAGAAATAAGCAGTGCCTGTTCAGCGTTTGTGCCAAAGCACGCAACTTCTCCAGTGCTAGCCATTTCTACTCCCAATCGTGGGTCTGCACCCTTCAGGCGGCTAAAGCTGAATTGTGCTGCTTTAACTGCAACATGATCTAAGTCGATTGTTTGATACTTCTTTCCTTCAGGGGCTTTATGGAGCAGCGCTTGTGTTGCTAGTACTGCAAAATTTTCCCCCGTTACTTTACTGGCAAATGGGAAGCTGCGGCTTGCTCGCAAATTACATTCAATAACTTTTAGTCTATTTGTTTTTGCAAGAAATTGAATATTGAATGGTCCACTAATGTGCAGTCCCTTCGCAATCTGCTTTGCAATACTTTTAATATGGTGAAGGGTTGCTAGGTTAACACGCTGAGGAGGAAGGACAATTGTTGCATCTCCAGAGTGCACCCCCGCATTTTCTATGTGTTCGGAGATCGCGTATAGCAATACTTTTCCATTTTGAGCTACACCGTCAAATTCTATTTCTTTGGCACCTTGCTCGAATTTGGATATAACAACCGGGGCATCACGAGAGACAAGTGCTGCTTCTGCTAAATATGCTTCCAAGTCTTTGCTTGAGTGTACGACGGCCATAGCCGCTCCAGATAGAACGTAACTGGGGCGAACAATGACTGGATATCCGACAGAATCAGAAAAACTTCGAGCCGAAGAAAGATCTGCAAATTCTTTCCATTCAGGCTGATCTACTTCCAGCGTATCGAGTAGAGAACTGAACTTATGGCGATCTTCAGCCCGATCGATATCGGTAGGATTGGTTCCAAGGATGTGCAATCCTGCACGAGCGAGTTTAGGGGAAAGTGAGTTCGGTATCTGCCCTCCCATAGAAACTACAATTCCGTATGGTTTAACAAGATCTGCAATATCACGTATTCGCTCTTCTGTGAGCTGTTCAAAAAAGAGTGCATCGCATTCATCGTAATCCGTACTGACGGTTTCAGGATTGCTATTCACCATCATTACTTCATATCCTTGTTTTTGAAGCTCATGCGCTGCTTGCACACAACACCAATCGAATTCTACGGAGGAACCAATAGAGTAGGGACCACCACCGAGGACAATAACTCGACCGAGAGGGCGGCCATCCTTTTCTTTTTCATTTTCGCTAACCGCTAACCGCTTATCGCTTATCGCCTCTTCAGTACTTCCAAAATCGACATCATGCTCCATCCCGTGATATGTCATATACAAATAATTCGTCTTTGCTGGAAATTCTCCTGCAAGTGTATCTATTTGTTTCACGAAAGGAACAATTCCCTTTGCTATGCGTTCCTGCCTAATTTCTTCCATGGTTCTCTCTCGTATTCGTGCAATAGAACTATCCGAGAATCCTGCCTTTTTTGCGTTTCGTAGTAGTTCGGTATCCAGTGGATCCATTTTCGTTTCCAAAAGATCTGCATGTATCTTTGCGCACTTCTTCATGCGTTGTAAAAACCATCTATCTATTCCTGTAGCAATATTTACTTCTTCTGGGCTCCATCCCTGAGCCAACGCTGTTGCAACTGCAAAAATACGCCTTGGAGTAGGTCTTTTTACTTCCTTAGCGATATCTTTAAAATTGAAAGGGAATGGGTAGAGGCCGTCAGCTCCTATGTTGAGCATTCTGATAGCTTTTTGAAGTGCTTCCTCAAACGTTCGCCCCAATGCCATTACTTCGCCTACCGATTTCATTTCACTTGTTACCTGATCGGATACAAAGCGGAATTTTTGCAGATCCCAGCGAGGAATTTTTACTGCTACGTAATCAAGTGATGGTTCAAAGTCCGCAGAGGTAACTTTTGTTATTGCATTGCGAAGCTCTGGTAACGAATAGCCCAGTGCAAGTTTGGCAGCAACAAAAGCGAGAGGATAACCAGTTGCTTTGGAAGCTAACGCTGAACTGCGGCTAAGACGTGCATTGACTTCGATAACGCGATAGTTACGAGAGCGAGGATCGAGTGCATATTGAATGTTGCATTCACCCACAATACCTAAGTGTCGAATCACCTTGAGCGCTATGCTCCGAAGCATTTGGTATTCAGTGTTATCGAGAGTTTGGCTGGGGGCAACTACGATCGATTCACCGGTATGAATACCGAGAGGATCTACATTTTCCATGTTGCACACAGTGATGCAGTTATCGTACGCGTCACGCACCACTTCATACTCTATTTCTTTCCATCCTGTTAGATCTTCTTCTACTAATACTTGATGCGATTCTACAAACGCAACTTTCACAATATCCCGTAATTCTGTTTCATTGTGTGCACGGCCGCTGCCTTTTCCTCCTAACGCAAAAGCAGCTCGAATAATGACAGGAAAACCGATCATGGTTGCGGCTTCTACCGCCGCTTCCATTGTTTCACATGCTCTGGAAAGCGGTACTTCAACACCGATACTTTTTAATTCAGCGTTAAAGAGTGCTCTGTCTTCTGTTTTGCGAATACTGTCTACTGGTGTCCCCAGCACACGTACATTATATTTTTGCAGCACACCTGTTTCGTCCAGTGAAACTCCGCAGTTGAGTGCAGTTTGTCCTCCAAAACTGAGTGCGATAGCCGCTGGTTTTTCTTCAGCAATTACTCGTTCTACAAATGAAGGTGTCACGGGCAAAAAATAGACGCTATCTGCAAGGCCCCAACTGGTTTGATTGGTTGCAATATTAGGATTAATGAGCACGACTTTTTTTCCTTCTTCTTTAAACGCTTTAATGGCTTGACTACCAGAATAGTCGAACTCACCGGCTTCACCAATCTTCAGTGCGCCCGATCCTAATAGTAGAATTGTTTCAGTCATGAGAGAGTGGCGGGAAGAACTTTCAATTCAAAAAAATTCAAATTTCGAGAAAATTTCAATCTTTAATTTTCATAAATTTTTTTACATGAAAATTTTCTTGAAGATTGTGACTTGAACATTGATTATTTCTCCTCCGGGTATGAATTAATTTCAAAAAATAGCCCCCCTTGCCCTTGTTGGGCCAGAGGTGGCCGGCTAGAACCGTTCTTTGCATGTCCCGCGGAGACTACTGGAGTGAAGGCCTTTGGGCAAGGAACCTTCTCGTGTTTCTGTGAAGAACTGCAAGTGAAGCTGATTGCCCGTAATTTTAAGGATGATAGTCTTTGGTGGATGTTTCATGGTCCTCTTCTAACACTGCTTGTAGCATTCATACCCGTGGGATCCGCTCAGACTGTGGATTCCTATACGGAATTACAAAGGCATATACAGTTAATTGGTCCTCTTTTACTGGAGGAAAGTGCAGATACACAGTGGGAAATAAAGGATGTACAGCTTGAATCTGGTGTAGATTTTTTCCCGGACGATGGATCTGTTTCTTCATCAAGGCGATTGGAGGATATACAAGGAAGCGACAAATTTGTTGTTTTTCGTCTTTTAGGAGTTCCCTATTTGTTAAAGGATGTTTCTTTGCAGCAATGGTTTGCACCGTATGTACGCGATATGGCGGAAAGAGGAATTGTATCCGGGTATCGTGATAGTGCCGGTGTTCCAACGGGTATGTTTGGTCCTGAACGCAGCGTAACCATGGAAGAGCTTGCTAAGATGGCATTGGAGGCATCTCACCTCGATAAATCGGTTTGTCCTATCACAGCTCGGAATCCATTAGCAAAGGATAGATGGTCAGCGGAGTATCTTTCCTGCGCAGAGTATTATTCTTTCGCAGCATATAGCGATGGAACTGTGGACCCATCTAGACCTGCTACGCGTGCAGAAGTAGTTATGACGGTATTGCAAAGTTTTGGAGTGCAATTGCAGGATATGACAGCCCAGGATGTAATTTTCACAGATGTATCTCCTGCGACTATTTTTGCGTCAGCTATAAAAACTGCGGCGGCCGCTGGGATCGTGAGTGGATTTATAGATGAACGTGGAAATTCCACGGGTCTCTTTGGTCCAGAAAAAACAGTGAATAGGGCGGAGGTGAGTAAGATACTTAGTTTGGCATTACAGATATATTCCAAATAAATATGGGAGGAGAAAGAAAAATCATGGAAGGTACATGCTTCTTTCGAACATTTCCTATCCTTTATTTTACTTTCTCCTCGCAGTTCCCTGCGTTAAATGATCTTCCAAGTGTTTCTCGGTTGGATGAATGCCGATAATTTCGAGTGCTAAACCTCCAGCCAAAATGAATACACCTCCAATGATGTGATACATGGTGAGTGATTCGCCCAAATACCATGCTGCAAAAATAATGGATCCGATCACAGAGAAATTGAGTGAAAGTGATACAGTGGATATGGGAAGAATCTCGAGTGCTTCATAGAAACTAAACACGTTTAAGAAGCGTGAAAGAAAGCCGAATCCCATGAGAGCAGGCAGAAATTGAAGGGGGAATGATTGTACCTCTGTAAAAATTGGATGGCCGATTAATGGGGCTATGACAATGAATGCAGTAATTGCGGTAGCAGAACGAACGAGCATGACAATTTGTGGATCTGAACGATGCAGATACTTACTAAAAATGCTGCTGCCTGTCGCATACGCAAAACAGGAGAGTATGAGAAGCAGATCTCCCATCCGAAATATAAATGGCTCAGTAAATCCCCGGAATACAATGACAAGAATCCCAGCAATAATTGTGAGTATAGAAAACAGATGAAGCCTCATAAATGGTTCACGCATGACGATGAAAGCAAACAGAGTTAGGAAGACCATTTCCGCATTGCCGAACAATGAGGCATTTACGGCGGTTGTATAGTGAAGGCCTAAAAACCATAAAAGAGGCGCGCACACGCCACTTATCACTCCAATAAGCATGAGAGGTACAACCATCTCACGAGTGACGTGTCTTAATTTTTGAAGTGTGGGTACCGCTCCGAATGACACGAGCAGAAAAAAGGCTGTCAGTACTTCGCTTACAAATACTAAACTAAGTGGAGATAGCACGTCAGTAAGTACTTTTGCGTATGCGTTGTACGTAGAAGAACTGAAAACCATGACAATTAAAGCTAACCATCCAATGATGTTGGAAGTTGCTTTTTCTTGCTTCCATTGAATAAGTGGCCTTTGTTTGATGTATGTATGTGTCACTTAGTAATATATTAACATAAATATAGGTTTTTATCAATATTAATGCGGAAGATGGGAAGGCCCAATAGGGGGTATTGTGGCACACATGTTTCTTCAATTATGGGAGAGAACAAAACCATTGTACGTAGCGCTTTTTGTAGCTGTTCTTGTGTTGGTGGTTTACCTACCTCACAGCGGAAACCAATTTGTTTCGCTAGATGATGGGTTGCTCATCTACAAAAATCCTGCAGTCCAGCAGATGACCTTTCGGTCATTTGCACATATTTTCAGCACTTATGATCCGGAACTTTATGTGCCACTCACTCTTTTATCCTATCAAATTGAGCATGCATTGTTTGGATTAAATCCATTAGCTTTTCATGTAACAAACATTTTTTTGCATGCCGGAAATGTGCTTCTTGTTTTTGCAATAAGTTACTTATTATCTAAAAAAAATATTGTCATTGCATTCGTATGTTCCTTGTTCTTTGCTCTACACCCCTTGCATACAGAAACTGTCATGTGGGCAGCAGCACGAAAAGATTTGCTCAGTTCTTTTTTTGGTTTGCTCTGTTTCCTTTATTACATTCTTTCAAGAAATGATGGTGATCGTAAAAAAAGAATTTTAAGTGTAATATTTTTTGGGTTGGCACTGCTTAGCAAGGTATCAGTCATCCTTCTTCCGCTTTCCTTCTTATTTGCAGATCATGCTGAGGGCCGAAAATGGGATAAGCGATTGTTACTGGAAAAGATCCCCTATCTGCTTCTTTGTATTCTTTTTGGCATTATTGCAGTCATAGGAAAGACGAATGCCATTCAGTCATCCAGTACATACGATACAGTTCTTTTGGCTATTAAAAGTGCTTCCTTTTATGTTCAAAAGATTTTTTTTCCTGATTTTTTTTCAGTCATTTATCCACAACTAACACCTATTTCACTTTCTTCTTTAGAATTTTTTATCCCTACGGTTGTGACATTGTTTCTAATTGCACTAGCAGTGTATCTAAGAAAACTTTTCACAGTCATCTCGTATGGAATCGCTTTTTATTTTTTAATGCTCATACCAAATTTTACAAACTTCTATAAGAATGGGTTTCTCTTTTTTGCTTCTGATCGATATGCATACCTTGCCAGTATCGGTATTTTCTTTGCTCTCAGTTGTCTTGTTTTCTTGCTTTTCAATCGTCTCCCTCAGAATCTGAAAATTGTGCTCAGTTCTGCTGTAGCAGCAGTATGTGTATTGCTTGGAATCAGAGCGACCGTGCAGGCTTCTACGTGGAAAAATAGTACGTCGCTCTATACTAATGTAATTAACCATTACCCTCAATCGGCGATGGCTCGGAATAATTTGGGTCATGCTCTTAAAAGAGAAGGAAAAGCTGTGGAAGCTGAAGCACAGTGGAAAGAAGCTCTCCGTCTTGATCCAACACTTGTAGCAGCCCACGTGAATATGGGCGATCTCTTGAAAGAAAAAGGAAATTTAAAAGCTGCCATTGATGAATACACATTTGCTATCAAAAAGTTTGAAACGAAAGAGAATTTGAATGTGGATGAAGTAGCTGCGTATTACTTTTTGGCAGACGCTCTAGAATTATCAGGAGATATGACTGCTGCAGTTGCAATGTATGAAAAGGCGACACAAAAGGCTCCTCAACTTTGGGAACCGTATTACAACTTGGGACTCCAGTATCAAAAAATGGGAAAGCGTGACCAGGCCATCGTCGCATTTGAAAAAACCATCTCTCTCAATTCTTTTTCTATTGATGCGAGATATCACTTGGCAGGCTTGTACGGTGAAGTGGGACGTCTCCCTGAAGCGCGTGATCAGTTGCAGAAAGTAGTGTCGGCAGATCCTGGCTATCTGAAAGCTTCTGAACATTTGCATGCTATTGAAGCGATCTTGCAAAGATAATGATAAACTAGATCCATGATTACTTTTGATGATTTTGAAAAAGTAGATATTCGCGTTGGCCGGATACTTTCTATCGAACCTTTTGAAGGCGGAAAATATTCCACGCATATTTTGAAGATAGATTTTGGATCAGACATCGGAACAAAAAAATCTCTGGCGCGTCTTTTCCCAAATTATGAAGGATTAGAATTAATAGGAAAGCAGGTAATGGCAGTGGTCAATTTTCCTCCAAAGCAAATTGGAAAGCATCAATCGGAAGTACTCACGCTTGGAGTTCCAGATGCAGAAGGAAATGTTGCACTCCTTCATCCAGGCAAAGAAGTTCCGCTAGGCGGAAAACTATTTTAAAAAACTCCTCTATTTTCATAGAGGAGTTTTTTTAGTAGTTGCTTCTTTATTCTGCCCGGATCGTATCAATTGGCATTGGCTGAGGAGAATTTTGATTTATTAATTCTTTTGCCAGTGGCACAACGACACTCTGGCGCCAGAAGTATTCATCGCCCTCAACGTTTTTTACAGGGAAGATCAGCGAGGGTGCAATAATTTCTTCGGGCACAGACTTTGTGTAGTTAAAGTAGCTGCTAAAGCCAAGAACTGGCTCGCCAAGTTCTACTTTTACAATCTTCTTTTTTGCGTCTTTTGGAAGATAATCCATATTCATACGCTCGAAGTTACTGAGGAACTTCATAATATCTCCACTTCCTGACACTGCTTCGTAATTGGAGCGTGTAAATTGTTGATTCTGTATACCCCAAAGCTCAGAAATGCGCTTGTGCTTAACGCTTACGCCAGCGCGGATTCCCACCTTTGTTCCACTCATATCGTATACAGCACGGCCATCAATCATAAGCGGGTACACAACTTGTTGTGATTCTGGCACGTATGCCTGCGATTTATCAGCCATCCGGTCGTAATCACGCTTCCACATTTTATCTACTTCTGGTGTACCGTAGGCTGATAGGTCTACGCCGTGTTCTTCTAAGAATTTATTTGCGATTGCGATGAGTTCGCTATCTGCAGGAATATCTTCAATTTTTGTCTGATATCTGCGGTAGCATGCATCATCCCTGCAATCGTTTTCTGGATGCGGCCACTTTTCCCAATTTTGATTTACCATTACTTGGCCATCACGCAATTGTACATTGATCATGTATCCAAATTGAGTGTCTTGTGAGAAACTAATAGAATCAAGTTTTGATTCCTGAAAACTTTGAAGATCCATCGATCCTAAGTTAAAAATATTGGCAACAGAAGATATAGAGGGGCGATTGCTATTATTTTGCCTCTTGAGAACAGATACATTGCCTTCAGGTAGTGTTGGCAATGATCCTGAATAGACATAGTTGTATTCAGTATAAAAATTAGGAGCAATCATTTTGGCATCAGGAGTAACTCCGTATGCATCTGATTGTTCGCTCATCGCAGGGCTGGCTATTCCGCCACCTCCACCACCACTCTGCGGTCGCGCAGAAATAGCATTGCCACCCCCTCCTAGGCCGCCGGCAGTTCCGGCTGTGCTAAAGGTGGAAAGCGGACCGAATGCTTCAGTTCCTGCCTCTGAAATTGAATAACTGAACAAAGCATTTTTTGAATCTGTTGAAGATGAATTCAATACATTTTTTGTGCCGTAATAAGTAGCCGGTACAGCAATAATAATTGCGGCAATAGCGCCGGTGAGTGCATAGAAAAATTTAGTCATGGGAAGGGGAGAATGATATGTGGCTGTACGAAGAGCGTCAGCGCGGGAATGAAGTTGGCGGCGAAGCTCTTCAATAAATTCTGGAGATGGTTCGCGGCCAGGGTTTACCTTCAGTAGTTTTACAAGGAGGGGAATAAGTTCCTCCTCATGCTCCCGAAGGCCTGGGTCGATCTCGTAGAGATCTTCGAGGAATGATTGAATGTCGGAATTCATGGGTTGAAAGGAGGAAGGAGAATGAGGAGGAACGCTGCGAGCGGCAGTGCATGTCGGAGTTCTGTGAGAGTTCTATGGAGGATTACTTTGCAATTGCCTTCGCTTTTCCCCGTAAGGGCAGCAATCTCTTTGTAGCTAAGGCCATCCCACAATCGCATCATCACAATGTCGCGTTTTTCAGGATCAATTTTTTGAAGCGCTTCGCGCACTTCCTGATACTGCATCCGCTCGTCGGCATTCAGAGCAACGTCTTCATCAGAGGATAAATCCCACACGGTTTCTATATCCTGATGGTCGCGCTTAGTGCGGTAGTAATCTGTGACCAAGTTGCGAGCAATCCCATACAGCCAGGCTGCAAAAGGGCCTTTATTGCTCTTATAGCTGCGGATTTTTTCAAGCGCCTGCATAAATGCTTGGCTTACAATATCTTCCGCAATTTCGCGAACAAGAGTGCGCCGGTACACGAATGCGTAGATCGGCTTCACGTAGTGACGATATAAAGGATCAAAGTCATCAAGATTGCCTGCTTGGCAGCTCTGTACGAGCTGTAACTCTTGTTGTGGCTCCATGGAAGAGAAAGGGGACAGGGATTCGTTCGCGCGAACGTCTGATCAGTGCCTGCACGAAGTACTACGGTCACTATGCCAGATGGTTACAAAATATAATTTTTTTAAATTGGTAATTTAAAAAAATAGTGGTGCGAATTATTATGTATGCTGCCGGTGTGCTAGCTATTAGCGGAGCAAATGATCCATTATCTGAACAATAGTGCTAAAATTCTCTCTATAATTTTTTTTATTAAGCCTTCCATGAAGATGGTAGGTGTGCACAGTTTCTTCCTTAAATAAAATTGTTTGAGATGCTTTTAGTGCGGCAGATGCAACAGCTCCAGCCTTCTCTCCTGGTGTTAGGATTCTGCTCTTCATCACTGATACGTATGGCTGTTTTGGTTCACCTCGTGGGAATTTTTCATCTGGGTCTTCAAAATTAACGAGTGCACCACTCTTATCCACGATGCGTGAATACGACATTACAAGCTCCTTATATTTGCTTCTCTCACCTAATTCATGTGCATATTGATAGGCTTTGTCAGCATGAATGCCCCCAATATCGAGAGCTATGCCTTTCGAATCACGGTCAATTCGAATATTAAAGTCATCATATCCTTCGCCTCGCAGGCCTATTTTTATTCGAGCTTGATGTAATGTTGTTGCAACGGGATGACAAACAATATCTGCTCTTTTAGGATTTCTCGTAAATCTTTTTTGAAGGCGATTTGGAAGTTTTTCCCAAAACTCTGAAAAAAATCTTAAAAATTCATGTACATCTATAATACTTATAAATGTTGGAATGTGTACTTTAGTTCCCTGTACGCCTGATCCCTCTATTGCCTTCGAAAATTTAGTATAAATATTGTGTTTAAGTAATTGCTCCATTTTTTGTTGCCACGTCCCTAAAACCGATGGATCTCTGCCAATGTAGTACTCAGTTTGAGGCATATACACAGCACAGTCTTCTTCTTGAGCATGAGCGGCAAGACTGCACGCTGTGTGCAAGCATCCCGCAATAAAATCACTTATATCCCCGTGAAAATCTGCAAGAAATGTATGCATATCTTCTGGGCTCATGTTTATTGTGTTTTTTCCAATTCGTTTATCCAAATAGTTCAGCGCGACGCTCATGTGTTTATGTGCAGCTTGCGCATATTCTAATGTTTCTAAGAACCATCGTTCTATTTTTCTGACGTGCCTGCTTTGTTCTTCTGATGATTCAACGAGTAGATGTCCACTCGTTGTTGCAACGAGAGGATTTATAGTCATTAATTTCTTTAAGTAATCTTCTGTACCCCCATCCATTAAACTTTCCGCTATTTCAGTAAATTCCCTTTGCGTATTTTTATCAGTCCCTCTATTTCTTTCCAAGATGAATTTGAAATATCTTTCGTACGTGCAAATACATTTTTGAATTTGATCAGCACAAGGAATACTTCCGCTGTTATTTTTGTTATCGTTATTTTGTAAAGCAACTCCGATACGAATATATTCAGAGTCGATCATTCTTTTTATTGTTAATGTAGTTATTTCTACCTCTGAAGTACTTTCCTCAAATTTTTTTTTAAATGTATCCCGCAGTTCATAAATACGATGAAGGCTTTTAAAGACAGTCTCAGCGGCTTTTAGTGACGATGGTTTAGATACGGTTTGCAGTTCCATTCATGATATTAATGGATACTCTGATAAATATGTCAAATATATTCTCGCGTATCACTGATCTTTCGTGTGGTAAAAAGGGTTTTTTTAATTTCTTGAGTGTTGTGCGTAATACGTTCAAGGTTTTGGTGCCGTCGCTCGGAATTGAACCGAGACGCCCTGTAACGGGCAGAGGATTTTAAGTCCTCCGTGTCTACCATTTCACCACGACGGCATGGGGAAGGACCAGACTGAGAAATAGTATAGGACGAAATAGCTACGCGACTAGAGATTGAGGCATAACTGCAAATTGTGGCTTTTGGTAGCTAAATTGGTAATGCCTCCAGTGGGGGAGTTGTCGGCAATTCCTCCGTTGCACGCTCTCCAACCTTCAAGGGTTCGCCTGTGAGTGGATCCACTTCTTCGGCTTTTACAATTAAGCGTCTGAGCGTTGTTCCTACGGGCGTACAAGTCATAAGTGTTGCAATTCTGGAGCCTGTTGGCTGATCTAGCACAGATACATCGCTTGGTGACACTTCTTTTTTGGATCTCACAATATACCGGTGGTGATCGCCACCGTAATACACCCAATATTCATCTCCAGGCTCTAGTTCATGCAAGCGCGCAAAGACTGTTTTATAGTCGCCCTTTGCCCACGGATAATAGGAACTGTGTGCAGTTACAAAGAAGTTTCCAGCTTGGCCGGGCCGGGCGGTGCCAGGGTAATGGACGGCTCCTTGTTCTAATGCAGCTTGAATGTCTTTCTCCACGGTGGCCCAATCTTGGCGAAGCAGCGCCTCGTACGAAGGTGTGACGAGGGGAATATTTATATCAAGTTTTGGGATTATCAGGCGATTTTCTGGCGGGCCAACAGCGGGAACATATCCCATGCCAGTGTCGTTGCCTGATGCGGAGGCAAGTAGTGTTGGAGAAAGGAAAGAATGAGTACTTTCAATTGTAGGACCACGTAACAAGTGTTCCATTTGCGCACTCGCTATTTGCCAGAAGCTTTGGTAATTGAGAGCAACAAATAGTCCCACAAAAATTGACGCAAATGTAATGCCAAAACGAAATGAATCTAAAATAAACAAACTACTCCTACTATATTGTTTCACATTCTTTTTCCCGGATGATATCCAGATTGGCTCTTTCAAAAATCGAAGTAGTTTTTGAAAAGATGAAACTGTGGAAGTTTCCAATTCAGGCAGAAGCGACAATGCTCCTCGCATGGTATCAGCATATTGATGGATAGTTTCTAATACCGCATTGTGCGTTAGTACCGTAAGTGTACTTACTTTATTTTGAAGAGGGTTTGAACGTGTTTGGATGACTAAATTTGCATCAATAGCATCTTCGTCGTTGATTGAATCCCAAGAAATATTGGGTGGTGTACTAGGGGAAGATTGCTCTTTCGTTACATTCCATAGCGTTTCGGTTTGTTCTGGTTTCACAGTGACCCACTCGCCTTCTGGCAGCACAGATTCATTCGGTTCCAGAATGATGTTTCCATTCTGGTCGTATGACACGCGGTAGCGGCGATCACGCAGAGACATAATCCAAATATTATAGCAGAAAAAGGAGGTTTAGACTAAGCCGTATCTACCAAAAAACCAAGCAAAAGAGCTTTTTTAGTCAATTCATCACGCCTCCTCCTACTACCTCTTCACCCCTATATAAAACGAGAGATTGCCCTGGAGCAATTGGTGATTGAGGGAATTCGAAGCGGAACCGAGCACCTGTATCACTGAATGTGAGGGTTCCCCGAGTGCGAGTGGTGAGTGATCGCATGCGGCATTCAAATGGGGTCTCTCCTTTTTGGTCTGGCTTCCAAGAGACCCATCGAAGGTCCGTGAGAATCACTTCCTGCTGTTTTTCTGTTCCTTGTTCCGACACGACCAACTGATTTGTGTCAGATTTTTTTGCAATCACTTCTAAAGGAACGCGCAGTCCACCAATTTTTAATCCACGACGTTGACCGATGGTATAGAGCGCAAGACCTTCATGTGTTCCTACTACGGTCCCATCTTTCCGAATAATTTCTCCAGGGGTGAGTGCATCTGCAATATGACGCTTCAAAAATTCGTGTGGAGATTTTTCAGGAAAGAAACACAAGTCCTGACTTTCACGGTACTGTTCATCAAAGGGGACGCAGAATTCTTTTGCCAGCGCATATACTTCGCTTTTGTGCATGGCTCCTAATGGAAACAGAACTGACTGTAATTGTGCCTGCGTGAGTCCATATAAATAATAACTCTGATCTTTGTGTGCATCTGTTGCTTCCAAAAGCAGATGACGATCTGATCCATCACTCATACGTTCACGTGCGATGCGTGCGTAGTGACCAGTTGCAAGCCTTTCACATCTCAGTTCTTTCATCAGGGCGATCAGTCTCCCAAACTTAATTTCGCGATTACATCCAATACAGGGATTGGGCGTGAGTCCTTTCTTATGCTTTTCTAAAAAAGGATCCACTACATTTTTTTTAAAGTCATCTTCCAAATTGAGAATGTGCAAAGGTATATTCAATTTTTTGCATACGTATGCTGTTCGAGAGGCAGTTTGCGCGTTGCAACACTTGCTTGGAAGAATTTGAGCCATGGCGGGCGCCAATGGATCACTCCACAATGTAAATCGCACTCCAACCAGCTCATGACCTTGTGCGTGCAGCAGATGAGCGACCACACTGGAATCAATGCCGCCGGAAAGGGCTACCAAGATGCGCATAGAAGCTTGATTTTGAGTCTTATAAGGGAAAAACTCAAGGGGTTAAGGGGAGAAATTTCAAACAATTAAGTTTCAACTCACAAGAAAATTACAAAAAAAACAAAAAAATCTTTGCCCTTTGCAACTCAGAGCGGATTTCCGTACCCACGGGATCGTTTAGTACATTCTTTGCAATAGGAACGTTCCTCCCCCTCCCGACGGGAGGGGGCGAGGGGGAGGGGGTCACGTGATGTATTTCCATGCAACCGCG
>CAZJPS010000014.1:0-22430 GCA_964548055.1 uncultured Candidatus Peribacteria bacterium
CTTTGGAATGCTAATTGCAAACTGCTGACCCTCCACTACTTGATTTGCACTTGTGAAAACTGGTTGTGTGACAACTTGAAGGGATGCTTGTTGCACAGGTTCAGGATCTATAAACGCTATTTCTTGCTGTGATTCAATGAAATCAAACCTGTACACCATATCAAAGAACTGTCCTCGCGTGAGATATCTATTCAAATAAATTTTTTCACCGCCGTAGACAATATTTCGCCTCACCGCTTCATCAGCATACCAGCGGTACCATGGAGATGCCTCAGTATTGGGAGGATTTTTTCCGTAGGCTCTCATGAGGAGGGCAAGTGCTTCCTCTGTTTTCACAGGAGATGAAGGCCTGAATGTTCTATCCGGATAGCCGTTCACAATTCCTGACTCAAACCCTGCTTCAATGTACGGAGTAAACCACTCACCCTGATAGTAATCGATAAAAAGAGGCAACGAGGGAAGGTTATCTTTATACCACTCTGCTTTCTCTCGTATGTGAGAATGCATTTGAACAATCACCTTCAGTGCTTCCGCACGATTGATAAAATCGTACGGGCGCCCTGCTTGCACAGCGCCCTTTTCCTCCAAATACAAAAAAGCATCGTTATAACGAGTACCCCGAACATCCGAAAATGCACCCAGCGCCACCTGAGGCACAAGTACCAAAACAACTGCCGAGGCCTGGAATAAGCGTTTTAACAAGGGTTGCAATAATAGTCACAAATATAAGATTTGTCAAGATCCCTTCCTTCCTGCATACTGGCTGAGAAGTAGATTTTAGGTGGTAAGTTTTTGGTTATAAGAACTGCTACTCGCCTCGAACGAAACTTCTTTCTATAACCTACAACCTAATCCCTACCACCTCCGTATGTCTCTCCAAATAGGAATCGTCGGGCTCCCAAACGTGGGTAAATCCACCCTTTTTAATGCCCTCACGCGCACCAAAGGCGCAATGGCAGCCAATTACCCATTCTGCACCATCGATCCAAACGTGGGCATTGTAGAGGTGCCGGATGAAAGGCTCACAAAGCTTGCAGAACTCGTGAAGCCTAAAAAAGTGATTCCTGCTGCCGTGGAATTTGTGGATATTGCTGGTCTTGTGAAAGGAGCAAGTAAAGGAGAAGGACTCGGCAATAAATTCCTCAGCCACATTCGGGAAGTTGATGCCATCTGCCATGTGGTCCGTATTTTCGAAAGCGGCGACATCATTCATGTAGAGGGAACGGTAGATCCAAAACGCGACAGAGAAATTGTGGAAACAGAATTGGTACTGGCCGATTTAGATGCCGTGCAGAAGCGCATGGAAAAATTGCAGGGAGCGGTGCGCACGGGAGATAAAGATAAAATTATTGAATTTGGAGTACTGCAAAAATTGCAGAAGACCTTGGATGCTGGACTGCTCGCAAGTCTCACTGATCTTGGCAAAGAAGAAAAACCGATAGCTGTTCAGTTTCAACTGCTCACATTCAAGCCCGTCATGTACGCAGTGAACGCGGCTGAAGAACAAATGAAAACCCTCAAGCCCGATTCCGTGAGAGAAAAATTGGGTTTACCACAGTCGGCACAAGTAGTGATCATTTCGGCAAAGATCGAAGAAGATTTACAGGAATTATCTGCAGAAGACGCTAAAGCGTTCTTGGCTGACTTAGGGGTGGACTCTTCTGGCCTTGATCGCCTCATTCAATGTGCCTACGAAGCTCTGGGATACATGACCTACTTCACCGCAGGAGTAGAAGAAGTACGCGCTTGGACAGTGAAAAAAGGCGCCACGGGTCCTGAAGCAGCAGGCGTAATTCATACCGATTTCCAAAAAGGATTCATCTGTGCCGAAACAATATCGTACAAAGATTTTGTTCAGTACGGATCAGAACAGAAAGCCAAAGAAGCAGGAAAGATGCGCCAAGAAGGGAAGGCATACATTGTTCAAGATGGAGATGTGATGCATTTTAGGTTTAACGTGTAATATACAAATAATGGTAAGTGTAAACCCATATTCGGATCTAGAAGCGGCGCACCATGATCTTCCTCCTGGAGCAGCTTTTAATATTCATTCTTATATAGAAGGAGACCATGCATTTATTTTAATGTACACTGACGGTTCTGAGAAAATAGCTGTCGACTCGGTAAAGAAAGCAATTCGTAATCCTGACGTACAGCTGAGTATTGAAGGTGCCGTAGAAATTTGCCATGCTATCTATTTGCAAATTTTGTACGATCAGGCTCATCTCGCATCTTCGTAGACTTCTTCAAACACTCCTTTTATTCAATATTGCATGGTTGCAAACTATTTCAATCTTCCCTCTATGAACACAGTAAAAAGTGAACTCTTCATCGGAGAAGCAGCACAAGGAAAACCCCCAAGGAAACTCGATAAAGTTAGAAAAACTCTGCTGAGAATAACAAGGAACAGTGATGTAGAAACAGCAGAGAATATTGTGGATAACCGCATCCATAGGATTCTTCAATTAAAAGGAAGTAAAGTAGCGATGCGCAGGAACCACTTAATTGAATCCAAAAACGGTAACGGCGACTGTAATGCATCGGTAAGTACTAGTACCTCTGTGCAAAGCAAAAAAGATGACGCTTCGGATTGTATTCACACTCCTACCCAAGTGCCCAATGTTCATACTTCTGAAATCAAACTTAACGATGACGAACGAGCAGCAATATTCGTAACAGATTTCTTTGATGATAAGCGGATGCAGGCTTTAACACATGAAGCTGTGAATGCCCTCTTTTTCCAGTACCTGAATACATATCAAAAAAAGCAACGAGAAATACTTACGAAAGTACTAAACCCATGACCTTCATCGCCCGCCAAGAAGCATTCATCTGTGAACATTGTGGCAAAGAAATTCCACCACTCGAACATGGTTCATACCGGAATCACTGTCCATTTTGTTTATATTCAAAACATGTTGATGACGAAGGACCAGGAGACAGAGCCTCCCTCTGTAAAGGGCTTATGCAACCAATTTCTTTAGATCAGAAAGCAAAAAAAGGATGGATGATCATCCATAGATGTGAAAAATGCGGCAAGCAGATACCAAATAAGGCAGCTCCAGATGACAATCTTTTACTAGAATTGTCACACTGAATCTGCCAAATAGTGAACACATTTTTTATTCTTGAATCCACTATTTGCTCACGTCTTTTGTTTTCATCAAGAGCTATTTTTCAAATTTCCTTGCGAAAAAAACATACCCCTCTAGGATGACCATCCGTACGTGCGGCGTTGCTGCGCGCAGCGGTTTTTTTATTTTTTATGCGCTTCTCCCTTCTCCTCCTCTCGCTCTTCGGTATTCTCTTCCTCACTGCCTGCGGCAGTGTCCATGTCTATATGTATAGAGCTGATGGCATGAAAATGGGAGAAATTCAATTTGAATCCGATGATCTTTCCAGCATCCTCGGCAAGGACGGAAAGATAATTGGGAGCGTTAAAGGAAACGACATTATTGGAAGTGATGGGACAAAAGTAGGATCTGTAAAAAAAGAAAATGACCACGTCATTATTCTCGATAGTAAAGACATGGAAACTGGTAGCGTTGAAAAGGGAACTGAGTGCTACGGTAAAACACAACGCCTTCTCGGACGGATCAATGTAGAAATAGATACTGACGCTGTTGCAGGGGCTTGCTTACTGCTACTTCTCCGTTAAGCTCATTATTTTTGATCTGAAGAAAACAGCGTACCCATATACCGGTCGCTCATTGAGGGTTTTATGGGAATTTTTTCCTGAACTGTTCCCTCTGGAATCACTACTAATTGATCGTGATGAGTAGATGGATTGCTCGCAACACCAATGCGAAATTTTCCAGATTCAATAACTTTCCTTTGATGATCAGGTACTTTTTCTAATACCGATTCAATGCCCTTCTCATGTATATCTCTTTCAACACTCGCTCGTGCCTTCTCTTGTAATTCTCTGTTACTTTCTAAACTAAAATGAAGCTCTGCTACAACATCATTCTTTTCCATCTCGCGTTCTAAATCTTCCGGACCTTTTACTTTCTCGCGCAGCTTTTCATATGCCTCGGCACTTCGCATTCTCCTGCGAATTTTCTGGCGCTCTTGAGAGGGCAAATTATCTAAATAGGAATCGGACATGGAAGTATACTATCCCGTTAGGAGCCTGGTAGTCATGCTTAATATTTAGGGGACAAAGGTTGTAAAGGGGACAAAAGGGGCAAAGGTATTTTTCAAACCTTTATAACCGTTGTGGCCCTTATCACCTTTGTCCCCTTTCGCCTTTCAGCTGCATCCACTCGTTCCACCACAATCCAAGCAAACTTCACATGATCCATTGCGCTTCATTTTAAGGCTTCCACATGCTCCACATACTGATCCTGTGAAACCTTGCATTTTAGCTTGAGCAGATTTACTCACACTTCCCGCCGCCTCTTTTGCTGTATCTGCTGAAAGCTGTTCCACATATACCGAGGAGCGCAGAGGAGTTTTTTCGTCCGTAACAGTGGGATAATCCAACTCCATAGCATCCGCACCTTCATCTATCACCGCAAGGCGCATTGCAAAAGCCTCACGGCTCTTTGTTCCGCTCTCGTAAGCCTTATCTACTAGTTCTGCATTGTGCAATTGCTTAGCCTTGTCTTTAGAAAGAAACTTGAGAGCCATCCAACGACCCAGATAATCCATCATACTTTTCACCATAGGAATCTCGCGGTTGGTGGTCATACCCATTGGCTCAAAACGAGTGTGTGCAAGTTTTTCACACAAAACATCTAGTGGTACGCCGTACTGCAAATTCATAGAAAGACTAAGCGCCAGTGTATCCATTACACCAGAAAGCGTAGAACCTTCTTTGCTCATTTTGATAAAAATTTCACCAGGAGATCCATCTTCATACATACCAACGTGAATATATCCTTCATGCCCAGCCACAGAAAATTTATGAGTAATGGACATACGCTCGTCTGGCAGTTTTCTGCGGCGTGCCGCTTCCTTCATCACTATTTTTTCTACAATCACTTTCTCCACTTTTGCTTCGTCTTTCTTGGAATCCTTTGCGTCAGATTTATTACTGAGAGCTTGGCTTAATTTGCTTCCATCGCGATACAACGCATTTGCCTTTAGTGCAAGTTTCCAGCTAAGGAAATAGGCATTCTTGATATCTTCAATCGTAGCTTCGTTCGGAAGATTGATCGTTTTACTTATGGCACCGCTTATGAATGGCTGCACCGCAGCCATCATGCGAATGTGGCCCTCCGCTCTAATAAATCTCTTTCCAAGCTTTCCACATTTATTTGCACAATCGAACACGGGCAAATGTTCTGCCTTAAGGAAAGGCGCTCCTTCCACTGTCATTCGTCCGCAAATATGTACGTTCGCTTCTTCTATTTGCTCCTTTGTAAAACCAAGAGCGCGTAATAGATTAAAGGAAGGATCATTCATCTGTTCTTCTGTAAATCCGAGGCGTTTCATTGTTTCATCACCCATCGCCCAACGGTTGAATGCAAAGGAAATTTCAAAAACTTGCGGCAGTGTTTTTTCCACCTTTGCAATATCTTCATCGTTAAAACCCTTTGATTTAAGAGACACGCGATTAATATGAGGAGCGCCTTCCAAGCTAAGCGTTCCCATGACGTACTGCATAATATCTTGAATTTCAGATTCAGAATACCGAAGAGTTTTCAGCGCTGGTGCAACTGATTGGTTGGCAATTTTCATGTAGCCGCCCCCCGCAAGCTTTTTAAATTTCACCAAAGCAAAATCTGGCTCTACTCCAGTAGTATCACAGTCCATTAAAAGACCAATGGTGCCTGTTGGTGCAATCACGGTGGTTTGTGCATTTCTATAACCATGCTTTTCGCCCATAGCGAGTGCTGTGTCCCAAGATTCCTTTGCAGCACGTAAAAGATCTGGTGGACATTCCTGCTGATCGATCCCTACGGGCGTCACATGCAAGCCTTCATATTCTTTCGCCGGAGCACAGTATGCAGCCCTCCGATGATTACGCATCACGCGAAGCATATGCTCCCTATTACGTTCGTATCCCGGAAATGGGCCGAGCACATCTGCCATTTCCGCCGATGCACTGTACGAATCTCCTGTAAGGATGGCAGTGAGAGCACCACAAATTGCGCGCCCACGGGGTGAATCGTACGGGATACCCATTCGCATAAGCATTGCGCCGCTATTAGCATACCCAAGACCAAGGGTACGAAATTTGTAACTAAGCTCAGCAATTTCTTTGCTGGGAAACTGAGCCATCAGCACAGAAATCTCTAAAACAATCGTCCATAAGCGCACTGCATGCTTATACTTTTTGATATCAATGGCAGCACGTTCAACATCATAAAACTTGAGAAGATTAATAGACGCTAAATTACAAGCCGTATTATCGAGGAACATGTACTCACTGCATGGATTGGAGGCATTTATGCGTCCATCTGCCGGACATGTGTGCCAATCATTGATAGTTGTATCGTACTGCAAACCAGGATCTGCACATGCCCATGCAGCGTACCCAATTTTATCCCACAGGCTGCGCGCCTTGAGTATCTTACTCGGCTCAGGCTTTCTTCCCTCTTTTTCGGCCTTGCGCAGTTCTGTTCTCCAATACAGGTTCCAATCGCCATCTTTTTCTACTGCTTCAAAGAAATCATGAGGAATACGAACAGAGTTATTAGAGTTTTGCCCTGACACCGTAAGATACGCCTCACCGTTGAAATCAGTGTCATAACCAGCAGCAGCAAGTGCAGCCACTTTCTTTTCCTCATTCACCTTCCAGCTAATAAATTCCTCAATATCTGGATGATCTAGATCCAAACACACCATTTTTGCAGCCCTACGCGTAGTGCCACCAGATTTAATAGCGCCAGCAGCACGATCTCCAATTTTTAGAAAGCTCATAAGGCCAGAACTTTTCCCCCCGCCGGAAAGGGGCTCCCCGTTTCCGCGCAGATGACTGAAGTTCGTTCCTGTTCCAGAACCAAATTTAAAGAGACGTGCCTCACGTACCCAAAGATCCATAATCCCCCCCTCATTCACCATGTCATCCGCTACAGATTGGATAAAACAGGCATGAGGCTGAGGATGAGTGTAGGCATCTTCACTGCGCTTTACCTCGCCAGTATGAGGATCACAGTAATAGTGGCCTTGTGCAGGGCCGGTAATGCCATACGCAGAATGTAAACCAGTGTTAAACCATTGGGGACTATTCGGAGCCACCATCTGATGTACAAGCATATAACTCAGTTCATCTTCAAAGGCCTGTGCATCCTGCGCCGTATCAAAATAGCTCTCCTTTTCCCCCCAGTACCTCCAGCATCCTGCCAAACGACGGACCACCTGCTTCACACTGCGTTCTGGCCCCGTCTCCACCTTTCCATTTTCGTCTTTCATCACATTCCCCTTCTCATCGTATTGGGGCACTCCCGCTTTACGGAAATACTTACTTACAACAATATCTGTTGCAACCTGACTCCAGTCAGCTGGAATTTCGGCACCCTGCATTTCAAACACAATCGATCCATCCGTATTCTTAATGCGGCTCACTCGCTTTTCATACGTCACTTCCTCTAGTGGATCGCTCCCCGGCGTTGTGAAGATGCGATCAATAGAAAGGCCTTTTTTCTTTTTTCTTTTACCCTCTATCTCATCCAAAGAATCAATACGAGGAATTGCTTTCTCAGAAGAAGACGCAGTTGATAGTGAAGAATGAGGATTCATAAGACAACAAGAGAAAGAGATGAGAGAAGGAAACGAATGCTGGCAGCTTTGAACCGTGAAGGTGGCCCAAAAACTGATGCTCTTAATGGAATGCGGCCGTTCTTTTGTGCAAAGAACGTCTAGAACCGCTTCAGCATACGGAGAGGTAAGGAACACAGCATTTTGTGGTCTTTCTGGACCGACAACACTACATGTTGAATCAAGCACCTCACTCAACGCAATGGAATTGTACCAAAAATATAGGGTGTAAGGAGAGGGAATGAAGGGTGACTCTCCATAGGGAAATATTCAAATTTTCAGCTATTTTTTCATACATAAAAAACATACATCAGGAACTATTCCAAACACTTCACACAAGTGAAAGTGGGACAAGGAGAGTTGTCACTCATTCCTGTGAAAGTTTCTGAAGCTCAACGAATGAGTGGGAAACCAAAAGAATCAATGAAGCTATCGTATAGACTATTCTTATGAATGAGCCAATGAGGCTACTTCTCCAATTAGGTACATTTCTTTAATTCACTCACATTCCCTATTCCTTCTGCTACACTCCTCACTATGAAGATTTCTGTATTTGTGGCAGGTACAAACGAAAAAAGTAATGCGGATTTCCTTGCAGATGCATTTATCACCGGAATCAAAGAAGTACAGGATACAGAAATAACCAAGGTGAGATTGAAAGATGTGGATCTTGAACATTTTGATATGAAATTTTACAAAGAAAACACAGAACAAGAGAAAGACTTCAACAAGATGAAAGAACTCATTCTTTCTTCTGATGGATGTGTTTTTGCTAGTCCAATCTGGAATTTTAGCGTACCTGCGCACCTTAAAAATTTTATTGATCGTATAGGAAGTTTTGGACTGGATACCGCCACAAGATCCTTAGGCACGCTGAATGGCAAACCATTCTATTTACTCTATACGGGTGGCTCCCCTACTGCAGTCTGGATAGGACTCCAAAAGAAGACGGTAAGCCATATACCCACATCTCTTCGATATTTTGGAGCATCCGTCGTTGGATCACACTACGAAGAACGATGTACCAAAGGAAAGGGGGTGTTTGATCTTGTGCTCGATCAAAGGCCAGGCAGCATGGAGATAGTGCGGTCAAAAGGCAAAAACTTTGCAAAAGTAGTACAGCATTTTACTAAAACAGGGCGCTTGCCTTTTGCACAGCGATGCATGTTGCTTGCCTTCAAGTTAATGCAAAAAACAAAAAAGAGATTGGGAATCTAAGCCCCCATCAACCTCACTTCTTCATCCATGTAGCCCTCTTTGGCAAAAAGCTCCCATGTTTTTTGACCACCTTCTACCAAAATACTTGTGATCCCATGGTAGGCATCTTGAGGATTTTGAAGAACATCCCATAGCTCACGCCAGAGGAACATTCCATTTTTTACGTTCACAACTTTAAGAACGCATCCTCTATCCTCTAATATTTTTGCCTTATCCTGATGCGTCTGGAGACTTTCAGGAGTGATAATTACAATTGTACGACAAGAATCTTCATCATTCACAACGGTTGCAAGAGGACTTATTCGAAAATGTGGATCCAAAATAATCCGAAAAGGCTGATTATGATCAATAAATGTATTCAATTTTTTTTCATCTTCCATTAGGGCTAACTGAAAATTAGTATCATTTTTTTGAACAAATCTAGTGTTCAATTTTGGATTATCAGACTCCACTGTTCCAATCCCGACAAGTATTCCATCTGAAGTTGCTCGCAGATTCATATGTGACCACCTATTCTGATCATGGGATGTAATTTTGAGAGGTGATTTATCAGCATTTGATATCTTTCCATCCCTAGTAGTAGCCATTTTTATAGTTACCCATGGACGGTTTTTTGCACGTACAGAGATGAAGCCTCTATTCGCTCTTTCACATTCAGTTTTCAAAAAAGGGCCTTTCACTTCTACTCCCCGGCTTTTTAGAATATCAATGCCACAACCGGATACTCTTGCATCTGGATCGAACATTCCAAAAACTACGTTTTTTATTCCTCTTTCCAAAATTATATCTGTACATGGTGGAGTTTTACCAAAATGGCAACAAGGTTCTAAATTAATATATAGCACATCTGTATGCTTAATTTCATGAACAAAATTTTGTATCAAAGACCTTTCTGCATGTGCCTTTCCAAATCCTGCATGAAAACCCTCTGCAATGATTCTGCCTTCTCGTACTAGCACAGACCCCACGAAAGCCCCATTACCCACCCTTCCTCTGCCTAACGCTGCAAGTTGTAAGCAGCGGCGCATGCAATCTGGGAGTAAGACAATATTTTTCATATATTAGTCTTCCTTCTTTGTTAAATACTTTTGTAGAGGAGAAGTAATTGGTGCTTTCTTCTCAAGCTCTCTGCTCAGCGCCTGAGAAGGTTCAGTCCCCTGAACCGGCAGCATTAACCTGTGATGGCGGTGTGCCTTCAAAAGCCTTCTGTAGCCACCAGTTCCGTTCTCAATAAATTTTGCCACTCTCGTCACTGTTGTTGTGCTTGCACCCGTGTTTTTAGAAACTACTCTGTAGCTCAGTCCTTTTGCAAGTTGCTTTGCCACCTCTAAACGTTCTCCCCATGATTGCAATTCACTCAATGTTCCTATGTCTCTGAGTAGATCGGCAACCTCTTCTTCTGTTTTACAAGAGAGCATAGCGCTGCAGAGTGAACGGAACCAAGGCTCCTTGCGGTAGCTATCCTCTGTAAAACGTTTGCGAGTGGGCATAGAAAAGCACTGTATCAGTGTGTGAACTCAGTGTCACACAAAAGCCATACATTCCAGAAGTGAAAGCAAAATACCAAACAAATATCTCAAGCAAAAACGATATTTATTGCCGCCGTAAAATATGAACAAATAATTTATTCAAATTAAGTGCTCATTCCTCACGGTATTGGCACACCTTTAGACACTTCACTATGCACCGTACTTAATAGTACAAGGAGCAGAGTGACATGTTGTATCACATAATAACAATTGCTTCGTTTATAGCTCTGCATTTCTTAATCACTTCTTAAAGTTGTTGAATACAATAGGAATTATCTTATACGCACCTATGGCAACCCTCTCACATCACTCTTGGCGCATTGCCGCCTTCTCCGCTATTACATCTGCCACAATCACTGTGGGCCTTATGGTAGTACTACTGCCACATATAAAAGGAAATACTTCAGCATATGCTGTTGCTTCTTCCTCTACGTCATCCAATAGCTCATTTGGCATGTATCCAACAAATGAAGACCCTAATGACTCTCCTATCGTACAAACTGTACGCGTGAGCGAGCCTGCTGTTGTAAGTATTACCATCACAAAAGATGTGCCAGTTATACAACGTAACTTCCGCTCGGACAGTTTTGGGGAACAGTTTTTTGATGACCCTTTCTACTTCAGCTTTCCACGCTATTCAACCGACGGACGTACAGAGAAAAGGGAGGTAGGAGGAGGAACAGCCTTCTTTGTAAGTACAGACGGATTGCTCCTTACAAACAAGCATGTGGTGGAAGATGAAAAAGCGGATTACACCGTATTCCTTAACGATGGCAGAAAATTGAAAGCAACCGTTGTTGCACGGGATCCCATAAGCGATATTGCGCTCTTAAAAGTAGATGGAGGCCCTTTTACTGCCTTATCCCTATCAAAAAGCAGTGAACCTGTGTTGGGCCAAACAGTCGTTGCAATTGGAAATGCATTAGGGGAATTCCGAAATACCGTGAGTGTTGGAGTCATTTCGGGGTTGCGTAGATCTATAGTGGCAGGTGGGCTTTTAAGTGGGGAGACCGAACAATTGAGCAGCATTATTCAAACTGATGCAGCCATTAACCAGGGAAATTCGGGTGGACCGCTTGTGAACCTGCATGGTGAAGTTATTGGCATGAATACGGCAGTTGCAGGTGGCGCACAAAATATCGCTTTCGCCATACCTGCTGTTTCTCTACAGAGAGCACTCGATAGTTACAAAAAATACGGGCGCATTGTACAGCCGTACATTGGCATTCGGTACATGCCAATCACTCAGGAAATACAAGAAGAAAAAAAATTACAATACAGTTATGGAATGCTCATTGTAAAAGGCGATGGCGATTCTGAGCCAGCTATCCTTCCCGGATCTCCTGCCGATAAAGCTGATTTAAAAGAAGGTGACATTATTGTAAGCATTGATGGCCAAAAATTGACTACAGAGATGCCACTTGGCTCCATTATTGAGCGTCGGCACGTAGGCGATGTAGTGCATTTGCATATTGTGCGAGGGAATCAGGAAAAGGATGTGACAATTACATTGGAAGAACGAAAAGAATAATCGACATCATACGCAATAGAGAAGCCATCTGACCTTCATGCGTAATAGTTACCAACGAAGGAAAGATGGCTTTTGTGAAGAGAGTACAACTTCTCGTCATGGGTAGTATTGTTCTATTTGCTCTTCCTTATACTCAAAGCCATATTTGATGTGCTGCTATAAACAAAAGATAAAATCTAAAAGTTATATCCCCTACGTGTACGAAATAGGAGTTGCACGCGTCACGTGTATGCCGCAAGCACGCAATTGAGCGTACAAAGTTTGTCCTTCCGTATCATCGTACGCATGATCTGCTCCGCAAATATGCAAAATGCGATTGTGAGAAGTAAGTAAGGAAGTAAGAATTTTCGCTGTTACTGCGTCTCGCTTGCCCTCATGCAAATACTTTCTTTTCTCTGCCGTAAGTTGCTCTGTTTCCCGCAAAATATTTTTTTTAGTATAAAGAGCTTCTCGTTGACGGAATGTCGTATCTATCATCTCTGAAAATGCATCAAAACATGAATATTCATCCACCAGAGTATGAAGTAGCAAAGAATAGTGAATACGCATTATTTGGTCTCGTTCTTCAGATGTTAAAAAAGGATCTGATAAATAAAAGGGAAGAGATTGCTTTTTTGAGTACTGTTCCGCAACAAGATAATCACAAAGATATGCTTGGATCAGCTTCGCACCAAAGTCTTGTTTGTCTTTGTCATACTGAGCCTTTTTCAAGCAAGTGGATAGAAAACGACGGACCTCAGATACACGATCAGAGAGATGTGCCGCACAATACTCAATAGAAATACAATCAGGATCATGCTTATTTATAGCATTTGTAATCCTTTGCGAATGATGATGAAAATGACTGGTTGCAAGCAGATGAACAGATCTCATACTATGCAAAAACTATTTGCCTCCAGAACGTGCTGCAATCACTTCATCAGCCTTATTCTTTGGAACTTTAGCGTAGTGGCTCGGTTCCATGGAGTAGCTCGCACGACCTTGGGTCATGCTGCGCATGTCCGTTGCGTATCCGAACATTTCGGAAAGCGGAACGTGTGCAAGTACCACTTTTGCAGTACCGCGATCGGATGTGCTGAGCACAAGGCCACGACGAGAGTTTATGTCTCCCATGATGTCTCCAAAGAACTGTTCTGGCGTTACCACCTCTACCTTCATCACTGGTTCCAAAATCACCGGATCTGCCTTTCGTGCTGCAGTCTGGAAGCCAATGGACGCTGCCATTTTAAAGGCGAATTCATTCGAGTCTACGTCGTGGTATGAACCATCCAGGAGCTCTACTTTCACATCCACCACTGGGTATCCTGCCTGAATTCCACGGGACATTCCTTCCTGGAAGCCTTTATCACATGGAGTGATAAATTCACGGGGAATGCGGCCTCCTACAACACTGTCTATAAATTCGTAGCCTTTCCCTGGCTCCTGTGGCGTAATCTTGAAGATAACGTGACCATACTGACCACGACCGCCCGATTGCTTGATGTACTTCTCTTCGTGTTCAAGTTCTTTCTGAATTGTTTCACGGTAAGCAACCTGTGGCTTTCCTACGTTGCTTTCTACTTTAAATTCTCTGCGCATACGGTCGGTGATGATATCTAGGTGCAATTCACCCATTCCAGAAAGAATAGTTTGTCCCGTCTCATCATCAGTGCGCACACGAAGGGTAGGATCCTCTTCTGTAAGTTTCTGGAGAGCCAGACCCATTTTTTCCTGATCTGCTTTTGTTTTAGGCTCAACTGCCAGAGAGATAACAGGTTCTGCAAAGGTAATAGATTCCAACTGGATTGGTTTGCTTTCATCACAAATTGTGTCTCCTGTGCGCGTGTCTTTAAGACCAATAGCAGCACCAATATCTCCTGCTTCAATCTGATCAATTTCCTGACGAGAGTTAGCATGCAGCCTCACAATGCGTCCGATGCGCTCTTTATTTCCTGTACGGCTGTTGATGACATAACTTCCAGATTTAAGTACTCCTGAATACACGCGAATAAACGTGAGCTTACCCACAAACGGATCTGTAGCAATCTTGAAAGCAAGAGCTGCAATAGGCTCATCATTCGTAGCCTTGCGTACTTCTTCTGCATCTGTCTTTGGGTTCTTGCCCTTCACAGGAGGAATGTCGAGCGGAGAAGGCAGATACGCAACCACTGCATCCAGCACCAACTGTACTCCCATGTTCTGCAAAGAAGACCCACAGAGAACGGGATAAAGCCTGTTAGAAACAGTGGCAATACGAAGCCCCTGACGAAGTTCATCATCGGAAAGCGCTCCATTCTGAAGAAACTTATCCATGAGATCATCATTACTATTCTCCGCTACTTTTTCCATCAGAGTAAGGCGGTATTCCAATACCTGATTTTTCATATCCTCTGGAATGGGTATTTCTTCTCGTGTTTCACCCATTTTACCGGTGAACGTGTAGGCTTTCTGGGCGATAATATCCACAATTCCTGAAAAATCGCTTTCGGCACCAATTGGCAATTGAATCGCGACGGCATTCTTACTCAAACGATCAAAAATACTATCGAGAGACATGTAAAAATCCCCTCCTGTTTTGTCCATTTTATTAACGAATGCGAGACGCGGCACATGATACTTATCTGCCTGGCGCCACACAGTTTCACTTTGAGGTTCAACACCCTGAGAGCCATCGAACACCACAACTCCTCCATCCAATACACGGAGGCTGCGTTCCACTTCAGCCGTAAAATCTACGTGCCCAGGAGTATCGATAAGGTTAATAGTGCAATCGATTTCCACACCATCAATGGTTTTTGCTTTCCAGTGACACTGCGTTGCAGCAGAAGTGATGGTAATACCACGCTCACGCTCTTGCTCCATCCAGTCCATGGTGGCTTCCCCCTCGTGCACTTCTCCAATTTTGTGCGTACGACCTGTATAAAACAGGATGCGCTCTGATGTTGTGGTTTTACCCGCATCGATGTGGGCAATAATTCCAATGTTGCGTACGTTCTTTAAGTCCATACAGAAAGGGTTAGGAGCTCCCACCTTCGCTCTGCGGAGCTACGGTGGGCAGGAGGATTAGGGTTAGTGCTTGAAAAAACGACACCCAGGCGCTGGATGCTAAAGCATCACAAACGTGGGGCGACTATACGGAAAGGATAAAGATCGTGCAATCAAAATTCAGCCTCCTTTAGGGAGAAAAGAAGGTTTTAAAGATTTTCGGGAGAGTCCGAAAGGCCAAAAGAAGCCTTCCGCCCAAAAGAGCTTTTTGAGGAGGAAGCAATTCATACTGCTCATGGACATCAAGATGACGATTCATGGTTTGTACAATTCTGTATCGGATTTCCGATTCTTGCTGAACGGCATACCGGAGATTGTTCTCCTCAGCCAAACCTGGGAATTCTTGCACAAGCGAAAGGAAAACTGAGGGAATAACTGTATCGTGTAAGATTTTTACCTTTTCCCTGTTAAATGGGATTTCGCGCTGCCCATATACGTCTAAGAGCGCTGATTCAAATTCAGTTTCCACTAACTGACGCAATGGTCCCTTTTCCCAAAAATATAAGGTTCGATCACACACATCACGAGAAGGATTTGGTGGATTCATGGTGTTGTTGTGTAAGTTTGTGTAAAAACTGTGCAAGCATTATACTCGTTTTTCAAAAAAATGCAAGGGTCTAAGAGCGCTGAAATCTAGCCTTACCCTCACTTATGTTCCGGACTTTGCTAAGTGGGCAAAGGCCTTATTTGCCTGTGCCATTTTCAGCACATCTTGCTTCTTCTTTACCGCATTTCCCTGGTCTGCAGATGCATCTAAGAGTTCCAGAGCGAGCTTATGAGCCATAGGAACACCCTTGCGCTCCCGAGCAGCAGTAAGAATCCAACGAATAGAAAGAGCCTGCTGGCGACGTGGCGTTACTTCTACTGGTACCTGATAGACGGAACCAGCCACACGTTTTGGACGTACTTCCACAAGTGGAGTCACATTCATGAGGGCTTTACTGAATACTTCCATGGGAGGATCTTTGGTGCGAGTTTTGATGATTTCCAGAGCGTCAGCAAAAATACCGCGTGCAATCGATTTCTTTCCCTGCAACATAAGGCAGTTAATGAACTTCTCTGTGAGAGAATCGGAACCCTGTGGGATGTACTGCTTCACTGCTTTTGCCATAACTAGATGGTAGGGATGAGGTTGTAGGTTGTAGAAAGAAAATTGTGGATGGGGTGAAGCGATAGGCCTACAACCTATCACCTAAACCTTTATGCCTTAGGACGCTTAGCACCGTAACGGGAACGGCCTTGCTTACGATCGCGCACGCCTTCTGTATCCAGGATACCGCGGATGATGTGGTAACGGACTCCTGGAAGATCTTTGACACGGCCACCACGCACAAGCACCACGGAGTGTTCCTGCAAGTTATGGCCTTCTCCCATGATATACGCCTTCACTTCGTATCCGTTCGTAAGGCGCACTCTCGCAATCTTACGCAGAGCGGAGTTTGGCTTTTTTGGAGTCATGGTGGTGACTTTTACACATACGCCGCGCTTGAAGGGAGAACCCTTAGGAAGCGGAACATCGCGCATTTTGAGCGAATTCCAGGCAGTTTGCATGGCAGGAGCCTTGGATTTAACGCGCTTATCTCTGCGGCGCCGGCGGATGAGCTGATTAATAGTGGGCATAACGGGCGGGAATACTAGTGGGAAATGGGGTGGGAGTAAAGATGAAGACTGAAGGATTATTCGGCTTGGACATCGAGTGCTTCACCCAAATAGCGCTTTCGATACACTTCTCCAGTTGGAATCAGGCGACCGATGATAACGTTTTCCTTGAGACCCTGAAGCATATCGATACGACGGGTGGTAGCTGCTTCCACGAGCACGCGAATTGTTTCCTGGAACGATGCGCCTGCAAGCCATGAATCCGTAGCAAGGGCTACACGCGTGATTCCAAGAAGAAGCTGCTCGTAGGTTGCCTCTTTTCCATTCTTGGTAGCCTTGGCAGCCCTCTCGTTTTCGTAGAGGAGTTCGCCCATGTCCACAGTTTCACCAGGAAGGAACTTGGTGTCTCCCGCGTCAATAATACGAACCTTGCTGAACATTTTCTTCACAATAATTTCTAAGTGCTTATCATTGATGGTTTGACCTTGAGAGGCGTAGATGTGCTGTACTTCCAGCACTACGTAATTCTGCACTGCGTAGGCACCTTTCTTTTCTAGTAGTTCTTGCAAATTATTATGGCCCACGTTCAGAGCCTGACCTGCCTCCACAAATGATCCTGTTTTTACAAGCAATGATTCACGTGGTCCAAATTCGTAACTGCGCTCCTGAATTTCTTTGTGACGAACGCGCACAATACCACGCTCAATCACAGATACCGTTCCAGAAATCGCAACTTTAATTGTAGATTTATCTGACAAAGATTTTGCGAGCACCGCGCGCTCCCCTACTTCCTGATCCTTTTTCACAACCACTTCATACCCCGATGGTACGAAGTATGTATCCTCTCCTGGCTCCTCCGCCACGATAAGTACCGTGGTCTTTCCGCCTTGGTGTGACACTTTCACGCGGCCCGTGATATCTGCAAGTGTGGCAGGAGTACGTGGCGAACGAGCTTCAAACAGTTCTTCCACGCGTGTAAGACCTTGCGTGATATCTGCACCTTCAGCTACTCCTCCCATGTGGAATGTTCTCATGGTGAGCTGCGTTCCAGGTTCACCGATACTTTGTGCAGCAATAATACCAACTGGTGTTCCAATCTGGACGGTTTTGTTATTACTCAAATCGCGTCCGTAACACTTCACACAAATTCCACCGCGCGTGCGGCAGGTCATGATAGAGCGTACGGCCACCTCATCAATCTTATTCTTCTGAATAAACTCAAGAAGTGTGTTATCAATTTCCTGATCTCTCTTCGCGATCGTTTCTTTTCCAAGTTTAAGATCCGCTGCCAAGCTGCGGCCAAAGATGCGGTTCTCGTACTTTTCCCCAATTTTTTCGGATTCTGCGCGGGTAATGCGATGCCCAGCTTCTGTTCCGCAATCTTCTTCGCGAATAATGATGTCTTGCACTGCATCCACCAAGCGACGTGTAAGGTAACCTGCTTCAGCGGTTTTAAGAGCAGTATCAGATTTTCCTTTGCGTCCTCCGTGTGTTGCAATGAAGTATTCAAGAACGTTAAAACCTTCTTTAAGGTTACTTTGCACAGGAAGCTCAATAGTGCGTCCAGATGGATTGGCCACAAGACCCTTCATACCCGCAAGCTGAGTAACCTGTCCCCAGTTACCACGAGCACCGGAATCGATCACGTACGTAATATCGTTTTCTTCATGGCGCAAGAATTCCTGAATCATCGCGGTTGTTACTTCATTCTTCGTCTGTGTCCAAATACGAATTGCATGGCTGTATCGTTCATCAGCGGTTACAAGACCCTTCCAGTAGAAGTTATTGATTTTACGAATCTTTTCATTGGCTTCTTCAAGCAACTGCTGGCGTTCTGCTGGCACACGAATATCTGACGATGAAATGGAAATACCTGAAATCGTTACGAAATCGAATCCGAGTGTTTTTATGCGATCAGCAAGCGCCACTGTTTCTTCTCTGCCCAATACCTCCAAACAATTGGAAATAAGATCGGATAAATTTTTCTTCTTCATGGTCGTATTAATGAAGCCAAGCTTCGGTGGCACCACTTCCTGGAACTTAAGGCGACCAATGGAAGTTTCTTCGATATGTGGCTCTTCACCATTGATGGAAATGCGTACCTTAATTTTTGCTTGGAGATCAACAATTCCGTTATCATAAGCCATAAAAGCTTCTTCAGGTCCGCTAAAGACCATGCCGTGGCCCTTCTTATTATCGTGCACTCGCGTGAGGAAGTAACAACCAAGCACCATGTCTTGAATTGGGTTGATAATTGGTTCTCCTGCAGATGGCTTCAGTACGTTATGTGTTGCTGCCATCAACGTTGCAGCCTCAGATTGTGCCTTATCAGAAAGAGGAACGTGTACTGCCATTTGATCTCCATCAAAGTCTGCGTTGAAGGCTGCACATACAAGTGGGTGCAACTGGATTGCAAGACCCTCCACCAAGAGTGGCTGGAATGCCTGAATACCTAAGCGGTGGAGCGTTGGAGCGCGGTTTAAGAGCACATACTTATTCTGAATCACTTCTTCCAAAATATCCCATACTTCCTTTGTGGAATCTTGTACCAATCGCTCTGCTGCTTTCACGTTGTGTGCCAGTTCATCACGAATGATGCGACCAATCACAAACGGCTTAAAGAGCTTCATTGCCATCTCCTTTGGAAGACCACACTGGTTCAATTTAAGATGAGGACCGACCACAATCACAGAACGACCGGAGTAATCTACGCGCTTTCCAAGGAGGTTCTGACGGAAACGACCCTGCTTTCCCTTTAACATATCGGAAAGAGAGCGGAGCTTTCTGCGATCCCCTGCTGTAAAGAGTGTTTTGCCAGCACGGGCACTGTTATTCAATAAGGTATCCACCGCTTCCTGCAACATGCGTTTTTCATTGCGGCAGATCACTTCAGGTGCCCCAATACTCATCAGTTTTTTCAAACGATTGTTGCGGTTAATAACGCGGCGGTACAAATCGTTCAAATCGGACGCAGCAAACCTACCTCCATCCAGCTGCACCATTGGGCGCAAATCGGGCGGAATGACAGGAAGGCGCATAAGGATAAGCCAATCCGAACGGATGGATGCTTGCATGAATGAACTTACAAGCTTTATGCGCTTCATAATTTTCTTCAGTTTTTGGCCACTGCTCTGCTCACGATCCTTACCAAGCTGAACAAGCATGGAAGGAAGATCGATTGTTCCTATAATTTCACGAAGGGATTCTGCTCCCGTACCAGCACGAAATACGTGCCCGAATTTCATGTTCATTTCACGGAATTTGAGCTCACTCAGCACTGTTCCCGTCTTTAAGTTTGTCAGATCTTCTAGTGCATCTTTATGGTTTTGCTTCAGAGAATCATACTTATCGGCTACTTCTTGCTCTAATGCATCCAACTGTGCGCGTGTTGCATCACTCTGCTTTAGTTTCTCCAAAGCATCATCATGCTCGCGCTTAATTTGAGCACGACGCGATTCCATGGCAACACTCATTTCCTTTTCTGCTTCCTTTTGGGCATCTTCATCTACGGTGATGACGATATAAGCGGCAAAGTACACAATCTGTTCCAACGTCTTAATTGGAAGATCCAAAAGAAGACCAAGACGTGAAGGAGAGGAACGAAGGAACCAAATATGTGTCACTGGCACTGCCAAGTTGATATGGCCCATTCGTTCGCGGCGCACAATGCTGCGCGTAACTTCCACACCGCATTTTTCACAAATCACACCGCTGTATCGCACTCCTTTATATTTACCGCAGAAACATTGGAAGTTCTTCGTTGGACCAAAAATACGCTCACAGAATAGACCATCTGGCTCCGCGCGCTGCGTACGGTAGTTCACAGTTTCTGCTTTGGTTACTTCACCCCTCGACCATGCAAGCATGTCTTCTGGGCTTGCAATACTCAGGGCAACGGCATCAAAGCTGTCTGTAGCTGCGGACTTTGGAGCATGTGGAGCTGGCATAACGAGGGAGAAAAAGAAGAAAAACGAACATACGCAATTCCGCCGCTCCGCCTTGTCGATCGTCTCAATCGAGGGTGGAACGTCGGTGATTTCGCTCTTATTATAAGGCGGGTTTAGTGTAATGCAAGAGAAGTACCTCGAATTTTTGATTTTTGATTACTGATGTTTGGCTCAATCAAAAATGAAAAATCAGTAAATCAGCAATCCTTCCCTAAACAATCATTGTCGGCCCCTCTCCTGCAGCCTCAATTCCTTCTCCAAATTGCTGGAAAAGCTTTTGGAAAGAACCGCCGCTTTGGCTAAGGGCTTCACGAAGAGTAGCTATTTCACTATCTTTTAAATGCAATGTGGATGAAGCGTTCACCGTTTCGTCTTTCATCTGTGGAATAGGAGACAAATTTTCTGTACCTTGCAACGAAGCATGCAGTACCACGTACGCATCACATGCCTCACACTTAAGCTGTAGCAGCATAAAATCATCCCCAGCCAAACGTACAGATGTAAAATCCACAGGAATGCGCTTTCCGCATTGGGGGCAACGCATTTGCTGGTAAATGCGTTGAATAATTTGCTGCAACGTGTGTGGGTCGAGTTCCATACTACGTAGTATACCACTTTTTCTGGCTTCTTTAAAAAAACTCCCTTTTATTATATGAAGACGATAGTATCCACTTCCATGTCCACGAAATCGTCCTCGTCTTCGTTTTTCTTGCAGTGTAGCGCTGCTGCAGCTTCGTTCGTGCTACTAGCAATAGTGATAGCAACATCGAGTAATGTAACTGTCCATACGCAGTTACAGGGGGATTCTGTGTCTGTACCACTTGATATGAGAGTACAGCACTCCACACCCATCACTCTCACCCTTTCGCGCTCGAGCGATACTTCTACTGTACTCATCGAACTGTGGCACGACAGCACTGAAACTATTACGGTGCAATTTCCTTCTGTATGGATAATTCGCGAAATACGAAATGTCCCCATGTACCAAACTCCCCTTTCCAGTGGTTCCGGTGGATTACAGCGTATTTTGGTTCCAAAAAAAGCTGTCATCTCTTTTGAATCTCCATTTTTTCAAGGCCTTACCCTGCAAAATATTTCCAGTAGCGCACTGTTTGTCAAAGAAAAAACAATTGATATACGTACAAAAAACGTCATCGAGGAAAGTGTGCTCGTAGGAAAAAAAACTGTGAAAATTTGGTAAATGTACATTCGTCATCACACCACAACACCAATGCATACTTTCGAGAATATTGTACTTAACTATTCGCTCTTCTACGCATACGCCTCACCGCTGCAAATCCAATTGCAGCACCTGCGGCCATAACAGCTACAGTTGCAGGACCTGTTGTGCCCGCAGGAGCATGGCCCGTTGCAATGGGAGTAAGGCTTCCTACGGGAGGCTGACCGTTTGGACCTTCTTGCTCTGGACCTACTTGACCTGGTGGCAACCCCGTCACGCGGGTGGCTTCCACTTTGCAAAACGCATCACAACCATCACCCGAGAAACGGTTACCATCGTCACACTGTTCACCAGGTTCATTCATGCCATTGCCACACACCGAAGAACACTTTCCTTCTACACATTGTCCAGAACCACATTGCTGATCAGACACGCAGCTCACACATGTTCCATCCTGGCAGTAGTTCGTTGAACACTGCCAATTCTCGGAACACTCGGAACCTATACCAACCCTGCATTCATTCGAACATGCATCGGCATCATTCGTATTTCCATCGTCACATTGCTCGCCAGATTCACGTACTCCATTTCCACAAATAGTGCGTGGTCTGCTTGGCGAGAAAGAACTGACATTGCCAGAAGGAGTGCCACCCGTTCCTGGAACAGACATGGAAGCACAACGTGCAGGGAACAAA
>CAZJPS010000015.1:0-4551 GCA_964548055.1 uncultured Candidatus Peribacteria bacterium
GTAACCCTGCAGGAAACGTCATTGCCATCATGCCGCATCCAGAGCGGACGGAAACTGGTCATCCATATTTTGAATCACTGAGAAAATGGATTGAATCAGGGAAATCAGGAAAAGCAATAAAAACTCCTAAACAGTCTGAATCGACATTCAATATTCCAGAAAGAGCGCCAAGATCGATAGAGCTGTTTATCGATACCATCATTGTGAATAATGAAGAAAGAACGGTGGAGCAGACTGCAAAAAAGTTTGCACCAAACATTCGACTTAAGCAGTGGAAGTATCTTTCACTTTCCGAGTCCGACCTTCAAAAAGCTCTGAAAGACCTCACTATTTTTAATCCACACAAAGAACGAGCATTTATCCGCAGACATGGAAAATTAATGCGATGGAATAGTGAAGCTAAAAAAGAAGATACGTCGGAATCGAATGTGCTTACAGGAACTCTGCTCTTAAGAAGAGACATTCCAGATACAGGAGCATCGTCTTTTGGAGGAAAAAGTGAGACAGGAGTGTGTTATGCGTGTTCTAATGTGTCTGAAAATGAATTGATGAAGCCAAAGGTATTAGAAGTGTTTGCAAATCTACACGCAAGTAGTCTCGAAAAAATCCGGTGATTGTGTTGTATTTATGTAAATAATGTTTATTATGTGGAGCTATGCGTATTTCCAAGGATTCCGCCACTGAACTGTATGAACGTGCGCTTGCAGAGGAATTAGCATTTTTGCGAAGTGCGAAGAATTTTGAAAAAACTGAAAAAGCGATAGATAGAATTGCAAAACTTCTAACAGAGAGAATTACAGAAATTAATGAGGAGTTACGAAGTATTCTTTTAATGGAATTTAATCATAAATACAATAATTTGCCACGCGCAACATCAGAGGAACTGTTGGAAATTTATATTGAAATTTTATTGAGAATGGCAAAATTAATCCCAAAACCCACAGAGCCCTTTTGCACAGATCCAGATGGAGATGGACCTTGGGGTGGAAGGGCTGCATAGAATGGCCTTTTCAGCTTAATAAATAGTCATTAAGGTGTTGTAGATGACTAATCGCCAGATAGCCCTTTTGGCCTACAATGTACGTTCTTTATGGAATGTGGGTTCTTTTTTTAGAACGTGCGACGCATTTACAGTAGAAAAGATCTATTTAACTGGTTACACAGGTCATCCACCTCGCAAAGAGATAACGAAGACTGCATTAGGGGCGGAAGAAACTGTGCCTTGGGAACATATGGCCGATCCAATCGAAGTAGTGCAAAAATTAAAGCAAGAAGGGTGGAGTATTGCAGCACTTGAGCTTCTTCCGGAATCGAAAGATATTCGTGAGTACGATCCGCCGGAAAAAGTATGCATTATCGTGGGACATGAGCTGACGGGAGTTCCTGAAGAACTTGTGAGGCTATGTGATGACCTTATTAAAATTCCTATGCTTGGGAAAAAGGAATCACTAAACGTGGCCGTGGCGGCGGGTATTGCATTACATTACGTAAGACACGCTTAAGCCTTCTTAAGCTCAAAAAGCTTTTTGCATGACCATGCACCGCAGATTGCGCCGGCAATTGGACCAAGAATGTACATGGAATGAAAAGATCCTATCCCAAGAGCAACAGCTGGGTTTAATATGGCATTTGCAAATGGAAATGCAATGTATATACCTATAAACAACGATACCCCAACTACAAGTCCTGACAGGAGCGGATCCACTCTTTTATGTGTGACCGCAGTTACTCCAAATGCTAAAAAAAATGTTCCTAGCGCCTCTGCGGCGCCTTCTATAAGGCTTCCATCCGTAGGGATAGTTATACCCTCTCCGTTGAGCAATGTTCCTAAAAAAAGCGCGAGTGTGGCTCCTGCAAGTTGGGCTACAACGTATAAAACGGCATCCCGCTTAGAAATGTCCCCTGTTGTAAAAAGCGCAATGGATATCGCTGGGTTTACATGAGCACCGCTAAGCTTACCAATTAAATACACGAACAACCCGACTGTTAGAGCGGCAACTATTGGCGTAGAAAACGGCATTGTAAATGCAACGGAAAGCCACACTACAAATGTGAGAGTAAAAGTTCCGAGCAATTCAGCAAGATACCGTTGGTAGTTCATGAAAAATGGGGGTAAACATCGACAGCGTAGCTTAAAGAGTGAGGTTTACAAAGAGATAACAGTCTGAGGAAATTTTCAATAGTTAAATTTCAAGTTCCAAGAAAGTTTTACATTCAATTTTAAAAAATAAATTTCTTTATGCCTTCTTAAAGATTGGAACTTGTACTTTGTAACTTTACTCAAGCTAATTCTTAAATAGTCTCCATTGCATCTATATCAACTACAGCGTCTTTCAAATCCACATACGGCAGTACTTCTTTCGGAGAAGATCCTCGCATGAGAACATGCCACACTTTTCCTCCTCCAAACAGAGTAGGAGATACGCTCGCTTTGGTGTCATTCCCAATTTTGGTAGCCGCGGCAATCACATTTCCATGCAGTTTGCGTGCAAGCAGTTCACATTTTTCTCCGCGCACGATAAGCCGAACCATGTGGGTGGCGGGAGGATATCCGCTATAAATGCGAATTTTTAATTCATTTTCCAAATATTTTTCTGTTTCGTGGTTGGCAGCTGCGAGTACTTCTAGGGATGTTGGGCGGAACGTCTGAATGATCACTTCGCCTGGTTTAGCGCGGCCACTGCGTCCTGTAAGCTGTGTAAGAAGCTGAAAGATTCGCTCTCCTGCTCTAAAATGCGGAAGTGAGAGCCCCACATCTGCAAGCATTACGGCTGCGAGAGTCACATTAGGAAGATCAAGTCCTTTTACTACAGATTGCGTTCCAAGCAGAATATCTGCGGCACCTGATTTCATCTTTTCTAGAATGCCGCGCATTTGTTCAGGATCCTGAAGCGTATCTTTGTCGGCACGCAAAAGACGTGCTGACGGAAATAGATGCTGCAACAGAATTTCAATTCTCTGAGTTCCTGCACCTATGGCATGTAGTTTTGTGCTGTTACAGTGAGGGCACACGGGCGGAACATCAGCCATGATGCCGGTGGTGTGATCCAGCAAAAATGGGCGTCCACTCTGCGTGTGGTGCAGTGTGTAGGGAAGCTGCGATTCTGGGCATACGATGCGGCGGCGGCACTGCAAGCAGAGGAGGGAACTGGCAACCCCGCGTCGATTCAAGAAGAGTACAGTTTGCTCTTTTTTTTGCAGCTGTTTCCGAATCGCATCGATGAGAGTAGGGGAGAATGGATACAAATTTCCAAACTGCACATCTGCCAAATCCACCACTTTCACTTTTGGAAGAGGCTGCTCCTTATAGCGCATTGGAAGCCTTGCCAGCATGTAGCGTCCACTCTTCGCTTTCGCCCACGATTCTAAAGAAGGTGTGGCGCTTCCAAGTACTAATTTGGCTTTCCACAGCCTGCAGAGAACCTCTGCTGTATCTCTAGCATGATACCGTGGAGTTTGTTCATTTTTATATGTCCATTCATGCTCTTCATCCAGAATGACGACGCCTAAATTTTTACAGGGAGCAAACAATGCACTACGAGAGCCAATGATGAGAGACACCTGCCCACTGTGAATCCGTTTCCATTCTTTTCTGCGTTGCGCTTCTGAAAGACGACTATGCAGAATGCAAATTGTTTCTCGTTCTAGGAGTGCTTCAAAACGGTGAATAAAATGTTCCGTAAGAAGAATTTCTGGGAGCAGCAAAATTGCCTGTTTTCCCGTAGCAATAGCATCGGCAATCAATTTGGCGTAAATTTCTGTTTTGCCGCTTCCAGTAACACCAAATAGGAGTGTCGGCTTTTCACTTCGAACGATGGAATTGTATACAGCTTCCTGAGCTGGAGTAAGCACGGGATGTGCTTTGATGAGTGAAGGTGATATTCTTTGAAGGTCAGCTTCTTCTTTACGTTTTTCCAGAGTGATCATTCCTTTTTGTTCCAGTGTTGCCAGCACTGCAGAAGATGCGCCTGTTTCTCTCATCACATCTTTGCGCGCTGCCCATTCCACTCCTGATAGATACTCCAACACAGCAATTTGTTTCTTTCCGCGTAGAGAATCTTCTTTTCCTTTTGTTAGTCTGTATCCCACAATGTCTTTAGGGAGAACAGATGACCATGGAGCAGGCGGAAGCCACAACCCGACTGTGGATCTTACAGAGCAAAAGTAATAATCGGACATCCACTGTGCTGTTTGGAGTGCTTGAGTGGAGAGGAGAGAATCATTTCCTAAAATATCTTTCACCTTTTTTACATCAAACGTTTCCTGTGCTCGTTTTTCCAAAATTCCAATCACAATTCCTTCCACAAGTTTATTACGAAGAGGCACCCGGACTGGTGAACCAATGTTTAAAGATGCATCCACTTCATACGTGAGACCGTTTCCTATGCCGAAGGATCTGGAAGCTGTAACAACGGTGCAGTACATATCTGTTAGTGTGCACCTGAAGAATCAAGAGGGAAAGAAAAAGGTGGGTATTAGTACACCTGCAGTCTTACCGCCTAAAATTCCTATTCCCACCTCTGAACGGCGGTCTGCTTCTTGGTTTGCGGA
>CAZJPS010000015.1:4561-22086 GCA_964548055.1 uncultured Candidatus Peribacteria bacterium
GGAATGCATTATATCCTCCCTGATCTCGATCTTCACGATCATCGCCAGCAGGAACTGCACGTGGAGGTGGTAGTTGTGGCAAAGAGGTTCTTTTAAGTGTTGTGCGTATTAATCTTTCAATATTACGGATTTCGGATGACTGATCGGGGCTTGCAAAGGAAATAGCACGACCTTCGCGGCCTGCTCGTGCTGTTCTGCCAATGCGGTGCACGTAATCTTCGGCATTATCAGGCAGATCATGGTTGATCACTACTTCAATACCCGATACATCGATGCCACGTGCTGCGATATCAGTTGCCACAAGTACTCTATATCTACCCGATTTAAATCCTTCTAAGGCTTCTCTGCGTTGGCCAAGTGAACGGTTTGCGTGGATTTCTGCTGCTTTGTGTCCCATTGCGCGAACTGACTTTGTGATCTTCTTTGCACCGTGCTTAGTTCGAGAGAACACGAGCACCGTTCCTTTATATTCTTCCAATAATTTTTCGAGGAGCCGGATTTTTTCGTCTTTGCGCACAATGAAGAGTTCTTGTTCCACTTTTTCTGCAGCTGTTCCAGCTGGAGCTACTTCAATACGCAGTGGCATCTTCATATGATGCGTAGCCAGTTTGACGATGGAATGTGGCATGGTTGCCGAAAAGAGCATCGTCTGACGCTCTTTGGGTACATGCTTGAGGATTCTTTCTACTTGAGGCGCAAATCCCATATCGAGCATTCGGTCTGCTTCATCCATCACCAGAATTTTTACTTCCTTCAACGTAATTGTTCCTTGCTGCAAGTGATCGTTCAGTCTTCCAGGTGTTGCAATAAGGATACGTGGGTTGCGGCGGATCATCTCCACTTGATTGCGCATAGAAGCTCCTCCAATAAATACAGCGATTCCGATGCCAAACATCCTAGCTATTGGAGACAGTGATTCTTCCACTTGGTAAGCAAGTTCGCGAGTTGGTACCACAACTAAGGCTCTTCCGCCCTTCTGAGAGAGCTGCTGGAGCATCGGGATACCGAAAGCAAGGGTTTTGCCTGTTCCTGTTTGAGCAATACCAATCACATCCTTTCCTTGTACGGCTACAGGGATGGCTTGATGCTGAATAGGCGTTGGAGACGTGAATTTGTTCTTTGTAAGCATTTCTAAAATCTGAGGCGTAATGCCAAGATTTTCAAATGTGGTCGATTGGGGCTGACTTACGTCTTTCACGAGAGTGAGTGTATAGGAGAAAATGGCTGCCGTATACGTGAATTTTAGGTTTTGCACTCTTTCTTTACCATAGGTGGCTGCTACAATGCTGCCCATTTCCCCTCCCTCCGTGAAAGACACAAAGTTCTTCCCATTCCTCTCAAGTCTCTTTATTACAACGCTGATCGTTTCCAACATTATTGCCGTTAAAATTGGTAGCTTTGGAGGATACTTTCTTCCTGTAGCTGTCATTATTTTCCCTGTGAGTTACATTTTGGGAGATATTCTCACGGAGGTATATGGATATGCCGCAACAAGACGTGTGCTCTGGACTGGATTTGCGTGCAACCTACTTGTGGTCTTCGCCATCTGGATAGCTCGTGTTATACCAGCTGCTCCATTTTATGAAGGACAAACTGCCTTCGATACAATTCTAGGTTCGACACCACGCATTCTCGCAGCATCATTTGTGGCATATCTCGTAGGTGGATTTAGCAATTCCTTCATTATGGCCAAATTGAAAATTGCAACGAAGGGCAGATTTTTGTGGGTACGCACCATTACATCCACAATTGTTGGTGAAGGTCTGGATTCCTCCATCTTCATCACACTCGCATTCGCAAATGTCTTTCCGGGCGTTCAGATTGTGGTATTAGTGCTTACTCAATGGATCTTTAAAGTTCTCTTTGAAGTGATTGCTACTCCATTTACATATGGAATTGTAAGTTTCCTTAAAAAAAAGGAGCAGATGGATGCATATGATGTGAGTACGAACTTTAATCCTTTACAAATTTAAACTATGCCTACAAAGAAATCGGATCTCGCATCGCTCACAAAGCTAGGTAAAAAGGCTTCGCCATCCAGAACGCTGGAGGCATTTCCAAATCATCATCCAGGAAAACTGGAAGTAAGCCTGCATTGCACAGAATTTACGTGTCTTTGTCCTCTTACCGGACAGCCTGATTTTGCAACGATCGATATCACCTACGTTCCGGATGCCTTTGTTGTGGAATCAAAATCGATGAAGCTCTACTTAGAAACCTTTCGAAATGTGGGTGTATTTCATGAGCATTTGGCTGTAGATATTGGGGAAGACTTCGTGAAATTTGTGAAGCCGTTAGCCCTTTCTGTGACCGTTCATTTCAATATACGAGGTGGAATAGCGATTGATGCCACTTACCACTATGAGAAGCCGTGAATTTAGGTAGAATACACCGGTCGAGCAGCGACATTAGCTTTTGTTCATTATCATTCTCTAAATCGTCGGGATGTAGCTCAGTTGGCTAGAGCGCCTGGTTTGGGACCAGGAGGCCGTGGGTTCGAGTCCCTCCATCCCGACCACGTAAAATCGCTTACGCGATCACGTGGCACAGCCACTACTTCTAAATGAGTACTATGTCATATGCGTTTTACGTGCCACGTGATGCCGCAGGCATTTTTACGTGGCTATGTCAGAGCGCCCAATCGGGGATACACTATTCCGCTATGCATCATGTCTATCTACTTGAAAGTAAAGATAGTAGTAAACGCTATATTGGCTATACAACCGATTTGAAAAGAAGATTAAAGGAGCACAACAATCATGAAAATGTTTCGACAGCGGGGCAACGCGAATGGAAATTAATTTATTGTGAAACATATCTGCATAAAATGGATGCCTTAGGCCGCGAGAAATTTTTGAAGAGTGGATCAGGTTGGCGTTATCTTAAAAAACAACTAATGAATTACTTTATGCAAAAAGACGCTCAAGTCAGATTATCCAAAAATGACTAAACTTCTATAAATAATTGTAATATCTTAATTTCATCTTTTTACTTTATTTATGAGCGGAGAAAATAACCTTCAAACTCTGCTAGAAAACATGCGTCCTGATTTGAAAGAGGATAGTTATCTATTTATTACTTCGCCAGATGGGTTTTCGAGCGAAATACAAAGTAGATCTTTAATGATATTCAAAGAATTGGAAGGAATGACTTTGATCATCAAAAAAGAAATAGCAGACACTCTTCATCAAGATCATCAGCCACAATGGGCAATGATCACGCTTACTATTCATTCCGACTTACAAGCTGTAGGTTTTTTGGCGCCAATTATGACCAGGCTTGCAGAAGCTGGTATATCCGTAAATCCAGTTTCAGCTTTTTATCATGACCATTTGTTTGTTCCTTGGGATAAGCGAAATGAAGCGATGGAGATTTTGGAATCTTTTAAAAGTTAAACTCTTAGCTTCGCCATTCCAACTTATCTTTGTAAGCGCTATTCTTTATCTATGAACACCCAAGGTCGCTGCCAAAGTTGCGGAATGCCTCTAGCTCAGGGATTTTATGGTTCAAAGAAAGATGGATCGGAAGAAATGACGTATTGTAGGTTCTGTTATCAAATTGGGGAATTTTCAGAGCCAGATATGACAGTAGATGAAATGATAGATCGTTCAGTACAGTTCATGGTTTCTTCGCTGCGTTATACCAAGGAACAAGCAGAAACAATGTCGCAGGAAGTAATACCCACCCTCACTCGCTGGAAAAAATAAAAGGTCCGCCCTCTACTATGTAGGAAGACGGACCGAGCGCAGTGTAATCGTTAGAAAGCTTTTCTTGCGTTCCACACGCCCGTGAACAAGGCACCAATTGCCATGAACACGAAACCAGTGTGAGCAATGAATCCTAGGATTTGAGCAATGAATCCTAGGATAGGAATGAGTAAGAGTGCCTTGAGTGCGATATACACAAGTAAGCTTACAAGGATGTAGACAAAACTATTCCACTGCCACTTGTACTGCTTTTCTATCGCACGAGCGATGACGAGCGAGCTGATTATTTTTGCGAAGAGCAGAGTGAAAATATATGTAATGAGAACGATGATGCCAAGTGGAATACCGATGATAGTGATGAAAAGTAGAACAATAAGAACTGGTGTTGCTGCGAAAAATAAAAATCCTGTGAGGAGACTCATCCATGGTTGAGAACGCACTGTGTCTCCTGCTTTGCGGAAAAGTTTAGGTGCAAGCAACAAGAGTGCAACCATGATCACAGCTGATGCAAGTAGTGAATAGATTTCTATAAAACCAAAAAGGCCCGCTCCCACAATTGCGGCTTGTTTAGGCTCGCTTGATTTCCGAGCTAGTTCTGGTTTAAAGGTGGCTGAACCCGCATTTTCCTTAAATGCACTCGAAAAATCTGTTTCACCAGATTTTTGCCAATACTCCATATTTTTTAAGAGCACAACATCCGTTCCAGTTGTGATGCTTTCTGCCACTACTTTACTTGTGCCTTCTATTGTTCCGTTTAAGTTTGCTTTGCCGGCTTCAATATCTGCATTACCCATAATCTTCCCAGCAATTCTCACATCGCCACCCGCAATTTTTACATTTTTTTGCACACTTCCAAGCATGTTCATGGAGCCACCAAACATAGCTAGGTTTCCTTCAATTATCGCATCTGGGGCCACGGAAACCGTACCGCCCAAAACCAATACATCTCCCTTCACCGTTCCAGAAATACGCACCGTACCGCCTGCAATTCGTACATCGTCATCTACGGTACCGCTCATATTGATATCTCCTCCTGCCGCCATTAGATCTCTTCCAATGTTTGTACTCACGTTTACATTGCCACCTGCAATAAACAAATCCCCACTAATAGCTGTGGAAGCAACGGGGTTTCCACCAGCTATGTACTGATCATCACCTAAATTAAAAATTGCCGTATCCCGATCTACTTCTATGTTCGCGCTGGCCGCAAACGCTAATGGGGCTATAAAAAGAACTCCGATAATACTGAGAGCGGTGAAAGTACGCTTCATAAAAGGAAAAGAAAGGAATATGAATCGTACTCTTTTTGAATTTTTATGCACGAGTTACCTTTTGCAAAAGTCTCAACTTCGTTACGATAGTTACGATGGTAGCTATAAAGAGGAACAGCCTCGGCGAAGATTTAGCACGCATGTTGAAGGGTGGAGTGATTATGGATGTCGTAAATGCATCCCAGGCAAAAATTGCAGAAGCAGCCGGTGCATGTGCTGTAATGGCGCTGGAGCGTGTTCCCTCTGATATTCGTGCTCAAGGTGGTGTTGCGCGTATGAGCGATCCACAACTTATTAAAGATATTCAAAAAGCAGTCAGCATTCCTGTCATGGCTAAAATCCGCATCGGCCACACAAGTGAAGCGAGAATATTGGAAGCAGTTGGCGTCGATTTTATTGATGAGAGCGAAGTACTAACGCCTGCTGATCCTTTTGATCACGTAGAAAAGCACTCCTTCAAAATTCCATTCGTGTGTGGTGCAAAAGATTTAGGAGAAGCTCTTCGTCGTATTCACGAAGGGGCTGCGATGATTCGTACCAAAGGAGAAGCGGGGACAGGAAATGTGATAGAAGCAGTGCGTCATCTAAAGCACATCAAAAAAGAATTGCAGGATGTGAAGAAAATGAATCCATCCAAAATGAAAACGTGGGCAGATGAGCAGCGCGTACCTTTTGCTTTAGTAAAGGAGACGATGAGCGCAGGAAAACTCCCCGTTGTGATGTTTGTAGCAGGAGGAATTGCTACACCAGCCGATGCTGCACTTTTGATGGGTCTTGGTGCTGAAGGAGTGTTTGTAGGTTCCGGAATTTTTAAATCCAAAGACCCCAAAAAAACGGCAGCAGCAATTGTGCAGGCAACTATTCACTATCAAGATGCCAAAAAACTTGCGGAGATCTCAACTGGTCTTCCTTTGGCGATGCCAGGATTAGAAATAGATGCGTTGCAGGTGAAGATGCAGGGGAGGGGATGGTGATGACGAAGGGGATAAAAGGGATAAAGGCGAAAAAGGGGACAAAGGTTTTTAAAAGAAACTGATTGTGGTTCTTTCTTGTTGTTTCTTTTAAAACTGCGATAATTTATTCATGACAGTTGGAATTCTTGCCTTCCAAGGGGACTTTGCGGAGCATAGGGATGTTTTGCAGGAATTAGGTGTGCGATCTAAAGAAATTCGATCGATCGAAGATCTCGGTCACTGCACACATCTTATTATTCCTGGGGGCGAAAGCACCGTCATGTCTCATTTTTTACAGGAATCCGGACTGATGAAAGAAATTCCTACAAGAGTGAAAGAGGGGACACTTGCTATCTATGGCACTTGCGCTGGCGCCATTTTGCTTGCGAAGAAAGTTCGAGGGAAAAATATCCCGTATACTTTGAAGCTCATGGATATCGATGTGGATCGTAATGCGTATGGAACGCAGTTGGATAGTTTTGAACGAAAGATTCAAATCAAGGGTAGTAAGAAGCCGATGACAGTCTCCTTTATAAGGGCGCCCATGATCACTCGGACTGGAAAGGGCGTCATCGTGCTTGCACATGACTCTAAGCAGCCTGTTTTAGTGCAGCAGGGGAGATTGCTGGCTGGGACGTTTCATCCGGAAATGAGAGGGGAATCAGGGATTCACAAGCTATTCTTGAATTTATAGGGTTAGGAATAGGGTTAAGGTTAAAAATAAACTGTCCTAGCCCTAACTCAAGCCCTATGATAGCCGCACATGGAAATTCGCAATTTTTGCATTATCGCGCATATTGATCACGGAAAGTCGACTCTGTCCGATCGTATGATTGAGGTGACAGGAACACTGCAAAAACGTGAAATGAAGGCACAAACGCTGGATATGATGGATTTGGAGCGAGAGCGGGGGATTACGATCAAGCTGCAGCCAGTGAGAATGGTGTATAAAGGAGTGCAGCTTAATTTGATTGATACGCCAGGTCATACCGATTTCCGCTACGAAGTAAGCCGGTCACTCGCTGCCTGTGAAGGTGCAATTCTTCTTGTGGATGCTTCTCAGGGAATTCAGGCGCAGACCCTCGCCGTTTTGTATATGGCGATGGAGCATAATCTCAAGTTGATTCCGGTTCTGAATAAAATTGATCTTCCTGCTGCCGATCCGAATCGTGTAAGCGAAGAAGTGATGAAATTACTTGGGTGTGCAAAAGAGGAGATTCTTTTGATCTCGGCAAAAGAAGGCAAAGGAGTTCCCGAAGTATTAGATAGCGTGATTGAGAGAATTTCGCCACCAACATTTGTAGAAGGCACTACGCAAACGCGCGGTCTCATTTTTGACGCAATCATGGATACCTACCGAGGAGGCGTGGCGTATTTGCGTGTAATGGAAGGGGAAATTCGCAAAGGTCAGAAGATGCACCTCATCGGCACAAAAACTCCGTTCGAAGTTCTGGATGTAGGACACTTTGCCCCTAAATATGTATCTGATGAAGTACTTCGGCAGGGTGAAATTGGATATGTGGTGACAGGATTGAAGGACGTTCGCCAAGTGCGCGTGGGAGATACGATTGGATCCAAAGAAAATACCGAACAGTTGCCAGGCTATAAACAAGTGCAGCCGATGGTTTTCGCGGGTTTATATCCAACCGAAGCAGATGACTTTGCAGATTTGCGCGAAGCATTAGAAAAATTATCTCTCAATGATGCTGCACTCAGTATTGAACCCGAAAGAAACACAGCGCTTGGAAATGGTTTCCGTTGCGGCTTTTTGGGTCTTCTTCACTTAGATATTATTCAGGAACGTTTAGAACGCGAATACGATTGCGATTTGATCGTCACGGCTCCGAGCGTGATGTACGAAGTAGAGATTAACGCGAGAAATATCGGAGAAGTTGTACGTACGAGTTTATTAAAAACTGATGACCCTAAAACAGCTCAGCTGAGTAACCCCGCCGATTTTCCAGATCCCACGTATATTATGGAAATCCGTGAGCCATGGGTCAAACTAGAAATTGTCTGTCGCAAAGAAGATGTGGGACCATCGATGGCTCTCGTTCAAGATCGTAGAGGTGTGTATCAGACGTTAGAATACTTGGATGCAGATCGTGCTTTGCTCACTTTTGAAGTTCCATTGCAGGCAATCGTGCTCGATTTCTTTGATCAATTAAAATCTGCAACTTCGGGATACGCGTCTATGAGCTATGAGCCACTTGGGTTTAGGGCAGGGGATTTAGTGAAACTTGATATTTTGCTTCTGGGAGAGCCCACGGATGCCCTTAGTACCATCGTGCATAGAAGTGAAGCGCAGCGAGTGGGATCGGTGATTTGTAAGCAGCTCAAAGAAGTTCTGCCCAAAGCACAATTTCAGATTCCTATTCAGGCTGCCATTGGTGGAAAAGTGGTTGCGCGTGAAACAGTCGCAGCACTGCGGAAAGACGTGACGGGATATTTGTATGGAGGAGATATCACGCGTAAGAAAAAACTTTTGGAAAAGCAGAAGAAAGGAAAGAAGCGTATGAAACAGATGGGGAAAGTGACATTAAGCCAGGAAGCGTTCTTGGCGGTTCTGAAAAGATAAGTTAGGTTGAGAGTATGAATCTAGAATTTCCTTTAAAGGCTGTTTTTATTGCTCTTCCTTTACAGGAAGATGCAAAACAGAAGTATCAAGAGCTCCAGAAGTCTCTTTCCGAATTCGGTGATTCTCTTATTTTTCAAAATGCTGATTCACCTCATCTCACACTTCACTATTGGTCTGAAGTACTGGAAATCGAATTTCATCAGATCACGCAGCAGCTAGAGAAGATTGCAGAATCTGTATCGCCGCTTTCTTTAAAAGTGCGTGGTGTGAACACCTTTGGGTATCGAGGGAAAGATCATGTACTTTTTTTGGATGTTCCATTTTCTGAAGAACTCGCGAAGTTAAAAAAGAAATGTCCGTGGCCTTCGCTTGATAGAACCGGACATGAAATTCCCAATAAGCCATTTCACCCTCACATCACTCTAGCTCGCATAAAACATCCGGAACGGTTTGCTACTCATAAAAAGAAAATCCTCAAAATTCTTGGAATGCCGGAGTTTAGTATGGATGTGAAATGTTTGCGATTGTATGCAGAAATACAGCAAAAGAAACAGACTCCTGTTCAAGATTTTTACTTACATTAATATTATAAACCCAAGCATGGCACCATGACACGCTAGCGATTTCTACAGTATTAATTACTCATCAGAACGCATCTGTTTTTTTTGCAATAGAGTTTTATCAATTGCATCCAAAAAAGGCTCAAAAACTGTCTGCAATATACTCATTGCGAGTGTTTGAAGGTTTTCAAACGGAACATCTCTGCTCCCACCTGCGGGAGTGCGAAAAAATTCTTGTAGCACAAAGGTAGCGAGTTGCAGAACAGTTCCATCAATATTCTTTTCATCTACCATCAGTTTCATCAAAATTCCTTTTGGATCTAAAGACATAACCATTTGCATCCGTGTAATCCAATCTATGAGTATGGTATTTGTGTGAGCATCAAGACCACTTCCAAGAGAATTGGGCACATCTGTACTGAGAGATGTATTTCCCATTTCTTCTTTAATGTATTCTTCAACAACGGTGCGAGCTTCAGAATTAATAAGTGAGAGAATGGCGAGAATAAAAACTGACGGGCAATCTCGAGCCACGAGGCGCGATATGAGCACAAAAAGGTGCGTATATTTGTCATCATTCAAAAACTGGATGATTGTTTTTGCTACTCGAGAATCTCGCTTTTTGGATCTTTTTTCTTCTCTCTGAATAGCCATCATGGCAGCAGCTGCAGCCGCGAACCTCTCTTTTGCCTGTTCGCTTAATTGCTCGGGAGCTCCAGTAGCCCCCTCTCCGGGCGCGCCGATCTCTGCACCTATTTCAGACATGGGGATATGGTACAGAGCTGGAGAATGGCGGCAATAGGTCTTGGGACGGTTTTTAGTTTGTAGTTTTTGGTTTTTAGGGGTGAGATTATTGCTAGTAATGAGCTGCTCTGTAGCAAAGGTGGAATGACTGGAAGTAGCCACGTAAAAATGCCTGCGGCATCACGTGGCACGTTAAATCGCCTCTGTGATATTTCTTGTCTGGATCTTATGGCTGCGCCACGTGATCGCTTTAGCGATTTTACGTGGTTGCGGGGACAGGATTTGAACCTGTGACCTCCAGGTTATGAGCCTGGCGAGCTACCGGGCTGCTCCACCCCGCGTCGAGGATCGTAGTGTAGCAGACTGTTTTCTCTTGCGCACAGGGAAAATATACGTAAAATTCCCTGGCTATGGCACATAAGAAAGCGGGTGGATCTACCCAAAACGGCAGAGATAGCGTTGCGAAACGTCGTGGCGTAAAGCGCTTTGGTGGGCAAATTGTGCGTGCTGGAGAAGTTTTGGTCCGTCAAAAGGGTTTTGCATTTTTACCTGGTTTACATACGTATGTAGGTAAGGACTGGACTATTCATGCTGAAGTAGATGGCGTTGTGCGCTTTTCTGAGAAGAGAAAGAAAAAATTCAATGGCTCACGGGACAGATGCACGGTGGTACATATCCAGCCAGTCGCCGCATAGGTTTACTTAGCTTTTCCTTCCTTTTTTGAGGTCGTCGATTTTGTCTTTTTCAAATAAGAAAAGTTTCCAGTGTACATACACAGGAAGCTCACGCAAATACTCCTCATATGCTGCCTCACTTGCCTGTTCCTGAGCAGTTGCCAGGTAATTGGGAGAGAGGGGCGAATTGTCAGATGTTCCTATAATGATCATTTTTTCTCCTGGATTTACTCTCCCCATATTCTCTTTTGCAAATTTATCTTTGTACTGAGCAGATTGATAGTACTCAAGTATATGCTGACTTTCTTCTATACCTGCCTGCAACTTTTCGTTTTCGCTTCCTATAGTTTTAAGAGTTTCCTCAAAAATAATATTTCTGTAATAGGAAAGAGCTAAGCCAAAAGCCATAAATCCAACAACTGTTAATCCAATGACGATGGTGAGCTGCTTACTTACGGGTTCCAGAGACCGATATGGCATGAGTAGAAGGATACTCAAACAATGCGCCTGAGCCTAGTGAGCAGGCATGAATTTTGAATCTTGAATACCTATTTATAACAGAAGAATTACTGAAAACTGAACGACAGCATTCCTGTAATACTTTATACTAGTTCTGATGAAGATCTTCTGTTCTGGAATTGGTGGAATAGGCTTAAGTGCCTATGCATCCTTGCAAAATAAAGCTGGGCACCAGGTATCTGGCAGTGATCGCTCAATGAGTGATTTGCTGGAAAATCTAAAGGCTCAGGGGATTTTGGTCACTACTGATCAAAGTGGGGCAGCAATCCCTTCTGATTGTGATTTGTTTGTTTACTCTGAAGCAATTCCTTCACATGCACCAGAGCGCAAACGAGCACAAGACATGAATATTCTTCAGCAATCGTATCCCCAGGCTCTAGGAGAAATTTCTAAGCCTTATACAACAATCGCTGTGTGTGGCACTCACGGAAAATCGTCCACCACTGCTATGGCTTCACGGTTACTTATGGAGGCTCACAAAGACCCTACCATTGTAGTGGGAACAAAGCTGAAGGAGCTAGGTGGAAAAAACTGGAGAAAAGGGGAAAGTGATTTATTTTTATTGGAGGCTTGTGAGTACAGAAAATCTTTTAGCTACTATCATCCACGTGTCATTCTCCTTACAAATGCTGATGGAGATCATTTTGATTACTACAAATCGATAGATGAATACCATCGTGCATTTATTGAATTTATACAGTTGCTTCCAGAAGACGGAGTTTTGATTACTCATATGGCAGATCCTGAGTGCGCAGCTATTGCTAATACCTGTGGTAAGAATGTAATAGATGCCGATGAGTACCCGCTCATTCAAGTACAAACACCGGGAATGCACATGAAACAGAATGCGCAACTTGTTTTGGGGTTGGCCTCGTACTTAAAAATTCCTTTATCTGAAGCCATAAAAATGGTTTCTCAGTTTACTGGAAGTTGGCGCAGAATGGAAAGGAAAGGGACTGTGAATGGGGCGATTGTTATTGATGATTATGCGCATCACCCTAAGGAAATTCGCGCTACAATCTCGGGAATACGCGAATGGTATACGCCGCGCAGACTTGTGTGTGTTTTTCAGCCTCATACTCATGACCGCACTTTAAAACTGTATGATGAATTTGTACGCTCGTTTTCTGGTGCAGATTTAGTCCTTATTACCGATGTATATGAAGCCCGCAAAGATATTGAAACGGCGAAGGTAGATATCGAGGCATTCTCAAGAGATATTCAAAAATATTGCAAGTCTGAAGTAGTTGTGACAGGCTCACTAGAAAGTACGGAAAAATACTTGAAAAAAAATATCCAAGAAAATGATGTACTTCTCTGCATGGGTGCAGGGGATATTACGGCAATGGCGAATACAATCATTGATGCAAAATAGAATAAGAAAAGGGTCTCGCTGCTATGCTGTGCGAAAACCCCTTCGTGTCTTTGCTATAAAGTATTTACTCTTTTTCTTGCTGATATTTTTCTTGAATTGTAATTAATATTTTTGCCATTTCGGCACGTGTGATTGGATAATCTGGATGAAACAAACCCGTTGGAACCCCATTTTCATCTGTTGAGCCTGACACAATTCCTGCGGTTGCAGCAGTTTCAATTGCAGAAGCATAGGGTGTTCTCACTGTTACATCTGTAAACATCTGCCCTTTCGCCCATGCGAGAGGGATATCAAGAACCTGCAGAAGGGTAAGAAGCACTTCTCCTCTTGTAGCTGGACGCAGCAAATCAAGCTGGTCATTCTGGTACAACTGCCATCCTCGTTCTTCAGCAGAAGCTTCAAATTTTGTAAACCATTTTCCAATAGCTGATTGGTTACGTGGAGCTATGTTTACTTCTGTTTCATCAATATTTGCCATTTTGTGAACTATTTTTGTGAGCTCAGCAATTGTAACAGGGTTTTCTGGTCCGAAAGTGCCTGTAAATTCACCTGATGCGTTTCTATAGCCTGTTAGAATTCCTTTCTTTGAAACTGTGGCAACAAAAGGTGCAAACCAAGTATTGGCGGGTACATCGTTAAACTTAACTGTTTCACCCTTCACCTCCGCAGTAATGTGTGTTTTTTCTTCTTCTATTTTATCTGGAACAAAAGTATTGCACTGGAGTGTAAACGAAAAGTACACACTTGCATTTTTGTTTAATACATCTGATTTTGCAGGAGGATATGTGCATCCCTTAGGTTTATATTGAACGCTGTAGTTTCCAATTGGTACCTTCTCAAATGTTTGTGGTGTTACTCCAGCTCGCATAAGGCCGTCAGGCCCTCGGAGTTCAAATGGAATGCTTGATGGTGTACTGTTGACGCCTACCTGGCCCCACAGTGTCAGTTCATATTTAACATTCAAAACTATAGTTTCTCCATCCACGACATCAAAAGAAAGCTGTGAGATTTTAGCGGTCTCAGTAATAACTCCGTTTCGGCTTGCTTCCAAGTGTGCAATAGTGCCCTTGGGGGGCTGTGCAAATAAAGAATAGTGTCCTGGAATCAAGTCTGTAAGAGAAATAGAAGCTTCCGAACTTTTTGATGACTCTTGGTTTGGATAAATAAGTGTCCACATGCCAAGAGCGCCCATATCAGATTCTTGGTTGATCTGTATGGATACTGCCGCAAGAGCAAAACTTGGAATGCAGAAAAGAACAGATGAAAGAACGAGGGTGAGTGAGGTTTTATAGTGCATACATGCAGTGTCACGTGTTGCTCTTCTGAGAGCAATTGTGTGTTTGGTCAATGTATGCGAAATCTACAATCCTCTTAAAGCCTTTTTAAGGCCATTGGACCAGAGAGTATGAAGGGGAGAAAGTTCTTCGTGCAGAAACTTTGTCTGCCCATCAGAAATTGAAAAGGTAGGATCTTTCGTGGTTTCACCAATAGGAACAAGAGGCACATCTAGTTCAAGAGCTAGTTTTTTAAAGGCAGGCTCAGATTCTGCATCAATCTCCACAATGAAACCTTGTGATTGGGAAAACAAAGCAATGTCGGCTCTGTCGTTTTTTAGAGCTTGAATTTGGATGTTCATACCAATGTTTCCTCCCATTTTTCGGTTTTGTGTTGTCATTTCAAATAATGCTAACAGTAACCCGCCATCACTGATGTCATGTGAAGAAAGTATAAGCTTGTGCGATGCGGCCTGGTGTAATAAACGTATCCTTTTATGAATATCTGAAAGAAGAGGACTTGGTACATTCGCTCCCAGCATTTCCGCTGGATTTGTGTTAAACATCTCCGCTAGAACTTCATAATATGCAGAAGCCCCACACTCGTTCTTTCGCTCTCCTATAAGGTAAAGATGTGATTTTGCTTTTTGAAGATGCATGGGAAGAGCATGTGAAGCATCTTGCAATACTCCTATTGCACATACAATGGCGCTAGGAGGAATGGCACTTCCATCAGGCTTACCATTATACAAACTAACGTTTCCCGAAATAACAGGAACTGGCTCATGATCAAATTGTAATCCATGTGCTGCATCAGCTATTCCTTTTACTCCTTCTTCTAGCGCCCCTAACTGATTTGGAATCTCTGGATTACCATAATTTAAGCAATCTGTAAGTGCACGTGGCAGTGCCCCTACGGCTGCAACGTTACACATAGCCTCTACTGCCGCATTCATTCCCTGTAAATATGCAGATACTTTGCCGTATCTTGGATTTCCGTCCGCCGCGAAAGCGATTCCAATTTTTTCAAGGCTTGCATCGGAATTCCAATCGGGATGCGCGCCGCCCGGCAGATAACTTTGTAAATCTTTAAACGGGGTAATAACACTCGCATCTGCCTCTCCGGCTTCAATAATCGAATTTCCTATCACAGTTTTATCGTATCCATGAATAACAGGCCATCGGGAGGCGTAATTGGGATGCTGAATCATTGCAATAAATACATCTGCAATAGTGGTTCTATATTTTCCGTACGTAATAGTATTGAGAGAACACTTGATATCAGGTTCCGTACATTCCTGTTTTTGAACGACCGTAGGCCGTGTGTATTTAAGCCCAGATGTAATATCAACGGATTTTGCATTGCAGACAATTTTTCCCTTGTGCAACAAGGTGTACACACCCGTATTAGTTACTTTTCCTATAACGCTCGCTTTTGCCCCCTCTGCTATGCTTGGAAGATCCCAAACTTTGTTGTAGTGGTGCAAAATGTGTTGAGTGAGGCTTGGGTGACACATCCAGCAAAATCGTTCTTGTGTTTCTGCGCACGCAATCACTTCCGGGGGAAGATTGTCTATAGATGTATGAACCTTCTCTAAATCAATATCAGCTCCAAAATTTTTTGCTGCAACTTGTTCCACGCTACTACACACCACCCCACCTGCGCCAAGATCTTTAAAACTGACCTTTGGCAATTTTTTGTTCGCAATGAGCCAATCAAAAAGAGCATATGTAGACAACAATAAATGACGCTCTAAAAATGGATTCGGCTCCTGTACTGCTCCGGTATTTTGTTCTTTTTTTTCTTCTTCCATAGAGATACTTGCAAAAGCAGCGCCTCCGAAACCACTTCTATCCGTTGGTTTTCCAACCAAAATAATATCGTATTTCTCTTGAGCAGCTTCATCTGGCACAAAGCTGTGAATAATTTCGTCCTCCCTCACAATACCCACTGCTATTGCATTTACAAGGCAGTTATCATTAAACGCATCATCAAATACAGTATCACCTCCAATATTTGGTAATCCAAGTGGATTCGCGTAGCCAGCAATTCCACGTATGACTTCCTTTGAAATATTTCGTGCGTTTTCATTGTTGGTACTTCCCAAGCGCAACATATCCATACACCCAATAACACGCGCTCCCATGCACAACACATCTCGTACGGTGCCGCCAACTCCGGTAGCTGCTCCCTCAAATGGAACTATTTGCGATGGATGATTATGTGATTCATGTGAAATAACAATTCCCCAGCGCTTGCCATGTGGCGCATCTGTCACAGCAATAATTCCACTGTCTTCTCCTGGACCAAGAATGACGTTTTTCCCTTTTGTGGGAAACAGACCTAAAAATCTTCGTGACGACTTGTAACTGCAATGTTCGCTTCCCTGAATACCCCAAATGACTGCTTCAGTAACAGTAGGTGCCCTACCTAACAATTCTTGAACTTTTCTCGCTTCCTCGACCGTCAGCCCTATCGAATATTTTTGAAGGGCATGTTGTACTTGATCGTCCTGCATGGAAACAAAATCCAGTACGGGAGATTTCTGAGAAGAAGAAGGTTCGTCCATACACAAATTATACGTATGATTGAGCCAAAACCAAGTAAGGATCTGCTATGCTGAGTGTGATGAAATTGATTAGGTACCTACGGGAGCATACCCTTGCAGGCGGCGTAACGATTCTTGCAATAACCCAACTGGCTGCATCTATAGCTGGTTTCTTTCGAGAGCGAATGCTTGCAGGCACGTTCTCAGGGGATTTAGGGGTAGTGGATGCCTATTTAGCTTCTTTTCGCCCCAGTGACCTCATTTTTCAGGCATGCATCATGTCTGCGATGGGAACTGTTCTCGTCCCAGTTTTGGCTGGATATTTTGCAAAGGGAGATCGGGAACAAATGGATAAAGTAATGAGCGGAGCCATGATGGTGGCTTCTCTTGTATTTGGGGTTATTGCTGGGCTCATGATGATTTTTTTCCCCTGGCTTGTGCCATTCTTTCATATTGAATTTACGGGACGTACACTCGAATTATATATCCAATTTGGGAGACTAGCGCTGTTTACAAATTTGCTGTTTGTTTTTGGTAATTCACTGGGGCAGTACTTGGTGACGATACAAAAATATTGGATATATGGGATAACGCCGGTTTTGTATACCTTGGGGACAATATTTGGAACTGTATTCTTCACTCCGTATGTGGGAGCTTTTGGGCCAATGTACGGCACAATTTTAGGCGCTATTCTGTACGTTCTTTTGCGATTGTATGGGTTATATCGTTCAGGTGGATATTTAAGTTTTACGTTTTGGCATCCAGATATTGCGCACATGGGGCAATTAATGCTTCCTCGGGTCGTTGCGTTTGGCGCATTCCAAGTTCAGCTTTTGTACTTAGATGGGCTTGCTTCAGGATTACCTGAGGGATCGGTCACTATTAATAATTTTGCACGTAACTTTCAATCAGTCCTTGTTGGAGTGGTTGGGATTGCAATTGCCCAGGCAGTGTATTCAATAATGAGTCAAGCTGCCGCACAAAAAAACCGAGACCGGTTTCAGTACTACTTTAGGTACGGGATTTTTCTTTGCTTACTACTCACAATTCCCGGATCTATTGCCCTTGCATTTCTTGCACCTGTAGCAGCTGCATTAATTAACCTTACGCAGGTTTCGCACGTCTTTACGGTTAGCTTAGCAATTTATTGCATTAGTATTCCGTTTGAAAGCCTGACACATCTCCAGTACCGGGCATTTTATGCCATGAAGCAAACATTGATACCGGCTTTGTGCGGTGTTGGAGGTGGCTTAGTTGCAATAGCTGTTGCATGTATGTATGTGGATTCATTTGGAGTGTACGCGCTTGCTGCAGGTTTTAC
>CAZJPS010000016.1:0-7132 GCA_964548055.1 uncultured Candidatus Peribacteria bacterium
ACTGAACGGCTTTCTTCATAAACTTTAGAAACCAGCGCATTGAGCATTGGGCACCACACGTCCAATGCTACGATCACCTTATGTCAGAAAATAGGAAAACTATCGAACGATACATCGATGGATTTAATAAGACGGAAACTGCACATTTATTTTCATCGAAGGCTCATAGAAAACACTTGGAGAAATCTCTGAGGGAGGCAAAAACAGGAATGACTGTTCGTTTTGCAATTTAAGAAATACTGATTGTATTAACAGAATCGACAGCAGAACACTATAGAGTTCAAAATTGCCTTTATTGCTAAAATTTAGTATAATAAGGAGAAATCATACACACATCCATGTTCCTCTCCTCGTACTTTCCATCCATGCACCTGTTTGTATTAGTGGCCTCGGTGCTCACTGCTCTTTTGGAAATTCAAATAGAAGGAAAGAATGGATTTGCTGCAAAGCTCCCCACATGGAAACTGAAATGGTGGTGGTACAAAAAAATGACCAATGGAAAATTGCTCACCGGGTATCACGTGTATCTTAATCTCCTATTACTCCTCTTTTTTCATCTACCCTTTTTGTTTTCGGAATGGACACTGCAGATGGAACTTCTCATGTTTGCTAGTTTTTGCCTCTACACATCTTTCTGGGATTTCCTGTGGTTTATTCTTAATCCTGCCTTCGGGTGGCAAAAATATTCCAAAACTAATATTTGGTGGTTCACAGTCTGGCTCGGCCCATTCCCACTCGATTACTACTCCTGCATTGGCATGAGCACTCTGTTTGCTTTTCTTCTCCCTTTTGCTGGCTCGAAATCGGCCATGACAACATTACAACTAATATGGCAGGGATTGTATGCAGCAGAGGCATGGCTGTTTTCTGTGTGCCTATTCCTTTTGGTTCCTACGGCAATTATTGGTGTTGTGATTAACTTCATGAGAAAAAGTGATATTCCAGTAGTCATGAGAAAACGCATGACAGTCTCCCTAAAAAATAAACGAGCATTTACATGATGCACTGAACTTTTGAGGAACGTAGAGCCGGATAGCAATGTTGTATGGTGCGCTCGGCGGGATTTGAACCCACAACCTTCGGCTTCGGAGGCCGACACTCTATCCAGTTGAGCTACGAGCGCATAAGCTACAAAGAAACCTGTCCGCCGTAGCTTCAGCGGAGGCAGAAGAACTCTACCGTATTCTTTGTGGTTTGCTCATCTACTTCTTGCAGCGCGATACCTTTTAATTCAGCAATAAGCTTTGCCACTTCCATTACAAACGCAGGTTCGTTCCTTTTTCCCCTATACGGTACAGGAGCAAGATATGGCGCATCTGTTTCAATCATCAGCTGATCCATGGGACACTGCCGAATGCATTCGCGAATGTCCTGCGCATTTGGATATGTTGCAATACCCGTGAAAGAAAGCAGGTATCCTTTCTCTAAAAACTTTTTCACATCCTCAAATTTTTCTGTACAGCAGTGCACGACTAATTTCTTTGGATTCACATCACGTACAATAGACCACACATCCTCCACTGCTTCTCTGCAATGAACGACTGACGGTAGATCTAATTCTTTCGCAATCACTAGCTGCTGATGGAATACTTTTTTCTGAGTATCTCTCGGAGAAAAATCATAATGAAAATCTAACCCAATCTCACCGATCGCTTTCACTTTTTTTGAGGATGTAACGAGCTCTCTCACTTGCTTCTCACTGTCTTCAGTCCAGTGGCTACTCGTATGGGGGTGTACCCCAACGGTCGCAAATATCTGAGGATATTGTTCAGCTATGTCGATGCATTTTTTTGCCTCTCCCAACGTATCCGCAATGCAGATCATCATCTGAATACCACTGTCTTTTGCCCTTTTTACGACATCAAAAAGGTCTATATCGAACTTTTGGTCCGCTAGATGGCAATGAGAATCAATCATGAAGCAAAGCGTAGCATGAATAATCACTCGCTTCTCTGGTACTTTCTGCCAAAATCGCTACAATCGAGCGGCTTCTGGGTCGGTAGCTCAGTTGGTAGAGCAGTGCCCTTTTAAGGCATTGGCCGAGGGTTCAAGTCCCTCCCGACCCACCACTACAATCACTCGAACAGGAACGCGGGAGTGGGTTCTTCCGTTGGCGCAGTGATTTTGTGTATCAAGAAAAAAAGTATTCGCAAAAAAATGCGAAATTGCACTAAAACTCCTCATCTCACACATTCAGTCAATTCCAGCGGGGCCACAGTTACGCTAGGCTAGGCTCCAATGAGCCGTGCTGCGCCCCCAAAAGATTTACATAAGACGAGCCTGAAGGGTGTTTCTATTTTTACCTGCTCATATTTATTTGCAGCAGCACTCCTCACCATGTACACACGTAACTGGGAATTCCTTTTATATACGTCTGTGGTGTTCACGTTCGCACTCTGCGCGCTCGAAGTACACAGACATATTCCTCTCAAGCCTTCCATGCTCTGGTCCCTCAGTATATGGGGCCTTATGCACATGATGGGGGGTCTGGTTCCCGTTCCAGTAACCTGGACAATAGATGGCACAAAACACGTTCTGTATAGCTTGTGGCTGATTCCTTATGTGCTCAGGTACGATAATTTGGTACATGGGTTTGGCTTTGCAGCTATTACGTGGGCTTTTTGGCATTTGCTGCGTATCCGCGTAAAAGCGCAGCGCCCCACAATAGGCCTATTGGCTCTCTGCATGCTTGCTGGTATGGGCCTTGGAGCGCTCAATGAAATTGTAGAATTCATTGCTACTCTTTCTTTTGCCAGTACAAATGTGGGTGGCTATGCAAATACGTGCGAAGATCTGATTGCAAATTTTGCCGGAGCATTGGTTACCGCTTGTCTCATTCGCACCTTTGATAACGGGAAAGTTCCGAACGTAAAAATGACAGAGTGGAAACTTTAGTGAAAAAGATCCCCTTTTCACTCTTCATCCTGCTCGCAGCTGAGCCTATGCTTCACTGCAAAGTTATATGGCCCATTACTTCTACCTCGCCCGCTGTAACGATGGATCGCTGTACGCAGGAACGTGCATAGATATTCAAGAGCGTGAACAAAAGCATAATGATGGAACGGGCAGCAAATATGCCCGCAGCAGGCGGCCCATCCAGATTATCTACTTTGAAGAACTTTCATCGCTCAGTGATGCTCGCAAACGTGAGGCGGAAGTAAAAAAATGGAGGAAAGCTCAAAAAGAAGCCCTTGTGACAATAAAAAATAACACAAAAGAACGATTGCAAAAAAAAGAAGGATCTGGAGAATAGAGGCAAGACACAGCATCACCACTTCTCGCTATGACTCCCTATCGCAGCATTGGCATTGGTATAGGTGCCTCGCTCGGCATTTGCATCCTCATTGCATTTTTTGTAGGGGTTGTACGTTACTCACAAGCGCATGATCCTTGCTACGGAAAAACTGAAGAACAATGTATAGAAATAACCAAAGAAGCGTGCAGAGGAAAACTAACAGCCTTCAACGAAGACCAACGTCGTGCACGCATCGAGTGGGAGCGCTCACATGAAAAAGAAAAAGGAACGGCTAGCTGGTCCACCCAACGTTCTGCAATAATTCGTGATGCCAATGAAAAAAGAGCCACCTTTGTAAAAAATTTACGGCAAGGAAAATGTCGTGTTCTCTCTCAGAACGAAATGCCCAAAGAAACAGAAAGCGGATCAGGAACCACGTCTTCTCTGAATTGAGGTATGCTGCTTGTATGAAAGTCGCTCTCGTTCACGAACTCCTCACCATGCGCGGCGGTGCCGAACGTGTTTTGAGGGTTGTGGCCAATATTTTCCCCGATGCACACATCTACACACTGTTATATGACGAGCAGAAACTAGGAACCTGGTTTCCCAAACATCGCATTCACTCAAGCTTCCTGCAAAAACCAGCTAACCGCTTACCGCTAGCCGCTCATCGCTTTAATCACCATCTCTACCTCCCCTATTTCCCCGAAGCCGTAGAAAGATGGGATTTTTCGGAGTACGACCTTGTCCTCTCTTTTTCCTCCGCCTTCGCCCACGGCATCATTACAAATTCGCATCCACGACATCTCTGTTACGTGCACTCGCCCGCTCGTTATTTGTGGGATCGCACACACGATGTTCTTTTGCGGAGTGGAAAGGGATTTTTGGGCCCACTTCGTCAGCTGTATCTCTCGCTCCTCTTTCATCGCCTCCGCATCTGGGACACCGAAGCCGCCGACAGACCCGACCATCTTTTATCGGCTTCAAAAACAGTACAACGTAGAGTTGAGCTGTACTGGAGACGTGAAAGTGATGTTCTGTATCCGCCTATTGATGACTTCTGGTTCACAGAGGCGAGCCTCTTACCGCTTACCACAAACCGTCCGTACTATCTTATTGCCTCTACGCTCGCTCCTTACAAAAGGATCGACCTTGCTATCGAGGCCTGCAACGAGTTAAAGAAGCATCTGGTGATTGCCGGAGAAGGACCCGCACGTGCACAGTTGGAATCCATAGCCGGACCCACCATCGAATTTGTGGGATACAAAGAAGGCGAAGAACTGAGAAGCTTATATTCAAACGCTGAAGCAACTATTTTCCCTGGCGAAGAAGATTTTGGATTAGTGCCGATCGAATCACTTTCCTGTGGCACACCTGTAATTGCATACGCTCAAGGAGGTGCATTAGAAACAGTGCAGGAAGGGAAAACTGGAACATTCTTTTTATCACCTACTGCCGCATCAATAGCAAAAGCAATCACACGATTCGAAGGGATGACGTTTGATAAAGATGTCTGCAAACACAGCGCAAAACCATTCGGACGCGAGCCGTTCGAAAAAAAGTTGCGGGCCTTTATTGCATCCGTTCTCTCGTAGAGAAAATTTTGATTTTCTCTTCCTCCGTATACGGAAGCACCCTACACTGATCCCAATGCGTCGCCTTCTCCTCATCATCGGAATTCTTAGCTTTTGCGTACCGCCGCTTGCAGAGGCTCGCATGATTGAAAATGCACAGCATATGAGCCGTCGCACCTTACGTACTGAAGTACGAAAGCAATCGGAGGAGCGGGCAAGAATGCGCAGGAATGCCAGAGCCCCACTTCCACAAACTTATGAAAATAAAGTATTTGGAATTCGCGTTGGCTACCCCAAAGATTGGATGAAGCAGGAATACATGCAAAAAGAAGGAGAGTTAACACTCGTCACAATGTTTCTCTCTCCAGATGCCACGAATGAAGTTCAACAAAATATCAACTTAGTTGTGGAGAATCTTACAGACCCATCTATCACGTTGCAGAAATACACACAGCTAGGAATAGAGAAAGAGCAGTTACTTTTTGAAGGCTATAAACTGATTGAATCCCAACCTGTTACCGTTGGAGGCCAGATGGGATATAAAGTTATTTTTGTTTCCACATTTGATGGCACAGAAATGAAATTTGAGCAGGTTTGGTACCTGAAAGATGACACTGCCCATGTGTGGACATTCGCCGATCTTAGTTCTGTATTTGATCAACATATCATTCATTTTGATCAAATGATGGATTCACTCGTCGTGGAATAACATCATACCGCAGAGCGGGTTTGCTACCCGTCACGTCATATTAATGTGACGTGACTCGCGGTGGTGCAGGATGATGTCATCCGCATGACCGCCCCCATCCCCGGCCCTTCCCCCATCCTCCTTCGCTAAAGCTACGGAGGACAAGCGGGGGAAGGGAGATTTTTAAAACAAAACACACACATTCCCTCCCCCGAGGGGGAGGGTTAGGGTGGGGGAATCTGAGGGATTACTCCCATTAAACTCTTCGACAGATTTAGTGTGACATTTTTATAAAAATTAACTCCTCGTCACCAATACCGACCCAAGCACAATCAGAAGAGATCCTTGCTATTAATGAAACTGATTTCACTTCTTTCCATTCCGCAAAAAAATTAGGCTCAGAAGAACTGTCACGAGTGTATTCATGTTAAAGAGCGGCGAGAGCACACTCAGATCATTCCGATACCCGCACATACAAATACAGTCTCAAGCCAATTCCAAACTACGTACCAAGTTTTGCGAAGATACTAGTAAGCCCAAAAACAAATGCGGGCAGAATACCTCCGATGATCAAACCTAGCGTTTGAGAGGTCATAAAAAATTATGCGGTAAAGAGCGTTGGATTCTCCTTTGGAATCTCCCGTCCCAATTTTTCGTACGTCCTCTTGGTCGCAATGCGGCCTTTGGGAGTTCGCTGTAAGTATCCTTGTTGTAAAAGATACGGCTCGTACACGTCTTCTACCGTCCCCTCTTCTTCTGCGAGCACTGCTGCCAAAGTAGAAAGCCCCACAGGCCCTCCACCAAAAGAATCCACAATCGATTCCAAGAGCATCCGGTCTGTGGAATCGAGTCCATCTTCATCAATGCCTAACGATGTAAGTGTCATCTCCACGGCCGGACGGCTGATGGTGGTTTCCCCTTTTACAGATGCAAAATCACGTACAGCGCGCACAAGCCTATTCGCAATGCGTGGTGTAGCACGGCTAGAGGATGCGATTCTTTCTGCAGCGTCATCCGTAAGCTCCACGCCTAAAATCTGGGCAGATCTTGCTACGATCTTCTTCATGTCGGGAATATCGTAGAAGGCCATCTTAAACTGATGAATAAAACGATCGCGGAACGGGGCACTGACAGAACCTGCTTTTGTCGTGGCACCGACCAATGTAAAAGGCTTAAGCGTGAGGCGCATAGAACGCGCTGTGGGACCCTTTCCAATAACCAAATCGAGAGCAAAATCTTCCATAGCGCTGTAGAGTATTTCTTCCACGACCGCGCGAAGACGGTGAATTTCATCAATAAAAAGGATGTCTCCTTCTTGTAAATTACTGAGTATAGAAGCAAGGTCACCTGGTTTTTCAAGCGCGGGACCGCTCGTTATACGAATCTGTGCCCCCATTTCGCGCGCTGCAATATGGGCGAGTGTAGTTTTACCCAGCCCTGGAGGGCCATGCAGAAGCGTGTGTCCCAATGGCTCTTTTCTAGATTTTGCAGCCTGAATGTGCGTTATTAAATGATCTTTCAGTTTCCCCTGCCCGATGTACTCACTCAGTGTTCGTGGACGTAGTGTTACTTCAAACACTGTTGTATCTGTAGGTGCTTGCGTAGGCGTGAGAAGCGGAGCCGGTGGGGTTTGTC
>CAZJPS010000016.1:7232-21075 GCA_964548055.1 uncultured Candidatus Peribacteria bacterium
CTTGGGATTTGGGATTTACTCCAGGCTTACTCTGCTTCTCGTTCATCAAACATACGCTACAATAACCACCAATGTCCCTCTTCCAGCGTTTCGCAACGGCCATTATCTTTATTCTCATCCTTACAGGACTTGGAACCACCGATGCGCTGCTCACATCGGATATGCAATGGATCCCTCAAGACGGAAACTCCTTATCTAGTGCACAGCCTTTGGGAATAGAGAAACAGAATGGCCCCGATGTATTTGATGTATTGAACAAGGAAGGAATTGCAACGGAGAACACCGATGAACAAAGTATTCTCCATGATATAGTGCCAGAAGGAACACCGACGGAAGCACGAACACTTCTTATGAATAATGATCGCTTGGCCTATTTTTCTTGGACAGAGTCACCGGATGTGAAAGTGTACTTTAGTGCTCTCAAAGAAGCGCTACGCACCTCTTTTTCGTCGCACATGCAGGATTTAGTTGATGAAAATCAGGTAAGAGAAGGCAAGCCCCTTCGAAATGTTCTCAGCTTTAAAGATCCTGCTATCCACGAAGAACGGCTGCTCTTCATCCGCGTGCGACAACGCATGTACGAATTCCATGTACCGGAGGGAAAAGAAGGTGAGGTTCAGAGATTGATGGATTCCCTAACGGAATAAGGGGACAAAGGGCATAAAGGTTGTAAAGGTGATAAAGGTTTTTAGTAAAAGACTTTTGTCCCTTTTGTCCCCTTTAAAACCTTTGCCCCCTTAGACAGAAGAGTCTATTGACCTTCAGACCTCACATCAGTAAAGTTCCCCAGCTATGGCTAAACAAGTCAAGAAGGTTATCAAAGTGAAGGCAAAAGGCGGACAGGCTAATCCTGCCCCTCCTCTGGGTCCTGCATTGGGTCAGGCCGGTGTAGATATCAATGGTTTCTGCACCAAATTCAATGCGCAAACCAAAGGCCAGATGGGCCAGGAACTGCCAGTGGTGATCACGGTGTACGATGATCGCAGCTTCACCTTTATCGTAAAGCAGCCAGCAGCATCTACCCTTATAAAGGAGGCAGCCAAGATTCAATCCGGAAGTGGAGAACCAAACAAGAAAAAGGTTGGAAAAATCAGCAAGGCCCAGCTCCGCCAGATTGCAGAACGCAAAATGCCGGATCTCAATGCCAACGATATCGAACAGGCAGAAAAGATTATTGCGGGATCGGCACGAAGCATGGGGATCACGATCGAGTAAGACCTCGACTGAGGAAATTTTAAAAAGGTACGTTTCAACATACAAGAAAACAGGAGGAAAAGAATTTTTTTATAATTAAATTGTCATGCCCCAAGCATGTCATGGTGAGCTTGTCGAACCACGACATGCGGTCCCGATGGAAATATTTCCACGGTAACTGCGGGTGAGGAAACCCACTCTGCGGTACGGAATTTTTCTTTTCGTTAATTATTGAAATTGGAATTTTCTTGTAACTTGAAATTTCGTACTGTGAAATTTCTTCGGAAGGTCTAGATCAAAAAAAATCCTTTATCCCCTTTACAACCTTTGTCCCCTTTTTCCCCTTCCCTCTCGCCACATCATGTCCCTGCATCTCCGCAATGCCTTTAGCGTGCACGAAACTTCGCACTGTTTTATGCTCTCTCTGTTTCCCGCTCTCTCGCATATGATGTTTCTTCCTTATCTTGGTTTTGGCATGGTAGCAGGTTTTTATGCTTTGCTGTTCATGTTTCTTGTATTTCAGATTTTTGTTCTGTTCTTTACGCCAAGCATGCTTACACAAGGCGCAAGGCCACTCGCAGTAGGCAAAGCAGTGTACTGTTACTTGCTGCAAGGATTTGGCATTATCTTGATGTCTGCAGGCGGTCTTCCTGCTGTGAATGCCGTTACTGTTCGCCTGGTAACTGGAACCGATACACTTAGCACAGAAATGTATTTGGCACTTCTTATTATTTTTTCTTTTGGGGGTCTTACATTTTTATGGCATGAAAAAATGGCGCAATCAATAGATGACACTTCAAAGAGAGTATGTAGTGCTGTGTATTGGTTCAGTCTCAAGTTGGTTGGATACATTCTCTGCCTCGTTTCACTGCTTGCTTTCTTCCTTACTCTCCTCTTCCTTCGAGAGATGGTAGATGCAACGTGGTGGATCATGCCGACAATATTCTTCCTCTACGGCCTCCTTCTTTCTTGGTGTACACGCACGGATGTGGTTGCATCTGCTCCTCTTCGCTCAATACCCTCACCAGCTCCTGCAAAAACACTCGTCGCAACCACCCCTTCTGTTCCTCCGGTAAAGAAACCACTGCCACCGAGTAAGAACAGTAAAAAGATGACGATTTCTAAGAAGAAAAGTGAGGGGCTTGATAGCCTCATGCGCTAAACATTGGTTTCCCTGTCCCAATCACTTCTAAATCTTACTGCTACTTTCCATCACCAATTACGCTCTCCTCCTGTACCGCGAAGCGCCTGTAGTTGATGAAGAAATGGCAAAATATTGAGTTTTAAGAACATTATGAGTAGATTGGATCGCAAAGTGGTATCTTAAAGCAGCAAATACGCCTTTGCTGCTTTTTGCGTACAATCTATTGCACTTTCCAGTACCTGAAGGCAAAATCCTTGCCTCGTGGAAGTCATTCGGTTCCGGATGACGCCTCTCTCTTACTCTTTCTGAAAGACCTTGCGAGGACTGGCTCCGCAAGACCGAGCAACTCTTCTCAGGGAAAAGAGAGCCCATGAGAGAAAAACCGCAGGTTTGTCTCTCATGCTTACCACCACGTTCCCCCACTCTATTATGGTATCCAAACAGAGTCCTCTCGCCCGCAGACGCGGAAAGAACTACGCAGCAAAGAAAGCACTGCTTACAAAGCCTAGCTACTCAATAGAAGAAGCAACTGAGCTTTTGCCTAAGCTCTCTACTGCCAAATTTGATTGCAGCGCAGAGCTTCATATCCGCATCAACGCTGATACCACTCAGGCTGATCAATTGGTACGCACCACGGTGAGTCTTCCGCACGGAACAGGAAAGAAAGTACGCATCGCAGCATTTGTGCCCGATGATATGATTGATGAAGCAAAAAAAGCTGGAGCCGATCTTGCAGGGAATGAGGACCTTATCAAGCAGATTGAAGGCGGAAAAATTGATTTCGATATCGCCGTGGCTGTTCCCCGCATGATGAAAGATCTTGGAAAAATTGCAAAGACTCTCGGGCAAAAAGGCCTCATGCCATCACCAAAGTCTGGAACTGTGACAGAGAAAGTTGCCAAAGCTATTGAAGAACTGAAGCGTGGTCGCATCGAATGTAAAATGGATAAGCAGGGCATTATCCATACCGTCTTCGGAAAAGTATCCTTCGGCGCAAAGAAGCTCCAAGAAAACTTGGAAGCAGTTCTCCAGGCCGTAAAAGAAGCTCAGCCATCTGGCATTAAAGGCGAGTACATTGGCAGTATTTCCATCAGTCCCACTATGGGACCGAGCGTGAAAGTTCAAATGTAATGTATGAGGATATTTTCACCAGACAATAATCCTGAAGATGAGGCTGTTGCGCGTACTGAAGGAGTAGTAGAGTCCAACAGCCCGAATGGAGAAGGAATTATTGGCCGTGAGAAATTTGATAAAGCATCAACCCAAAGACGCAATCAGCAAAAAATTCAAGAAGCATTCATCGATTCGCAGCGAAGAAGACTGAAATGGTTCCGAGGGGGATCTGTCGTAACGCAAAGTGATGATGTTGATCATCATCAAGACCATGCCGGCTACGACGATAAATAGATAAAACGTGGCTCCTTTGAAACAAAAACACAGGACAAATGTTTAGATTTCTTGACTCCTCTTCGTCCCAGAGGAAAATTGAATCATGGTTCATTTTCGTTTTGAAAATAATCTTGCTGGAGCCAATGACGTAGATATAGAAGGGTTAGCAGATCACTTTTTTAAAGAGTTTCCTGAGCAAAGAAACTTTATTTCTCATGCTCGTACACAACGTACGCCACAAAAACAGCAGGAGGTGCTCAGGGCCTTTATTCAAAAATTAATTGAAAGATTGCTGTATTTGCCTCCAGCAGCAGCATGTATAGACACAACTCTTTCGGACACTAAACCAACCGATTCACTCGAAAAAGCTAGGCGCCAACTAAAACTCATCAACCCGAAACTTATTCAAACTCTCGCAGCAAAAACTGGTAAATCTTATGATGAATGTGAACAAATGCTTTTGCATAAATTTCAATGCTCTCATAATCAAGAAACTGAATGATAGATAGCTGTCGGGGAATCATCATAGGTGGGCCAGACGTACAGCCTCGCGCAGAAATAAAAACTGAGCATTTTAGTACTGCAGCGGCATGCGATAAAGGATTTGAAAGAGAAGGTAACAACCAAGATAGAGTGGTTCTTACATCAAATCTCTTCGCGGTCATCGATGGAATGGGTGGATGCAAAGATGGTGAAAAAGCAGCTGAACTTCTTGCAGAAGAGCTACTGCGCACTCCAATGAACATTCCACATGCAATAGAATGCGCGCAGGAACGTATGAACTGGATTGCAGATCATGCAGGGGCATGCATCATGGCTACACGGCTATACCCACTCAGAGCTGGAATCCACTGCGAAAGCTATCAGGCAGGAGATGTACGAAGAATCATCACACACAAAAGAAGCATCCTCGATTGGCTTTTCAAGCGAACACCTTTTGAGTCTTCGCTAGACGAAGGTATTGGAAACAAAGTCTATAACTTCATTTCTTCCCATAAAAATTGCCCCACGCACCACGAAACGATTGTTCATCCGGGCCAACGAATTTTTCTCTGTAGTGATGGTGTGACGGGAAATATTTCAATACCAGAGATGCTTGCACTCGTTCAAGGCAAAACGCATACGCAGGCACTAGATATCATCTGGGAAATAACAGAAGAGCGCATGAAAAAATACAAAGAAAGGCGCAATCAGCAGTTGCCGGCAAAAAAAGATAATCGCAGTTGTATCGTGATCGATATCACATGATTATCCACACAAAATTGCCCGAGCATCTTCCAGCTTCTCTACTTTCATCAACTGTACGCGCATGGCCGACGCACCATCAAATCCCTTCACATAACTACTCAAATGCCTCCTCATCTCCAGCATCCCCCTCTTCTCCCCTTTTATTTTTACAGCGAGTTCACAGTGCTCAAGAATAAAAGGAATTTTTTGTTCGAATGTCATCGTCTCTATGGTGGACTCTACTGTGTTGGGATTTGGGATTTGGTCCTTGGGATTTGCTCCAAACACTCTCACAATGTCTCTCATCACCCACGGGTTTCCAAACGTCCCCCTCCCCACCATCACTCCGTCCAAATTTTTTAGTTTTGCCACCGCATCCGCAGCACTTGCGATATCGCCGTTACCAATTACAGGAACAGATACTGCTTCTTTAAGCGCATAGATCGGTTCCCAGTTTGCCTTACCAGTGAACTTATCGTGATACCGGCGGCCGTGAATAGCAAAGGCTTGTGCGCCTGCATCCACTAATCTTTTACAAAAAGGGATGAGTGTTTCGTGCGTATCCCACCCCAAACGCGTTTTTACACTTACTGGAATCTTTACAGCTTTCACGGTGGCTTCTACTAGTTTTGCCGCCAGATCTGGATCGCGAATGAGCGCAGATCCGTGGCACGAAGACACAACCTTTGCCGCAGGGCATCCCATGTTGATGTCAATCCCATCCGCTCCCATCTCCTCGATTATTTTGGCGGCCGCAAGAAAGTGATCGGGATCATTGCCGAACACTTGCACAATAAAGGGATGTTCAAGTTCGGGATCGAACTCCAGCATTTGCAGTGTTTTATTTGCTCCATATGCAATCGCATCGGTACTCAAAAACTCGGTGTACACAATAACTTCAGGTGCAATTTTCTTAATAAATTGCCGGTACGACGCATCGGTGACACCCGCCATAGGAGCAAGGGCAACAATGGGCCGGTTGGCTGTGTTCCACATAAACATCACGCAGAGGATAGCAGAAAAACACACATTGCTGAATCATAAAATTATGAGAAAGTTAGATAAATTTGCAGCAAAATATTGTAGCAATTGAACAATTTAACAATTTCACAACGAAACTCTGGTACTAGAAGCGACGAATTGGCAGAAGAAGTGTCATACTACGAAGGTGCTTCACTACTCTGCCCTCTTCACTCTTGCACTCGTGCCCGTACGGGCGCTGGCTCAACTTACGCCAAGCCTGATCCCGCAAGATGGCATGATTGGACGGTGCAACTTCGTTACAGGCGACATCCATTTTGATTGTGTTCCCCTCTATGTGGCTTACCTCATTCAGCTGCTATTTGGCTCGCTTGGTACCATCTGTCTCCTTATGATTATTTGGGCGGGCTATGAATGGGCTTTTTCTGGACTGGAAGGAGACTCACAAAAAGCAAAGGCAAGGCTGCGTAATGCAATTATGGGTCTTATTTTTTCCGTTGCTGCATTCTTGATTGTAGATACGGTCGTTTCCGTTCTGTTCGCACGCTAACCTATGTCTCCTCAGAAAAAAACGTCGCTCCCAACGTTTACCTCACTGCGCATTATTGGTGAACGAGCACAAAAATTTATACAGAAGGCACGCGCACTGCATGCAAAAAAGCAAATGGTAGAGGACGATATTCCGCAGGACCCAAATGGTGCGAGGCCTGTAGTGGTGGTACATCTTTCGCTTCATAATATTATCCGATCTGCGTTTGTAGTACTTGCGATGTGCGTTGGAGTACTGCTCATTTATTTTTTGCGAGACAAAATTGTAGTGGTTTTGTTATCCATCTTCGTTGCCACGATTATTGACCCAGGCGTTCAAGCCATGCATAGGTGGGGAATTCCGCGCAGCATTGCTATTTTGATCCATTATGCAATTGCCTTGTTCTTGCTTATTTTTTTGGTGATTTCCCTCATTCCCATAATTGCGGACCAGATTCAGCAAATAGCAGTATTCACAAGTACACAGGTAGATTCATTTTTAGCAAACCCACATATTTCTTTTCCGTATCTCACACCCGATGTGAACGCGAGGCTTACCGTATTTGTGGAGAACACGCTTCGTACCCTCTCTATTAATCACTTCACAGATGCACTGCAGCGCCTTGGGCAAGATTTATCTACCACTGCACAGGGATCCTTCCTATTTGCCGCACAGATTGCCGGATCAGTTCTCGATTTCTTCCTAAACCTTTCACTCATCCTGGTGTTAGCATTCTTTTTCCAGCTGGAAAAAGAAAATATTATTCGTTGGGTTCGCGGTTTTCTTCCAGGTGGAGCGCGTACATACGTGCACGATAAGTCGGAGGCAATTCAGTGGAAGCTTTCACAGTGGCTACGGGGACAACTTATTCTCTGCGTCAGCATTGGAATCATTGTCTTTTTGGCGCTCAGTATTATGCGCATGCCATACGCTTTGGTGCTGGGCATTTTGGCAGGATTTACAGAATTCATCCCTGTTATTGGCCCACTCATTGCTGCAATTCCTGCAATACTTATTGCGCTCACAACCCAAGGCTTCCTCTGGGCACTTGCCATTGCGGCTGTGTACTACGTTATTCAATGGTGCGAGAACAATATGCTTGTGCCCATTATCATGCGTAGAGCTGTAGGTCTTTCGCCACTTGCCATCATGTTTGCCATGCTGGCAGGAATAAGCTTCCCTTCTGTCATTCATCCTATTCTTGGCGTCATTCTTGCAATTCCTGTCACGACAATTATTGCTCTCTTTTTAGAGGACTGGAGAACCCTTAAATCGAGATCCAACCCTCCTGTTGAGCAAAAAAAACCATAAGCAGATGGAACACTCGATACTACAGCTATAAAGGTGTTAAAGCGTATTTTTTATGATTCAGCAGGAGTTTCTCCAAAGTTGAAACTTACAATTTGAGTGTTCTGATATGACAAGAAAACGATACTTTTACTTTTCAGACCATTTTTTTGTGCCCCTAATAATGTACATCTGGCTGCCCTCAGGTAAAATGTCTTGATACTTCTAGACATCTGGCACTCAGGTGTATAGAGTGCCAACTCAACCGCATTCGCGGACTTGTTCTTCCCTTCCCTTCACAGTATGCATCCGTTCGACCGTTTCACTCCCAATGCAAAACTTGCACTGCAGATTGCAGAGCAGGAAGCGAAGAATATGAAAAGTGCCTATATTGGCACTGAGCATTTGCTGCTCGGGCTTTTGAGCATTCCAAAATCTCTTGGCTTCTCTATTTTTACAGGTGCAGGAGTGACGCAAGAGAACGTGCGCATTCTTTTGAAGGCGATGACGAATGCGAATATTGAAGGCCAGCATGTAAAGCATGGTCTCTCTACATTCCTTCATACGGTGATTGAACAGAGCGTTGTGACCGCACATAAATTCCGGCACGCAAACGTAGGAACCGAACACCTCCTCCACTCCCTCGTATCCACAGGAAAAAACGCTGCAACTCTACTGCTCGAAAACATGCAGGTAGATCCAGAAGATCTGCGTCTACGTGTAGAAGAAATGTTTGGCCAAATCAATACCTTCAAGAGTCAAAGCCGTAACCTAGAGCAGTCACTCGAAGCATTCTTCCATGGGCTACAGGGTGTCATTGTAGGGATGCAGCCAGGCCAAGGAGGAGGACCCGTATTAGAAGGAGAAGGAAGCAAGCGCCGCAAAGGAGAAGGCAAAAGCAAAACTCCTGTTCTGGACTACTTTACTGATGACTTAATCGCAAAAGTGAAAGAGAAGAAAGTAGATCCCATCATAGGGCGCGATGAAGAAATTGAGCGCTTGATCCGTATCCTCAACCGTAAAACAAAGAACAATCCTGTACTCATTGGTGAGCCAGGAGTAGGCAAGACTGCTATTGTAGAAGGATTAGCACAGCGAATAGTTGCAGGTACCGTTCCACAGTCATTGCAAAATAAACGCTTGCTCGTGCTGAACATGGGCTCGCTTGTAGCTGGCACCAAATACCGAGGTGAATTTGAGCAACGGTTTGATGACATCATTAAAGAAGCTGCAAAAAGCGATAACCAAATCATTCTCTTTATAGATGAAATTCACACGGTGGTTGGAGCAGGCGCAGCAGAAGGCTCCCTTGATGCCGCGAATATTCTTAAGCCCGCTCTCAGCCGTGGAGCACTGCGCGTGATTGGTGCAACAACAGTGGATGAATTCCGCACCGTAGAAAAAGACCGTGCCCTTGAGCGCAGATTCCAATCGATCATGGTGAACGAGCCTACCGCAGAAGATGCCATTCAAATTTTGAAAGGAGTACGAGAAAGTTTTGAGGAATTCCACCATCTCAGCATTTCTGATGAGGCCATTTCTGCCGCTGTTCAACTTAGTAAACGCTACATAACTGAAAGGTACCTGCCAGATAAGGCTATTGATGTGCTCGATGAAGCTGCCGCAGGAAAAAGCCTGCAGAATGCTTCGGCCGCACCAGATATTAAAAAAATGGAAGAAAAAATGGAGCAACTTTTGCAGAAACAGCAGCTGGCCGTGCGCGAACAAAAATATCATCAGGCATTGCGCATGAAACAAGATCAGCAGCAGCTAAAAGAAAAATTGGAGCAATTAAAATCGGCACAGGATGGCGATCGTAGGACTCCAATACAGATAAGCGAGGACGACATCGCTCAAGTGATTGCGCGCATGACTGGCATCCCTGTAACGAAACTCATGAAAACAGAAGCCAAGCGCCTCACAAATCTTGAATTGGTGCTGCGTAAATCTATTATTGGTCAGGATGATGCTATTCGCAAAGTTGCACGCGCTATTCGCAGGAGCCGTGTGGGCATTAGCGATATAAGACGGCCTATTGGCTCCTTCCTCTTCATGGGACCAACGGGGGTGGGTAAAACAGAACTGGTACGCACCATCGCGAAGGAGGTATTCAATCGTGAAGACGCACTCATAAAGATTGATATGTCCGAATTCATGGAGCGTCACAATGTATCACGCCTCGTTGGTGCCACAGCCGGTTACGTAGGATACGAAGAAGGCGGACAGCTAACGGAAGCGGTACGCCGAAAGCCATACTCTGTCATTTTGTTTGATGAAATTGAAAAAGCTCATCCGGAATTTTTCAATATCCTTCTCCAAATTTTGGAAGATGGAATGCTTACCGATGCACAAGGAAAGCAGGTGGACTTTAGAAATACGATTATCGTGATGACCTCCAACATTGGTGCAGACAAACTCACGAAACAAGCTGCACGCATCGGATTCAAAATGGAAGAAGAGGCTCTTGCTGATGAAAAGGCATACGAAGAGAAAAGCAAAGAAGTGATTGCCGAACTGAAGGATCATGTGCGTCCAGAATTCCTTAACCGCATCGATCATATTATTGTTTTCAATGCACTCAATCAGCAGCACATTCGCAAGATTGTACGCATGCACATCGATCATCTAGAAAGCCGCTTGAGGGAGCAGGGATATGCGCTTGATATTGATCAGAAGGTCATAAACCTTCTTGGCGAAGAAGGCTTTGATCCAGAGTACGGTGCACGCCCGGTACGCAGAGTTATTCAAGAGCGCATTGAAGCCGAAATTGCAGAGCACATCCTAAAGGGCATCTTTCATCCCGGTGATGTGATACGCATTGTACGTAAGGAAAAGGACAAGATAGAGCTGCTCCACGGCCAGAAGGCACCCGAAAAAGAAGTGACGGAAGAAGCAGAGGAAGAGCTTTCCAAGGCGGCTTAAAAAGGGGCACAAAAGGCGAAAAGGCTGTAAAGGGGACAATGGAACGAACACCTCTCCCCTTTTTGCCTTTGTGCACTTTATCCCCTGTAAAACCTCTGTCCCCTTCCTCCAAGAAACCTTGGTCTGGAAGCCAATTTGTGCTATAATAATGAGATTTCTTGAACCCTATGGATTCCGTAAAAATTCCACAGAACGTCTACATAGAGGACCGCATTGTGGGCCCACTGACACTGCGCCAAACCCTTATGATTGCCGTGGGAGGTGGATTTAGTTATTTGCTGTTTGCCATGCTCCAAAAAACGTATGGAAGACTGAGTATTCCGGTGATGATTGTTGTGTGGATGCCTGCAGCCCTCTCTGCACTTTTTGCACTTGTGAAAGTAAATGATTTAAGTCTCACGCGCATTTGCTTATTGCTCATTGAAAAGATGACAAAATCTTCGGTACGCACATGGGCTCCTCGGCAAGGCATAAGCATTAATGTAAGAATTGGACCACCATCTACTACACAAAATACATCTGCAAAAACAGAATCGGAGAACGATAGCACACGCACTCAAATCCGTGAACTCAGTTCACTGGTTGATAACACACATGCACCAACGACAATGGAAGAAAAAACTGTGGCTACCCCCGTACGGGCTGATACCCATACAGAGGAAGTTCCCGTACAAGTAACATCGGCAATTACCGTAGAAGAAGATGCATCTTCTCTTCCACGCCTTCCTGTTGATCCTTCTCGCATCAAAACAGATGATCCACTGCATTCCCCTAGTCTGCCTACCGATTTGTCTGTATTTCGCGATATCTTCCCCTCAAAGGAATGGCACTAAATCCTAAGAGCACTGTTCGCCAGCGCAAGAAATCTGCGCTCACCTCAACGCAACGGTTTCTCCCGATTGCAGAGATTCACAGCGATACCGTTCTCCTAAAAAACGGAGGGTTGCGTGCTGTTTTGCAAGTGGAAGCACTTAACTTCAATTTAAAAAGTGAAACAGAGCAGCAAGGAATTATTTCAGGATATGAATCGTTCGTGAATACACTCACATTCCCACTTCAGATTGTGGTGCGCTCATCTAAAATGAATATTGATCCATATCTTCAGCAGCTTCGTGATATTGCCAGCAAGCAAGAAAATCCTCTGCTTCGGGAGCAGACATTTTCGTACGCGCAGTTTATGGAAAAACTGATAGATATTGCAGACATCATGCAAAAGAAATTCTTTGTGGTTGTTCCCTACGACCAGAGTGCACGCAGCCTTTCACTGATAGAACAGTTTTTCTCTTGGATTCGTCCCGATGACTCAGCCTCTAAAGCAGCAGAACGACACCGTCAGTTTGATGCAGTCAGCCGCCCACTGAAGGACCGCGTGAACTTGGTTCAGAGTGGACTTGAAAATATTGGGCTTCACAGTAAACGGCTTACAACGCATGAGCTCATTGAGCTCTACTACCAAATCTACAATCCTAAAACGAGCCAGGAGCAGAAACTTCCGCCTGAGGAAAAGCTCAAGGTTGAGAAAACAACGTTATAGCGATGAACGATGAGCTTTTTCGGCTGCTTATCGCTCATACCGTTTTGACATCCTCCCCGATATATGTACAATATCCACGATTTCAGTGTTGCTCGTGCAGGGGCACTGATTCCCTTTACTTCTTCCACTTGCACCACTCTTTTTTTATGGCTTCTACAAAAAACTCTCAGCCACCATCCATGATGGACGAGCTGCTCAAGGAATCACCTCCTATTCTTCGCGTAAAACCCGGGGAACTAGTAGAAGGGTCTGTCGTATTCAAAGGTAAGAACAAGCTTCTATTGGATATCCAGGGCGTAGCCACCGGTATTGTATCTGGCCGAGAATTACGCGATTCATTTAACACGTTCAAAGAACTCCAATTAGGCGATCCTGTTGCTGCACTGGTATTAGAAGAAGAAAACGATGAAGGCATGATTGTGCTCAGCCTTCGTATGGCATCACAGCAAAAAGCATGGGACCGCTTCCACCGTTTAGTGGAAACCGATGCCACCATGAAATTTATCCCGCAGGAAGCAAACAAAGGAGGTCTCCTCGCAAATATCGATGGAATTCGTACCTTCCTCCCTGTCAGCCAGCTTGCTCCAATTAATTATCCACGTGTAAATAATGCCGACACGGTGGAAATTATCTCTCGTCTACAAAAGTTTGTTGGCCATACTTTCACGGTGAAGATCATCACCATGGATGAAGAGGCTGGAAAGATTGTGGTGTCCGAACGTGAAGCAATGGCCGAAGAGCGCGCAAAGGCACTTGAGCACCTCAAGGTGGGCGATGTGAAGGATGGAATTGTGAGCGGTATTGTGAAATTTGGATTGTTTGTTGCATTCGAAGGACTAGAAGGCCTTGTGCACATTTCTGAAATTGCATGGGGACACGTAAAGAACCCATCTGAGTATGCAGAGCCTGGCGATAAAGTACGCGTGAAAGTGATTGGTGTAGATGGTGAAAAGCTCTCCCTCAGTATCAAACAACTCACAAAAGATCCTTGGGAAGAGATCGCTGAAAGGTATCCCGTAGGAAAGAAAGTACAAGGAACAGTGGTGCGCTTTGCAGATTACGGTGCTTTCCTCAAGCTGGAGAAGGACATCAACGGTCTCGTTCACTTAACAGAACTGGCTCATCATAAAGTAACAGATCCTTCGGAGGCACTCACAATTGGCCAGAAAGTAGATGCGCAAGTGATCAATATTGATGTTGATGAACGCCGCATTGGCCTCTCTGTGAAGGCTCTAAAACCTATCGACAAAGAAACTATGGAGCGCATTAAGAGAGAACGCGAAGAAGAGGAAGCCAAGGCAAAAGCTGAAAAAAAGACAGCCGACGAAGCTGAAGAAGCCGATGAGGATGTGGCTGTTCCAGAAGGCATGAAGTTTGTTGCATCCAAATCTGGCAAGAAGTACTACGCCGTAGATTCTGCCCAGGGGAAGAAAATTAAGGGCGATAATAGAGTGTACTTTAAGGATGCTGCTGAAGCGGAGGCTGCTGGCCTTACGGCGTAAGTTGAAAGCGTAGAGTTGAAAGTGAAAAGTTTTGGAAGCAGCTCCAGCGCTGGAGCTGCTTCCTCTCTTTTCATTATCGGTTATGAATGTTCTACTCTCTGATCGCTTAAGAAGTGGAGATGCAGATATGGCAC
>CAZJPS010000017.1:0-19174 GCA_964548055.1 uncultured Candidatus Peribacteria bacterium
CGGGTACGGAAACCCGCTCTGAGGTACAAAAGGTGAACAATATTTTCTTTACTAAAAAACCTTTATCCCTTTTATCCCCTTTTTCGCCTTTATGCCCTTTTTATCCCCTTCCTACATCACCATTTTCTTCAGCCTCTCCTTCTCCTCTTTGGGAAGCTCTAATCCATCAATGAACTGACGGAATTGAACAGCTGTTACTTTTTCGCCGCGTGTGAGATCTTTCAATTTTTCATAGGCACCGGTTACGCGATGTTTGCGAAGGACTGTTTGAATGGCTTCGGCTACTACTTCTGGATGTGACTGAAGCTCACGCAAAACAGCAGTGCGATCGAGGGAAATGCGACTGAATCCGCGCTGCAAAGATTTTACTGCAAGGAGATGATACCCAAAGGCGACACCGATGGACCTCTGAACCGTGGAATCACTGAGATCTCTTTGCATACGACTCACCGGGAGCTTTTCTGCAAAATGACCAAAGAGAGCTGATGATAATCCCAGATTCCCTTCCGCATTTTCAAAATCGATGGGATTCACTTTATGAGGCATGGCGGAAGATCCTACTTCTCCTGCTACCACTTTCTGACGGAAAATACCGCGGGAAATATACATCCACATGTCACGGCTGCAATCGAGGAGGATTGTGTTGATGCGAATAAAAAGGTGACTGAGCTCTGCAAGATCATCATGCGGATTGATTTGAGTGGTGGCATGAAGAGGTGTGAGGCCAAGCTTTCGTACAAAGCGAAGACGGAATGCTTCCCAATTCACTTTGGGATAGGCGGCGCGATGTGCGGAAAAATTACCCACAGCTCCGCCAAGCTTCCCCTGCATCCGGAAAGTCTTAAGCAAATCCATCTGGCGACCCAGACGTTCCTCAAAAACGAGTATTTCCTTTCCAACTGTTGTGGGAGTTGCAGGCTGACCGTGCGTGAGGCTGAGCATAGGAGTGTTCTTCCACGCATTCGCCATGCTACGCAGATCTTTTCTTACTCTATCAATCGATGGAACGAGAACATTCTTCAAAGCCCGATGAATCAGAATTCCATACGCCAGATTATTCACATCTTCACTGGTAAGACCAAAATGAACAAACTCCGTAGCATCTTTAAGGCCACTAATGCGCGTCACTTTCTGCTTGAGATAATATTCAACTGCTTTCACATCATGCCGTGTAACCCCTTCTATAGTTTTTACGGCCTGAGCTTCCTTCGAAGAAAAATCGTGGATGAGACTGAGTACATATCTCTTCTGTTTATCCGATAACGCAGGAACTTGTGGTACTCCCTTTTCCTGCGCAAGCTCCATGAAATACAGTACCTCAATTTCTATTCTGGCCCCTATAAGCGCTTCCTCGCTAAAGAATGCTCGCAATGCCTCCGTATCGACTGCGTATCGGCCATCGAGAGGTGAAAGACTCGTAAGCATGTGGAAGCATCATACAGGAAATATTAGGCAGACCAAAATGACACAAAAGACAAATAACAAAGAAATTTTCAAAGATCTGTCATTACTATTCAAAAAGTTTTTACAGAGCAGATACCAGCGTGTCATGGTGACATGCTTTGATGTATGAGATTATTTTTTTACTTTTCTTCCACCGTCTCAACTGTAGGTTCCAACTGTTCTTCAATCTTTTTCTCTTCCCTCGCTTTTGCCTTTTTCCCCTCCAGCACTTCCAAAAATTCGTCTACGCTCATTGTTTCCTTTTGTAACAGAATCTGCGCGAGTTCTTCTAACTTCTTTTTGTGCTTTAAAAGAATATCTTTGGCTCGCTGATACTGCTCAGCAATCGTTTTACGAGTGAAATGATCTATTGAGCGAGCGATTTCTTCAGAGAAATTTCGGGACATTGATGGGTCTGTACCCATATACGCCGTTCCCTGTTTTTCGCCATACGTCACCAAACCGAGGCCGTCATCGCCCATTCCATACTTCATAGCCATATTGCGAGCAATGTGGGATGCGCGTTCAATATCATTACTCGCTCCAGTGGTGATTTCATTAAAGATAAGTTCTTCTGCAGCGCGACCGCCAAGAAGCCCACAGATCTCATCAATAAATTTACTCTTACTGGTGGTGTACTGATCTTCTTGCGGCAAGAACCACGTTACTCCCAGCGCAGATCCACGAGAAACAATGGAAATTTTGTGGAGCGGATCAGAGTGCTTGCATAAATGCCCCACAATCGCATGACCCAGCTCGTGATATGCCGTAATTTCTTTTTCATGTTGCGTAAGCTTACGTGATTTCTTTTCAGCTCCAATTGTTACTTTTTCTACGGCATCCACCAAATCCTTCTGAGTAAGGCTTTGCTGCTTTCTCTTTGCGGCAAAAATTGCAGCCTCATTCATAACATTTTCCAGATCTGCTCCGGTAAGACCCACGGTTTGCTTTGCAATATCCGTAAGATGTACACCTTTGTCTAATTTTTTATTACGTGCGTGCACTTCCAAAATTTTCTCGCGCGCCTGTAGATCCGGCTTATCTATAAATACCCTGCGATCAAAGCGACCAGGGCGTAATAGTGCAATATCCAGAACATCTGGGCGATTGGTAGCTGCCATCACAATCACATTGGTTCCCTGCTCAAATCCATCCATTTCAGTGAGAATCTGATTGAGAGTTTGTTCCCTCTCGTCATGTCCTCCACCAAATCCAGCTCCCCCGCGTTGACGACCTACGGCATCAATTTCATCAATAAAAATAATACAGGGTGAATTCCTCTTGGCCTTTGTAAACAAATCACGAACACGTGAAGCGCCTACACCCACAAACATTTCCACAAATTCCGATCCTGCTATGGAAAAGAATGGAACTCCTGCTTCTCCTGCAACAGCGCGCGCGAGCAACGTTTTTCCTGTTCCTGGAGCACCTACGAGCAATACTCCTTTTGGAATCTTCGCTCCGATTGCGATGTATTTTTTAGGATTCTTAAGAAAATCTACCACCTCCACAAGATCCTCCTTCGCCTCCTCGGCACCCGCAACATCGTTAAAACGCGTCTTCACTTGCTTAGCATCCGCCACGCGGGCACGGGACTTTCCAAAACTCAGCGCGGTAGATTGGCTCCGTGCAATACCACGAAAGAGCCATACGATTCCGGAAATGAGCAGAATGAATAAAAGTAAATCTGGTAATACTGCATAAAAGAAATTCATCGCCTCCTGGTTATCCACCTGTACAACTGTCTTATTGCGGGGGTCGTTCCATCCAAGGTCGCTCACGGTATCTTGGTTCTCTTTATAGGATTGAATCATGGAATCATCCTTCAATGTGGCATACACCTTATTATCTCGAATCAGAATTTCCTTAAATTCATTGCTGTTATATCCCTGTGTAATACGACTGAGAGGAACTTCCTGTGCGTCTGCGTACTTCTTTTCGTTCTCTCGCTGCGGATTCAGCAAGAACATAAAAGAAAGATACACAAGCACTCCAAGCAATAAGACGCTTAATAGCCATTGCTGTCTGCTTGAACGAGGTGGTTTATAGGGGCTTGCCATGTATACAGAAGGGTATCAGATTCTTCGACGGTTGAGAAAGGAGTTTCTCACAAAAATAATGAGTCAAAAGAGTAAGAATACACTAAAGAATGCACGGTTTCCCTGTATTATTTTTCAAAGTGTTCCTATACATTTTCGCCCGCGTGTTCTAATCCTTCTGATTCTTCCGCGCGTGCGCTACACTCTCCCCGATGGCTAAAGCCAGTACAGCACCGGAGCAAAAGCGCTGGCACGTGTGGGCGATGCTTGGGTTTGTCACGCTCTTAAGCTTCCTCACCTTCTTCCACCGCTACTGGCAACCTCCGTATGTATTTTGGGATGAGAACTATCACATCGCGAGTGCGCAAAAATATATTCATGGAGTGTACTTTATGGAGCAGCATCCGCCGCTTGGAAAATTGCTGATTGCTCTTGGAGAAGTTATGTTTCATCCAAATCAAAAGAGTGATCAGTTTTTGGGAACGGATTACGGATCTGATTTTCCTGAAGGATTTTCATTTGCCGGTTACCGGTTCTTCCCAGCACTTCTTTCGTGGTGGACAGCGCCTCTCCTTTTTTGCGTGTTCTATTTGCTTACAAAGCGAAATGCCCTTCTTTCGTGTATTTTCAGCTTCCTTTATATATTTGATAACGCGATGGTAGTGCATTTTAGAGGAGCGATGCTCGATGGACCGCTTCTGTTTTTTTCAACACTCACCATTCTTGCCTTCCTGTTGCTCTTACAAAAGAAATACAGTCTTCGAAACTTCATTCTCCTCAGCATCTTCTTTGGAACTGCCCTAGCCCTTGTGATGACAACAAAAGTAGTGGGGCTCGTCCTTATATTACTTATTCCGGCACTCCTGTGGAAGCTTTGGCCTTACATAGATCGTATTCTTGGGTTTCTGGCTGTAGCAGGTGTTAGCTTCCTTATTATTTACTGCAGCATTTGGTACATACACTTCTCTCTTGGGAGAACAATCAATCCCTCGCTTCCAGATCAGGGCTACTATCAGGCATCGGAAAGCTATAAAAGAATTTTAGCAGCCAACAAAACTAGTTCGCTCCTTGCATTCCCCGTAATGCTCCGCGACTCGCTTAAATTTGTTGGACATTACAATGCCGGTGCTCCCCGCCTGGATTTATGCAAGAAAGATGAAAATGGCAGTTCTGCATTTTTCTGGCCACTCGGTGCACGGTCTATTAATTATCGCTGGGAAACTCCGGGGCTTGCCGAAGGCCAGGCTCCTGAAACGCAGGTATATAAATACCTCTATCTACAAGCAAATCCTGTTGTATGGTGGGCTTCATTTGCAGGTGTGCTCCTCGGCTTTGCAATGCTTCTTTCTCACGTTTTCTTTGCTCCAAAAAAACCGCTCGAGCAAAAATTCCTCCTCACTGTCTTCCTGGCAGTATATGCAAGTTATATGATTGCCATCAGTCGTATTGATAGAGTGATGTACTTATACCACTACTTCCTTCCGCTCCTCTTAAGTTTCCTCATCCTCGCTATCGTCATTCAAGAAATTCAAACGATTGGTAAATATCAAATCACCGCTTCCGCCCGCACCACAGGGGTGATGATCTTTGGTCTCCTCGTCTTCTTCAGTTTCCAGTTCTATCGCCCCCTCACCTACTACGAACCTATGACGGATGCCCAAGTAATGAGGAGAGCTATTTTCCAGCCATGGGAATTGCATTGTGTGAATTGTGATCAAAATAGTCCGCTCGTGGTACCTTCCAAGGAACCGTAAACGACAGCCTCACCCCTAACCCCTCCCCGCTCCATTATTGTTCAGGTATATTTTTTGTTGTTGTTCTTGACTAGAGAAAGGGGAGAGGGGAACTGTTTTTTGTTTGAGGGGCGGGGGGTGAGGGCGGTACAGGTATAACATCATACTGCGCCACCGCAGGTGGCATACCCGCTCTGCAGTATGATATTTTCTTTATTTAAAAAGACATTTATCCCCTTTAAAACCTTTGTCCCTTTTATCCCCTTTTTATCCCCTTTCTTCAGCTCTCCCTCTTCCCATGCAACAGCATCTCCACTGCATGGTCTAGCGAACCTGCGCGAATGATTTCTCCCGCATTCACAAAGAAAATTTCGTCGGCGTTTTCGATCGTATTCAAGCGATGAGCGATGATCACCTTTGTGGTTTCTTTGGGAAGCTTTTTTAGAATATCTTCTAAAAGCTGCTCTGTGACGGTATCGATGTTGGCTGTAGCTTCATCTAAAATGAGGAGATCGGGATTACGCAGAACAGCGCGCATGAAAGCGATGAGTTGACGCTGACCAAGGCTAATAGCATCACTTCCCGTTACGGGTGTATCTAATCCCTTATCAAACCGCGTAAGAAGAGCACGAAGATTGGATTTTTGAATATCTTCAATAAGCTGTTCATTCGTGTGATGTTTAAGTTCTTCGTTCCCATACAAAATATTTTCTCTCACATTTCCCGTAAATAAAAACGGTTCTTGTAAAATAAAACCAATGCGTTTGGTTCGTTCTTCGGGAGTGAATGAACGAATATCGCGGCCATGGAGCAAAATGGATCCTTCCGTTGGATCATACAACCGAGCCATGAGTGAAGCGGTTGTGGTTTTTCCTCCGCCTGTAGGACCTACAAGGGCATATGTCTTTCCCTTTTCAAGCGAGAAGTTTGTTTCGTGCAGCACTTCTTTTCCATCGGGATAACGGAAGTGAACTTTTTTGAATTCCAAAATTGCCTTAGATGCTTCGGGTTTTGCCATAGGAATCACTTTCATATTGGATTCCATTTCAAGGATTGCGGCAATACGATCCCATCCTGCCATTGCCAATTGAAACGAAGACCACAGGGCAGCAATTTGGCGAAGTGGATCGTAAAAGCGAGTGGCATACGTAAAGTAACTTATGAAAATACCGACAGTGAGATGCCCCGTTGAAATAAGATAGATGCCATACGCAAGCACAATCATCTGACCAATGTTGGAACAAAGACCGTAAATAGGAATAAAAATGTTACTTGCAATGCCAGCCGATACCGATGTACGAAAATTAAGCTCATTTGCCTCTGTAAACTTTGCTCGGAAGTAATCGCGACGGTTGAATGCAACGATCACTTTAAAGTTATCAAGGCTCTCCTGAATTTCTGCACTCATTCCCCCCGTAGCCTGCAAGTTTTGTGCATTTTTTTTGCGAACCCAAGGAGAAACTCCCTGAGTGAAAAATAGCAAGATCACTGCAGGTAATAATGTTGCAACTCCTAAACGAACGTTGATGGTTAGAAGAAAAATACCTGCGCCCATAATCATGAACATGCTGCCAATGAATTGCATGAGTGATTGCGAAAAGAACTGATTCAGTTTGTCGGTATCATTATTAATGCGTGAAATGAGATCGCCTGCTTTATTCTGATTAAAAAATGCCACTGGCAATTCCTGCAACTTTTGAAAAATTCGATTGCGTACTGTAAAGAGCATGCGCTGTGCTACTCCTCCCATGGTTGTTGTTTGTATGTAACTGGCAAAAAGACCAAATATATACAGACAAAGAATAATGGATGCGAACAAAAACACGCCCGGATAGTTTCCCTGTAAAACGTAGGTATCAATCGCATAGCCCACAAGCAATGGCCCCGTTAGGTTTACACCTGCATTGATGAGAAGCGCAATGATTGCAATTGCAATTTTTTTCTGCTCACCGCCAAGAAGTGGGGCCAGCTTTTTGAGTGCCGCCAAAGGCGAACTTTTTTTTGCGGCGCCGGTGTCTGGCTTATTCAGTGCGTAATTCATACGTATTGGTACTGCGTTGAGATTGCTCAATTTGAGCGTATTCAGGAGAAGTATGCATCAATTCAGAATGCGTTCCTTTAGCCAATAATTCCCCCTCCATGAGTAGAATAATCTGATCAAAATTCTCAATGGCGCCAATTTTTTGCGTAACGGATACAAGTGTCATGCCAGGATAGTTCTTTTGAACATTCTCTAAAATTTTCTGTTCCGTACGAGCATCTACACGGGCAGTAAAATCATCAAGAAGCAAAATTTTTGGATTGAGAGCAAGTGCACGTGCCAACATGATACGTTGCTTTTGCCCACCCGAAAGATTTGTGCCTCGTTCAGACACAATCGTATCCAATGTAAGCGGCAACGATTCAATAAAATCCTGCAACTCTGCTGTTTCGATCGCTTTTTGCAAATCTGAATCCTTCACCGTATTGCTAAAGGCAATATTTTCACGAAGGGTCATACTAAAGATGATGCTATCTTGAAATACAAATCCAATCTGACGATGCAAAGCCTTTGTAAGATACTCATCTACCGGCTTCCCATCATATTCTACAACGCCTTTTGTAGGCCGAATGAGTCCTGTGAGCAAATACAATAATTGCGATTTACCCGCAGCCGTAGGACCAATAATGGCAACTCGTGATCCACCCTTCACCAAAAAAGACACATTTTTAAGTGCTGATTTTTCTCCATATACAACAGAAACTTCCTTTAACTCTATATCTCCGCGTAGTTCGATATCTAATGTACCCGTTTCCTTTCGTTCTTGAGAGTCTAACACCTCTACGATGCGTTTGTACGATGCAGATGCGCGAGCGATAACATTGCTCATGAATCCAATCACAAAAATGGGGAAAATGAGAATGGCAAGATAGCTATTAAACGCAGCAAAACTTCCAAGTGTCATGGTGCCGCCTATTACAAAATGCCCTCCCAGAACCAAAATAATGAGGGTGGCAAAGTTGGCCACAAAAGTAACAATAGGAATCATCGATGCAAACATGCGCAAAATTTGAAGACCGATATCACGTGCATTCGTATTGGCGGCCAAAAATTTTTCGTATTCAGGTTGCTGGGAATTGAGTACGCGAATAAGCGCCGAACCCAAAATACTTTCATTGATTACTTTATTCAGCCAATCAATAATTTCCTGTGTTTTTTTAAAGAGAACTCTCACTCGTTTTAATACAAACGCAAATGTTCCGCCTATAATTGGAATGATTCCAAGCACCGCCAAGGCAAGGCGCCAATCGATAATAAGAAGTAGAACACTGGAACCAATGATAAGAAATATTGAAGAAATAATTGCTACAATTGCCTGTGAGATAAAGAATTTCACTCCGTCTACATCGGACGTGAGATTCGTAAGTAATTTTGCTGGCGACACCTCCTGCACATACGCATAACTCTGCAATGAAATTTTAGAAGCTACTTGGTTACGCATATCGCGCGCAACGCGTTCGGAGGCGTACGTTTGCACTACATTTTGCAAGTACGTAAACAAAAAAATAAAAAATGTCGCGAGAGAGAACTCCATGAGAACGGTGCTCAACACAAATGTTCCGCGCGTGTAGCTATCGATGCTGCGTGCAATAATTTGAGGGAGAGTAAGGTTAAGCCCATTGCTGAGTACTGCAAGCAATACCAAAAGAATGACCGTACGAGCATAAGGCCTTAAGAGTCCGAATAAACTCGGCTCTGGTTTTTTGGCTTCCGAAAGAGAAGAACTTGAACTGCTCATGGAATGAAGACAGCAAATGGTAGCATCTTCACTGGGTGTATGGAACCGTGTTCTCTAGATAATATAGGTAACTCCCAACGGTTTTTTACTTACTCAACTTACTCCACGAAACAAACCCCTGCCTGCCCTCTTCTGTTCTTACCTCTGCCCATACATCCACGGTACGCAAAAGTGTCACATATTCTCCTTTCTTCACATACCCCAAGATTAAAGACTGACTACGAGCATCAACATGCAGAGCGGCATCTTCCGTAATGACATAGGTATCACTCATCACGGGAGAGGTGGTCTCAACAGGAGAACTCTGGAGCATAGAAAGATCTGGAAGGATCGTGAGGATCTTTGCGAGTTCTGCACGGTTGATGGTGTCATCAGGTCTCACGGTGCCTGTGGGGTTTCCCTGTGCATCCGTATCACCAGAGATGATCCCAATCTGGTAGGCAGTCAGGATTGCTTTGTAGTGAGGGTGTGATGTGGGGAGATCGGAGAAGGGATTCTCAGAGGAAGTGGTCATCGGGACTCCCATAATCTCGAGCCAGGATTGAAGGAGGGCTCCTCGGGATGCTGGAGACTGCACAGGGAGATTTTTTGTGTACACAGAAAGCTTGAGATCTTCCGCGGTCTTGATGTAAGGAGCAGACCAATCATTCTTGGCAGAGAGATTTGCTGGAGTTCCCTGCGTGATCTCTTTTCCTCCGGAGAGGAGCATCATTTTAAGGGCTTCTGCGTAGGTGACAGGGTTTGAAGGCTTAAAGAGATTGAGGGAGTTTCCCTGAGCATCTTCGTAACCGGACGCAATGCCTCGCTCCACGAGGGTGCGAACGTAGGGAGTGAACCAGCTGGAAAGAGGAACATCATTGAAGCGTAAAGTCTGTCCGTTTCTCTCGACTATGAGAGTGGAGGGGGAAGATTCCGAAGAAGGAATTTCCGAAGAAGCAGGAGAATCTGTGGAAGGAGCAGAAGAAGAACTTCTGGAAGAGCTTTGGCCTGCAGGGGTGATGGTGGTCACTCCTCTGCCCGCGCCTCCACCCCCACCTCCGCCGCCACCTGTGGAGGTGGAGGTTGTAGAAGAAGAGGAAGACAGGGACACAGTCTCTCTGTAACTCACACTCTGGTTGAAAACATTGGTGTAGGCAGCGGTGACGGTCACGCTGGTTGGATTTGTATTATCTTGGAGAATTCCATTCGCTGTTTGTGGAAGCTCTGAGCGCATGGGGAAGGAGGCGGTGAAGATGCCTGTTTCAGCACCAGTTTCTTGAAGGGTGAGAAATTCAGAATCTCCTCCTTGGGTAGTGAGAGTGAGGGACACAGAATCTACTGAGGAAGAGGTATTCATGTACTCATCCGTGAGAGTGAGGGTGGCAACACCACTGGAGACGGAGTAGGAGAAGGTGGGCGTAGCTTCGGCGGCATCGAAGATGCTAACGCGGTTGTTGTTCCACTGGCCCACAAATAACGTGTCGTCGGCTGTGTTGTAGAACGATGCATTAGGCAAATTAAAACCCGACCGCGTGGCAGCTGCAGTTGAAGTAGTAAACGAGGATTGTCCAAGCACGTTTAAGGCACGCATTCCATTCGTCATATTGGCTCCATTAAATACAAGCACACGATTATTATTAGGATCGCCCACAAACAGACGCTGAGTGCCAGAATCAAACGCCATATTATGGGGTGAGCCCATGCCCGTGCGTGTAGTAGCAGAAACGGATGTAGTGAATGTAGATTGACCAAGCACCGTATTGCCGGACATTCCGCTTCTCAAACTGGATCCGCTGAAGACAAGAATGCGATTATTTGTGTAATCAGATACAAAAAGATGGTTTGCAGTGGAATCGTACGCAAGCCCTGCGGGGTTCCTCATTCCCGTTTGGGTGGTTGCCGCCGTAGAGGTAGTGAAACTGGATTGCCCAAGCACGGTGTTTGCCCTCATGCCAGTACCAATTGTCGCTCCGCTAAAAACGAGTACTCGATTATTGGAATAGTCAGCAACATAAAGCCTGCTGCGCGCCGCATCAAAAGCAAGGTAGAAGGGAAGACTCATGCCAGATTGCGTGGTGCGGGCTGTGGACGTTACAAAGTCAGCCTGCCCAAGCACTGTGTTCGCAATCATGCCATTACTTAAAGTAGACCCACTGTATACAAGCACACGATTATTACCACCGTCAGAAACGTACAGGCGGCTACGAGAAGTATCGTATGCAAGTCCAACAGGAGTTCTCATGCCAGACCCCGTAGTGGCAGCGGTATTCGTATAAAAATTGGGCTGCCCAAGCACATACGAAGGCAATTTGGTATTAAGCGTATTTCCATTGGTAAGCGTGTACACAAGCACGCGGTTATTATTGTAATCTGCAAGAAAAAGGCGATGATTTGTCGTATCAATAGTAATACCTTGCGGTCCGCTTAATCCAAATTGATTGGGGGCATTATTGGCAGCACTTTTGGTATACACCGGCTGTGGGCTGCTCGCGCTATCGTCATACTGACCCAGAAGATCGGAAGCATTCATGCCAATTCCTATAGCGGCACCGTTAAATATTGTGACACGGCTGTTTCCTTCTCCCTCCGAAACGTACAGGCGATCGCTAGAGGTATCGTAAAAGAGATTATAAGGAGTTCGAACAGAAGATTGTGTTGTTGCCGCCGTGGATGTGGTAAAGCTGGATTGCCCGATAACCGTATTAGCAAGCATGCCATGCGTAAGATTGGATCCAGAAAACACCATCACACGATTGTTGCCATAGTCGCCAATATATAAACGGTTACGCGTGTTATCGTACGCAACGCCAATGGGCAAACTAAGGCCCGACTGAGTGGTTGCTGCAGTGCTGGTGGTAAAAGATCTCTGCCCAAGAACGCTATTTGCAGCCATGCCCGTGGCAATGGATGATCCACTAAAAACCGTCACGCGGTTGTTACCAAGTTCTGTAACGAATAATCGGTTGGAGCTCGTTTCATAATGCACTCCATAAGGTTGAGATAGGCCTACTTGTGTGGTGGCTGCAGAAGATGACGTGAACCCAGATTGGCCCAGAACATAACTGGCATTCATGCCATTGGTGATACCAGACGTGAGATCAAATACCGATACACGATTATTTTGTCTCTCTGCTACAAACAGAAGATGTGAGGAAGGATCGTATGCAAGGCTTGTGGGATAATTCATGCCAGCTTGAGTTGCAGCTGATGCACTGGATGTGAAATCTGGCTGCCCAAGAACGTAGGTGGCATCCATGCCATTACTAATGCCAGAAGAAAGATCGAAGATAGTCACCCTATTATTTGATTGTTCCGAAACAAACAGCCGATTATTTGCAGAATCAAATGCAATTCCCTTCGGCTGGTTCATGCCACTGCGGGTGGTTGCTGCGTCTCTGGTATAAAAATTGGGTTGCCCCAGAACATAGCTGGGAAAACGAGAATTAATTAAGTTGGCCGATGTAAGCGAAAAGACAAGTACGCGGCTATTGATGTGATCCACCACGAATAATCGATGGCGAACCGTATCCACAACCGCTCCTGTAGGCCAATAAATGCCCAACTGATTCGGCACATTGTTGGCAGCTGACTTGGTATATACGGGGCTTGGAGACGTTGGGCTGGAATCGTCATACTGACCCAGCAGGTCACTGGCATTCATGCCATTGCTGATGGCAGCAGATACCAACGTAGGCACTCCAATACCAAGAGCGAGTGCCATAATTGCCAGCAGTGGGCCCTTCCAACAATACTTTAAAAACGAGACAGGCATGTTGGAACAGATGGTCTCATATTCAGATAGAAACTGTCAAAATTACAGGAGCACATAACAAAATATTCGTTTTATTGTCTGTGCTGTTTTTCTTTCCATTCTGCCCTCTGAGCTTTTCGAAGCCCCTGCAATTCCTGGAACATGCGCTTAATCACATACCATTTTGCACCCGTAGGATTCCCAAATTTACGCGGGTAGTGCGGAACATCCACTGTGTACCACGAAATCCCCTGTTCTTTTAAGTGAAGAAAAAGCTCTGTGTTGAACAGTTTCTCTATTCCATATGTAGGACGGATTTGAGGCCAGATGGATTTGCGCATTACTTTGAGCCCGCAGTTCACATCACGTACCCACAGACCAAGTGCTATTAAGTTCATCACGCCCAAAATTTTTCCAAAGAGCCCGCGCATAAATGGATCAGCACGCTTGCGGCGGCGGCCAGTCACAAATGCGTACGTATCTAAGTGTGGCAATAGTAATTCCAAATCCTTCGCTTTAAATTGACCGTCGCTATCCATGAATCCCATCGTCTCCATGCGTGCGGTATCTAACCCCGAACGAATAGCTGCACCGTAACCCTGATTTTTTTCATGTGTCACCACTTTGACGCGAGGATCCTCGGATGCCAGACGCTGCAAAATCACACCGGTCCGATCTTTCGACCCATCATTCACTGCAATCAACTCACCTTGAATATGACGTGCATCGAACCACGACAAAACATCGCGGATCGCGCGCTCGGCGTTTTCCTCTTCATTAAAACACGGCAGAACGAGGGAGAAGTGCATGTGCTCCATTGAGCGTATCATCGTGAAGGAAGAGAAAAGTGTCAATGCTTAGAAGAGATATACTCTATGGTATGGGACGTACACCTCCTGCCCGCTATACACGACGTAACGAAGTGCTTTCCCTTACAGATTCGCCATGCTGAAACATCCGCGCACCTACGATCAGATTTGGATGCCTGTCACGATGGTGCTTGGCACTTTTCTTCGCTGGATCTATCTCCTAAAAACCCCAGATGGCACCCGAAGCCACGATTTCCAAGCACATCTGGATTATGTGCGGTATATAGCCGACCATTGGAAGCTGCCTGCTGCCGCTTCGGGCTGGGAATTTCATCAGCCTCCTCTTTTTTATGGGCTGGATGCAATGTGGTGGAAACTTGGTTCACTCCTGGGTCGCGATGAAGGGCAACTGATCTGGGACATGCAAATTATTTCATTTGTCCTCTCACTTGCACTCGTTCCTTTATCGTATTGGATAGGATTACAACTTTTTTCCGAAAAAAGATGGCAGCATCGTTTGATATTTACACTGCTCATTGCTGTCTTCCCATCCCTCCTTTTTACTACATCACGTATTTCGAATGACGTGCTCTCACAAGTGTTCGCATTTGTATGTATTGGATTTTTACTGGAGTGGTGGAATAAAAATAGACTTCGCGACTGGTATGCACTCAGCGCTTCTCTCGCTCTCTGGATTGTCACAAAACTGACTGCTCTTCTTTTCTTACCCGTCATCGCAATCTGTGCATGGAAGAAGCGGAAACAAATTTCTAAAAAACACTTTCTCTTTTCTCTTTTCATTCTCATTGCTCTCACTGCGTGGCTCCCCATCATGCGTCTTCGTGAACCGGAGTATCGGAACATGATTCCACAGAGTGAAGGATTGGATAAGAACGTACTTCTTCCAAATACACTGCGTAATTTTGTCACGTTCAATCCCATTCAGATTTTTCAAATCCCCTATAACGACCCATGGGATGACGCCACACGCAGACAATTTTTTTGGGAATATTTTTTCCGCTCTGCTTTTTTGGGTGAATGGAATTTTGGAGACAGCATGCATTGGATCAGTACAACAATGACAACGCTAGGCTTGGGACTTCTGATTCTCACTTTCTATGGATGGAGTAAAGCGGTGCAACAAAAAGAGGCTGCTCTACTTCCTATGGCTACACTTTCTTTCATGATTCTTGCGGGAGCGCTGCTCTATCGCATAGCAAATACTTGTTCCTGTAGCCAAGATTTTAGATTTTCTACTCCTCTCATTGTTCCCTTCAGTTTTGCAATGGCCATTGGTGCTCTCGGTTTGCCTCGTATTTCTCGATGGACCGCTCTGGGCATTGTCACTCTCTTTGTGCTATCAGTTTTGACGTTCATCATTCTATTACCATCATCGAGATAAACTTGTTTTTACTATTCTAGAACGCAAGTAAATCCCAAATCCCAAGGACCAGATCCCAACACTGGGATTTGGGATTTGGACATTGGGATTTGCTCAATATATTCCTTCTGTCATTATACAAAGGTGAAGAAAATCCTCATCACAGGCGGCTCAGGATTTTTTGGAGGAATCTTAAAACGAATTCTCTGCGAGAAAGGAATGACCTGTGTGAGCATCGATATAGAAAAAGATGATGATGAGATAGCTGGATGCACCTCTGTTCAAGGAGACATTCGGGATGCAAATCTGATGCGATCATTATTTAAAAAACACAAATTCGATGCCGTGATCCACTGCGCAGCCATGCTTGCTCACGCTGTAAAAGATACAGAGATGCTGTGGACATCCAACGTAGATGGAACAAAAGTAGTGGCAGACTGCTGCCAAGAATTTAACGTACAAAAGGTCATCTTCATTTCCAGTAACTGCTTGTGGGGAGAAGGATTCAAAAGACCCGTGCGCGAAGATGACGAACCCTGTCCCATCGAGATCTATGGAAAATCCAAATGGGAAGGAGAAAAAATTCTTCTGTCGTATTCAGATATTCACTCTGTCATCTTCCGTTCCCCTACTATCATTGATGAAGGAAGGCTGGGGCTCCTCGCAATTTTATTTGAGTTCATGGATGAAGGACGAAAAGTGTGGGTAGTAGGAGGAGGCGATAATAGGTATCAATTTATTTATGCCAAAGATTTAGCAGATGCATGCATTCGCGCACTCGATTATCAGAAATCTGAGATTTTTAATATTGGATCAGACAATGTTCAATCATTTAAGAATGTGTATCAGTACGTGATTGATAAAGCAGGTACAGGCGCGAGAGTTGCAAATTTTCCCCGCTCGCTCGCGATCCCTGCCATGAAGATTGCGTATGCGCTGGGCCTTTCCCCTCTTGGGCCGTATCAATATAAAATGATCGCAGAAAATTTTGAGTTTGATACATCCAAGATCAAACAGAAATTGAAGTGGAAACCAACGGTTACGAATGAAGAGATGTTGTGGCGTGCGTATGAGTATTATCATAAAAACCGAGAAGAGATAATGAACCGAACCAATGTATCGGCACATAAACAACCAGCGAAGATGGGCGTCATACAGATTTTGAAGTGGTTCTCGTAAATAGGGAATAAAGGCCAAAAAAGGGAAAAGGGCGATAATGGTTTTTGTATCTTTATCCCCTTTAAAACCTTTATCCCCTTTCTTCTATTCTCCTGAAACAACAACCACATCAATGAAAAGCTATTTCTCAGATAGACAATCACCTCTTGGCTTCCTACACTACACGAATGGAACAGAGATCTCGCGCATGGTTTGCCGTAGATACAATCCTTTTCCTATGCGGAATGGGACTGGCCATTTTTATGTGGACGAATTTGCGCACAGTCACCAGAGGAATAAATTACCAATTCAATGATAAAGAAACACACATAACAGAATTTCTTCCCATAAGAACAATATCCAACGGTGACCATTTATATATTGATGGCACACTCATTTTGAATCCATTGCATGCAGGGAAATGGAGCGTGGAAGCTGATGATTGTATCGAACAAATTACTATCAACGGAAAAGAAATGCTCACAGAGCCACTACCCTGCAATTGGAACGAATGGCATACACTCGATTTATCGGGAATCCTACATGCGGGAGAAAATACATTTTATGTTATTGTGAAAGACAGTGGTGGAAAAGCGGGCTTTGGAATGATGCCATCCTGGCAAGATCCGTTGGTATGGCTCATGTTATGCGTATTTCTCTTGAACATGAGCTACTTCGGAGTGCGGCTTCTTTCTTTTATAGGTGCTAAAAAAAGTTACCAAGGTTTATTTTTAATACTTCTTCTTGCGCTCGCTGTACGCCTTGCTCTCGTATGGCATCCGGGACACACATCAGATCTAGGCATTAACCAGGGATGGGCAAAATCAGCAACAGAATTGGGGTTTGGAAGATCTTACTGGGAACAGGTAGATGGAAATATGCTTCCAAACTATCCACCACTTTCCATATTAGTATTTGGCGCCACCGGCCACATCTATAAATTTTTGATGCCTCACAGTTACCAAGCATCAGTGTTCGGATTTGTGGTGGCAATTAAACTTCCCGCAATTCTTTTCGATATTCTTACATGCGCTATTCTCTTTTTCCTTTTCAAAAAAATTCAGAGTGAAAAAGCCGGTGTAATAGCGGCACTAATCTACGCGCTGCATCCCGCAGTAATATATGAATCGGCAGTGTGGGGGCAGGTAGATACAATGTACGCGCTCGCGCTCTTTTGTGCAGTGTGTGCGCTTCATGCACAAAAATGGTTCTGGGCTGGTGTACTGCTTGCCATGTCGCTTCTATTTAAGATGCAAGCAGTAATTGTGCTGCCCGTGTTCCTGATTCTTCTCTTTGCTCGCAAAGAAGGAATTGGTCATGTTTTGCTGGGCATTGCTTCCATGATAATGCTTGTGCTTCTTCCATTCATAAAAGGTGGAGCACTGGGGAGTATTGCAAACGTCTATTCCGGATCGTTAGGGTATTACAAAAATTTATCTCTGGGTGCATACAATTTTTGGTGGAGTTTGTACGCTGATGCTTCTGGAAAGGAAGATACTCTCTTGCTATTCAATGTCATTCCATTTCGCACTGTCGGCCTTCTACTATTTGGCACGTGCACACTTGCCATTCTGTTAAGCGCGCGAACAACACTCCTAAAAAAATGGAAAGATCCTCTGAAGGTACTTCCTCTTACCCTTATAACATCCGGACTCATTTCTACTGCTTTCTTTTTATTCAATACAGAAATGCACGAACGGTATTTATTTCCATCTATGTTGTTGTTGCTGCCTTTAATTTTTACGGGTCCCATTGGGATTGCGTTATATGCGGGAACTTCTGTGTTCTTTTGGTGGAACCTGATGGGAGTTGTTGCTTTTAGCAGTCTGGATAAGGCTCTTTTCAATGAATTCCCAACTTTGGATGTATTCATCGCTTCACTTCAGGTTGGAATCTTTGTAGCAACCTGCATCTATGTTCATACACTCCATGCACAACTAAGGCTCAAGACCCAGGGCCACTGGACTGCCGAATGGAATGCCCTACGTACGATGGTAAAGAATGAAGCAAAACAATGGCAGGCAGACTTTCAAAAAATTACTTTGAAAGTAAAAAAGATCTGGCAAAAAATGCTTCACCGTTAGTGTGAAACACTATTTTCTGTATCCGGCTAACTCTGCTTCCTGTTCTGTTTTAAAATAGATTCTGTTGTCCGGTGCAATTTTCTGTCCACTGACAGAAAAAACAGAGTAATACTTCTTGCCGTTTTTAGAGGCAACAAACTGCATTCCTTCAGGAACAGGAACCCGAATGATCTTCTCAATATTGTACACGGGAATTTTAAAAGAACCGCTCATGGTTTCCACGCCCAACGCATCACCGGTTATACGCACCGTGCCCTTTGCAGTTCCTGTTAAGTATCCATTTTCAAATCCCACAAATGTAACAACGGGAACCAGAGGGCGAGTATCTTGCTGCAACGTGAGTGGGATGTGGCTCCAAGACTGCACGGTCGTTAATCTTCCAATGAGATAGCCAAGCAGTAGGGCACAGAGCAGTGCAACAAAAAATGGCAAGAGAGAATGAAACCTCAACATAGGACAGCAATCATACTCGCAGCAATAAAAAACCGCGACCCGAGAGGCCGCGGTTATATTCAAAAGTAAACCTCTTATCGTGCAGGATTAGCTGGAGCCTTTGGCGTTGGCTTTGCCCCTGGCTGTGAGGAAGCGGCTGCGTCTGTTGGCTGAATTTGCACTGGAACAACGTCGATCACTTTATTGGCATCTGCATCAAAAAGAATTGCGCGATCCTTCGTGACAATGAGGTAGTTACCATTCTTCGCTTTCTTGTAGAAATCATTCTGCTTTTGCAAAGCTTCTACATCTACGATTGTGGCCACAGTTGGCTCAGTGTCTGTGGGAATATCGTAAATTTTTCTCACTCGCTCCACAATTTGTTTAGCAATCTCCTGATTTTGAGCGCTATCAGCGGAAGTGCCACCACCTGCAAGTTGAGACAAGCGAAGAGAAAGCTGAGCGAGCTGATCTTCAGCAGCTCGTCTCTTCATATCTACAACAACAACGAGAACAAGCAAAGCTACAATTGCAAGAACGCTCAATGGGCGTGAACGACTGGTCTTAGAAGCAGATGAGACGGTGT
>CAZJPS010000017.1:19184-20435 GCA_964548055.1 uncultured Candidatus Peribacteria bacterium
GTCCATAAAAAAAATTGAGGAAGCAAAGCGGGTCATGCCGCAGAATCGCCTTTAGCATGCTATGAATACATGGTGTGATGCAAGGTAAATTATATGTATAAGAAATACATAAATAAGAATGGTCAAGAAAAGACTCCGTAGATGCAAAAAATACAAAACTGAAGCAATACAGCAGTATTTCCATAGTTGCTCCTTCTACCAACATTTGCCTATGATACATCCATGATTGATCCATCCGCACTCCGCCCATTTCTGGCACATACCCTAAACCAGACTGATTTTTCATTTCTCGGAAAGAAATATGCAGGAAAAGTGCGTGATGTATATATGCCGAATGAACGCGAGCGACTCCTCATTGCAACCGACAGGCAGTCCGCATTCGATATCGCCTGGTGCACCATTCCTCTGAAGGGACAAGTGCTCACACAGATAAGCAACTGGTGGTTTTCCCAAATAAAAGACACGGTTCCCACCCACGTACTTTCTGTTCCAGATCCCAATGTAATGGCAGTAAAAAATTTGCAGATGCTCAAAATAGAAGTGGTAGTGCGCGGATATTTAACAGGATCCACCAGCACCTCTGCGTGGGTAAATTACAGTAACGGCATCAGAAATCTTTCCGGTAATATTCTTCCCGATGGCATGGTAAAAAATCAGCCATTCCCTACTGCCATCATTACCCCCACTACAAAAGCCGAAGAAGATGAACCTATAGATCCAAAAGGAATTGTAGAACGCGGACTTGCAACTCAAAAACAATGGGAGGACATGAGCGCAAAAGCGCTTACCGTCTTTAAGAAAGGACAAGAAATTGCGCGCAAGCGAGGACTCATTCTCGTGGATACAAAATATGAAATGGGACTTGATGAAAACGGAGTAGTGACGATAGGTGATGAAGTCCATACGCCCGATTCCTCGCGTTACTGGAAAGCCGATACGTATGAATCTCGATTTGCTGCAGGCCAGGAACCGGAAAGCCTAGATAAAGAATTTTTCCGCTTGTGGTTACGAAGCGAAGGGTTTGACCCCGCGAAACCAAAAGAGACGAAGCCTGAAATTACGGATGAGGTTCGCACAATGTTGGCATCCAAGTACATCCAACTCTACGAACACATGACGGGCGAAGTTTTCCAGCTGCCCTCCGATCCGGATGTACCAGCAAGAATAGAAAAAAACTTACGGGAGTATGTAAAAAAGTACCAAGCGTAAATTCGAGGTAGAAAATGAACAGGATGCAGACCGCCTATTCTT
>CAZJPS010000018.1:0-20105 GCA_964548055.1 uncultured Candidatus Peribacteria bacterium
AGCACTGGGGCTTTCTATGGGTCAAGGCCCCATCTTTCACCAAACATTCACGGAAGCATTCCAGCGCTGGAGATCAGACACGCATCAGCGTATTCAGGCAGCAAACCTTCTACAGCGGTCTCAGCAAGTGGAATCACAGGTAAATGCACATGTGATCCCCGTTTCTCGCGGGGTTGGAAATGAAATTCTCAGGCACATCACATCCCTCACGAACGAAGCTAAAAAAGCAGAAAATCGCTTTAATCCAATTAATCTCTCGTATTCCGTTCAGAGAGCGGAGGAATACATAGTAGGAATGCGCCGCGACCCCGCAATACAGATATTATCCAGTGACGCACAGCGTAGCATTGACGATGCCATGCACATCATTGAAACGTACAAAACTATTCTTTCAGACAATCGCCCTGCTCTCATGAACCAAACTCCGCGCAGGCAATTGCCACCCGAATTACATTCACAACTTGGCACTGCAGGCCGGTTAGGAGCCCTTGCCTTGATAGGCCTCCCTTTTTTGGGATTGGCAGCTACATCCATGCTGAAGGGTGGCGAACGTAATTCGTCGCTTGCCACTATGTTTGGCATTGCCACTGCTGGCTTACTATTTGGGCCCCAGCTCTTTCGGACTGGAACTCAGCAATGGATACGAGAAGTAGGACCGCTGGCTCAGTTAGGAGGGAGATATGAATATTTACGAACTACCTACAATATTCAGGGAAACGATTGGGCTCAGCTTGCAGAAACACTGCAGCGTCCACTCCCATCAAATGTATCATCTCTACTCCGTAAGCCAACACTCACGCCTGAACACATAACAGAGATTGTGACAGGACTAGGGCTTCAAAATTCCCCTATTCGAGCGCAAGTAGAACAAATGCTACAAAGCTCGCCGCGAACCCTCACAGAAAAACCGGGAGAGGATTTTCGGTGGTTCAGAAGCATCGTTCGTCCCAGCTCAGACCAGGCAAGAAGTTTCATTGTAAACTATATCCGCTCGGGAGCGGGACCCCAGGCTATTACTGCACTGCACAATCTGCCTCCGCCGCCAGCACCCGCGAGGCCTGCCTAAAAAACGACAAACGTTTTTGGACTTTCCAAAATTTGAACGTATCTACGCTGCGTCTCGCTTTTTAAATTCGCGCAGATACGCCTCGAGAACATCACCTTCCATCACAGGAACACTCGATTCTACGCGCATACCGCACTCACTGCCTTCCTTTGCTTCTTTAATGTCTTTATCTACATGCTTCAAAGAAAGAATGCGGCCTGTGCCAATCTGCACATTATCTCGTTGCAAGCGGAAAGGAACGCGCTTAATAATGCCATCGGTTACCTTTCCTCCAATAATTTGCTCAGACTTTTTCGTAAGGAAGACTCCACGCACCTCCAAATGACCTAGAACCGTTTCCTGTTCTTCTGGTTCCACAAGCCCACGGAGAAGTTTTTCCACCTCGTCTAACAACTCGTACAGAACCAAATACTCTCTCACCTTCACTCCTTCTCTCTCCGCAGTGCGAAGCACATCCAAAGATACCCCGGTATGGAATGCGAACACGATCCCATCACTGGCTGCAGCCATCATGACATCACTTTCAGAAACAGCACCAATGGCCCCATGAATAACTTTTACGCTTAGTTGGCCTCTCTGATCTTCTATCACTTTTTTGCGCAGCGCTTCCTGTATTGCTTCCAGCGACCCCTGTGCATCAGTTTTTACCACAACTTTAAGCTGCTTAATTTTTCCTTCTGTCAGCCTGCTCACAAGATCGGCAAAACTTCTTTTTTGCTCTCGTCCCGCCTGCTCCTGCACTGCAGAAAGCAATGCTTTTGCCTCTTTTTCGGATCCCACCACCTGAAAAATATCACCCACGTGAGGAGTGCTATCCAATCCAGATACGCGCACAGGCCCCGATGGGCCCATAGCAGTGAGCCTCTTCCCGTGAGCGTCCATCAGTGCCTTCACTTTGCCAGATGTCTGCCCGCACACGAAAATATCTCCAATATGGAGCGTCCCCGCATTCACAATCACCGTGGCCACGGGGCCATGAGAAATATCCAAATTACTTTCGATGACAGTGGCCACTGCCGTACGGTCTGGATTGGCTTTCAGTTCATGAAGTTCCGCAATGAGCAGAATGTGATCCAACAACTCTGAAATTCCTTGCTTCGTCACGGCAGACGTGAGTACGACAGGCGTCGTGCCGCCCCATTCTTCGGGCTGCAATCCGTGCTGAGCCAGCTCACCTTTCACACGATCAATATCAGATCTTTCCTTATCTATCTTGGTGATTGCAACAATGATGGGTACCTCTGCATCCTTTGCGTGATTAATCGCTTCCACCGTTGTAGGTTTTACTCCTTCTTCCGCAGACACCACTAAAATAACGATATCTGTCACCTGAGCTCCTCTCGCTCGCATTGCAGTAAAAGCTTCGTGGCCAGGAGTATCGAGAAACGTAATCTTCTGTATGTCCGAATCCACTTTGTGCTCTACCTGATAGGCACCTATGTGCTGCGTAATCCCTCCCGATTCCTGCGATACCACATCTGTTTCGCGAATGGCATCGAGAAGCGCTGTTTTGCCATGGTCCACATGCCCCATTACAACAACAATCGGAGGCCGAGGCTTCAGCTTTTCAGGTTCGTCTTTCAACAGTTCTTGGAGATTTCTACTCAGGAGATCTTCGGCCTTTGCCGTTCGCTCCTCACGTTGTACTGTCACCCCTAATTCTGATGCCACAATGGCTGCCGTATCATAGTCTACTGCCTGCGTAATGGTTGCCATGACGCCGTTTTTCATGAGCGTCTGCATAATCACTGGCACCTGAAATCCCGTTTTTTCCGCAAGCTCCTTCACGGTAATAGTGTCTGGAAGCATCACAATTCCTTCCTTCTTCTTAATCTGCTGCTGGCTCACGGTCGTTACCGGCTTTGGGCGCGCAACTGCATCCTCCCTTTTTTGTACGCCAGGTGTCACCTTTGGAGTGTTTTGTTCTTGGCGTAAGATTGCATCTTTAGAAACATCATCAAGCGAGAGCTTGCGAAGCACATGCACATTATCTGCCGGCGCTCGTTGTGGAACTTTTGTGGAGGGTGATGCCTCTATTGGTGCCTCGTCACTCCCCTTTTCTTCACCTGATGCTTCCGCTCCTACCTTTCCTTCCTCTCCTTCTTCCATATCCATAGGCAACCCGAGGGTTTCCATATTGACCGTGATGCCTTTCTTTTGAGCAAAGAAACGCACAATGCCTTTTGCAAGACCGTCTGGCACCTCACGATCTGTGGGCTTTACTCCGAAATTTACTTGGCTGAGCTCGTGGCGCAGTTCTTGTCCTGTCATGCCCAATGCTTTTGCCACCTGTACAAGGCGCATAGAGAAAAATTAGCGTAGTTGACCGGCGGAAGATTAGCAGAGAAACCAGAGAAAAGAAACCTGCCTTCGCTCATTTTTGGCATTATACGCGTGCATATCAGTGACACGTTTTCTCCACGTAACTTCTGCATGGCAGCCAAAAACTGTGGGTACTTCTGATGCTTCGTGTTCTACTTTGATCCTCCTGTGAGTCCTTTCACAATATCCCCACCACTTCCCTCTGACCCCTCCCCAATTTGTTTTACGATATCTGTGCCTCTGTTTTGAGTCTCACTTTCCACTTTCAACTTTCCCTGCCCGTCCGGCAGGCGGGCACTTTCAACTTTATTCCACTTTTCGCTGTCTCCCCCAATCTGAATCCGGGGTACATCCTGGATCCCCTGCCCTTCTCCTTCCCTGCGCTGCCTCTGCATTCCTTCACGGAGCTTTTGGATACAATCCAGCACTTGCAGTTGGAAGTTCTCAAAGCTTTTTACGCGGAACCCGGCTGCACGCGCATGGCCACCACCTCCGTAACACTCAGCGGCAAGCTTGCTGGAATCGATGGCTGCAGAAGATCTCATGCTCGCCTTCAGCCCTCCTGATTTTCCTGCACTATCTTCAACCTCTGTGAAGAGCACATGCACATCGGCATTCGGAATTGTGGAAATCAGTTCATCCAAAATGCCGTGCGTTTCTTTGCTGCTCGCCTCCATTTCCTGCAAATCTTCTTTGCTGATTGCGGACCATACAATGCCTGCCTGTGCGTCCATTTGAATATGATTGAGAGCTCTTCCCCAAATTTTGAGAGTGGAGAGAGGCTTTGTTTTATAGATGTGCTGAATAATTTCCTGTTGCCGTGCACCCTTCTCTAAAAGCTCTGCAGCCACTTCTAATGAGCGAGGAGTGGTGTTGGGATTCTGAAAACTGCGCGTATCGGTAATGAGCCCTGCCAGCAGCAATGTTGCAATATCCGGCGTGATGCGTGTTTTCCAATCTGGATTGGCCATGAACCATCCGTACAGCACTTCACTTGCACTGGCTGCCGTGGGGTCAATCAGCTGCATCTGCCCGAACTGTGTGTTACTGATGTGATGATCAATATTTAGCAGCGGCACCTCCGAAAACAAATCAACATGCTGGGAATAGATATCTCCAAGAAGCGCAAGATCGGCCGTATCCACCACCACAATCAAATCGTAGTGATGTTCCCCTTCTGCAAAACTAATCTGGTTCTGGCGAATTTTTCCTTTTTTGGGCACCACAATCACGTTCACTTTCTTGTCTTCCACGGTGTAGCGCAGCTTATCTACCTCTACTCCGTCTTCTAAATTAACGGTGATAATGAAGTTCTGGCTCTCCGCAATCTCGCCTTCCAGCTTTTCAAACCCAGGAAGGAATCTCATGTACTCCGGAGGAATGGTATCTGGACAGATCACCGTTACCTCTTTTCCAAGCGCCCGGAACATATGAAAGCAGGCCAAAGCACTGCTAATTCCATCCGGATCCACATTGGCATGAGGAATCACAAGAATACGCTGATGTTGGGCAATAGCGCTATGTGCGGCCGCTAGGGATTGGAGAGAAAGGGACATTTGACTAATTCATAGTATTGTAACATATTCTTATTATATGTACAATACTTAATAATTATGGTTAATTGTCAATAATCGAGATATCCATAAAGTCGGGTATAGAAGCACAGCCAAGGAGCGCTGCCAAGTGAAAGACGAAGAGACACCGCTAAAACAATCTCCATATCACACACATTTCTTTCAGAAGTGAGTTAGAAGTTGAGTGAGAGACTCTTCTTTCCTTTATCCTGAATTGGTCCTCCCAGTTCGATACTCGTGCTCGTCATCCCTATCGTAAATATCTCTCCACTCGGCTGCACAATGCGATTGGTATTGTCCTCCGTCTGTTTTGATAACGCTGCTGCGACTGCAATACTTCCGGATCCACATGCTGTTTCATGCACAAAGGTATCTGTTTCTCTCACCCATACGAATGGATCGATAGATAAAAGCCCTTGTGATTCCGAAACGAAGATGATGCCCACAGCGGGATAATCATCTTTGTGTGCTTGCAACAGTTGCTCTTTACTCTGTTTTGCATCGAAGCCAACTGGAAAAACAACGTGTCTAATCCCCTGTAAATCTACAACCGTTGCTTCTTGTGTCTTTTTTACACCCTGAACAAAAGATGATGGAAGAATAATGGAAGATGATCCTTCTGTTACGTGACCAGGCACCAGATAGTCCACACCCGACGATTCCACTGTGACATACTGTTTTCCTGTTTTTTTAAAAGCGACGTAAGCGGCTGAGCGCGTGGCATTACCGCAGAATTCTCCTCCCATCATCTGCAATCGCAAATCTGCTCGGGAAGAATCAGCGGGAGGCTCTAAGAATCCAACTTGTTCGATCGTGGGATCACTATGGATGATGGCACGTGCAATAGCTCCATACTGACTTCGTGGAAAAGAATCACTCACGAGAGCGGTAGTATTCCCTCCGGGCCAGTACACATGAAACGGAATTTGCGTCATATCAGGAAGGAAATGCTATGCAGGCTTCAATTTTTTCCCGTAATTGTGTATGGCGAGTGATGTCTTCCGCTGTGAGAGCAAGCAGTTCTGAGTCTCGTTCTCCTTCACTGTAGATGATCTTATAGAGCTCGGGCATCATAGGATTTAGGGCTTCTTCTACAGTGATCGTCTTCGATTGTTTAATGAAACTGCTCCATGAATCTTTATGGCCATACAGAATCAAATCAATGCCGGTTGCGGGTAGCAATTCGCCCCTAGGAGTACGCAGGAACGCAGCATTCACATCACCCACAAGTTCCTTTGTTTGCGCGCGAGCGCATACCTCGATACTGCGGTAATTACCGCGATCCGCCTGCATTTTAATGTATGCGTTCTTCATGAAGGTGAGGTAGTTCACTTGACTAAATCCTCCTAGGCACTTCAACCCATAATAGAAAGACAACGTGATGTAGTTGAGCATCGTACTTGGGATAATCTCTCGTGCTTCAATAGCCTTCTTCAGTGCTTCCGGCGTAAGTTCCACTCTGTATTTTTTATCTTCTGTCACGAGGAAATTCCCCTCTTTCCATAACTGTTCGCGGTATTTTTTGCCCTCCGGCAACGCCCAGAATAGATAAGACCCCCACTTCTCTGTGAGAGAAAAAGTACCAATGATTCCTTCAAAGTGTTGAATGATAGGATTTTCGTACTCTGGATCGAATAAGAAATGATTGATAATGGTATCTTCCGTGAGGTGATACTTCACAAGAAGCTTAGCCACAATGCTCTCGATCTCGAGGTAGACTAGGTTGGATGCAGGTTGGGGGCTGCTACGCTCAAAAAACTTTTTCCATAATAGGTGATTTGTCTTCGTCACTTGATCGGAATACGTCTCGCTTGAGAGAATTTCCGGCCGGTCGTACACATCTTTAAGTATTCCCGATACCGCATCGGCATCATTCTGTGCCAAGGTCCCTTCTTTTACTTTTGTGGTGATTCCCTCCCGCACACGCTTCAAATCTGCTGCTCCATATGGACGGAATTTGAAGACGGGGCAGAGACGGGATTGTGCTGGAAAAAAAGAAAGACCGTGATAATGCACGATGTCGCCTATTTTACTGTGAAACACAATTCCACGAGGAAAGGACGAATTATTAAGCGAACAGTTCGCACATGCGAGGACGATCACATTATGGAGCGTATTTTCGTCATACTCCGAAAAAGGAGCGGTGATGATTAAGTTTGAATTAACAAAGAAAGGATGTGTGAGAGGACCATGATGATCCGCAGTAGATACGAAATAATATCTCTCTAACTGTTTTACAACACTCTTCGCTATATCAGTACCTAATAATCGTTCTACTTCGCCTCCCAGCACATACAGAAGTTCATCCTGACGGGATTGGATAGGAGGATTGAGATTCACATCAATATATTCCTTGGCGTACTCATATAATTTCTTATCTCCACGTTTTTGAAGAATTTCCCGCAAGATAGGCTTTTTTGTCAGCACTGCTTCCTTTACCTTCTCAAAAAGATGCCTGAACTCATCAGAGCTGAGGTCCTTGGACGAGAGCTCGACCGAGAAGTGCTGCGATCCTGTTTGTTGGGATGTGGTACCGGGAGGGTCTTCCATAGAATTTACGTTTGCATGCTAAAAGAACATGCAAAGCGCACCCCCAAAGAATAGAAAATTTGCAGGAAAAAGGCAATAAGATTGTATGGTTTTTCCGTTTTGTCGAGGTTTATGGCTCCTGTAAGACCTGCAGGGAAAATGGTGCTCATCGGCATAATGTTTTCTTTCATTCCTTGCATCTCTACTGCTGCTATACTCCGTCGCGCCGGACAAATGTTGTTCCTTAATTACTCTTTAGATATTCGGGACGTAGCTCAGTTGGCTAGAGCGCATGCATGGGGTGCATGAGGCCGCAGGTTCAAGTCCTGTCGTCCCGACCACGTAAAATCGCTACGCGATCACGTGGCACGGCCACAAGAATTCTTGAAAGAACTCGTAAAATGGTATCGCAAAGAGATCGAGAGAGATACGATTATTCTCCGACGGGATTCAATTTTTCCATAAGGATTTTCCGAACTCCATGCTCCAATTCCACACGCAACATTTCTATATCCATTGAAGTTTTTGTGTCGAATCTTATCCCTCTAGCTTCTAACATGCTTGTTACAGCTTCAAATACAAGCTGCTCGGCTAGTGTTAAGAAAGTTTTTGAAATGTTTTCTGAATCAAGAATTTGGTAATGCCGCTTTTGTAATAAAAACGACCAATTAAGTTTAGATAGTGATACTTTCGTTTTAGGAGGCAGTGTCTTCATGAACTCCATAATAATATTTTTTTGAATCTGCAGAGTGACTTGAAAGGGTAAATTCTGATCATTTGTTTCATCTTCACTCACTTTTTCTAATGCAATCTGATCCGCGTCCTCTTTCGAAGCCCCAAGTTTTTCCTCAATTGCGTAATTGGCATTACATTCCAATAAATAAGCTTTAAGCCCTTCAAAATATCCTCCTGCGATCTGCGCTTCGATCACCCTTAAAACGTCGGACAAATCTATTGGATGATTATAGGCCTTTTCAGTGAGATCATCTAAATTATTGTTCTCTATCATAATTATAATATAGTGTTTATTTAAAATTTGTCAATTTCAGGAAATATGTCTCACATATTCTCTAACTCCTAAACGGTGAAACATAAGCAGCAGCTTGCCCAAGCTCTTCTTCAATCCTCAAAAGCTCATTGTACTTACACACTCTATCCGTCCGTGAGAGTGATCCTGTTTTGATCTGCCCTGTCTGCAAACCGACGGCTAGGTGAGAGATGAATGTGTCTTCGGTTTCTCCGCTGCGGTGGCTCGCAATCGCTTTCCAGCCTTCTTTTTGGGCCATCTGAATGGCGGCTACTGTTTCTGTGACAGTTCCGATCTGATTCAATTTGATGAGAATCGCACTCGCTGCATCTTTATCGATCGCTTCTGCGAGCCGCTTTGTATTTGTGACGAGCAAATCATCACCCACCAGTTGAACTTTGTGCCCAAGTGCTTTCTTCATGGATTGGAAACCTTCCCAGTCATCCTCACTGTGGCTGTCTTCTATAGAAACAATGGGGAATTCGCTGCAGAGGCGAACGTAGTACTCGGTAAGCTCACTCGATGACATCTTCTGGCCATCAAGCGTGTAGGTGCCATTCATATAGAACTCGGAGGCTGCGGCATCGATGGCGAGCTTCACTTGGCTATCGTATCCAGAGGCTGCAATTGCTTCGATGAGGAGCGCGAATGCCTGACGGCTGTCTTTCACATGGGGCGCAAAGCCACCTTCGTCCCCTACTGCTGTTACGTGGCCAGCTTTGGCGAGAATCTTTTTGAGATGCATGAAGATTTCTGCGCCTGCCTGTAGTGCTTCTTTAAACGTACTGAAATCCGATGGGACAATCATGCATTCCTGAAAGGAGAGCCCGCTATCCGCATGCTTTCCTCCATTGATCACGTTCATGAGTGGGACAGGCAGAAGAACCTTCTTTTCGAGTGTGACGCCAAATTGCGAAGCGAGAGATTTCCAAAGTGATTGCTTCTCGCTGGCAGCGCGGGCCCTACTCACAGCCATAGAAACACCCAGGATCGCGTTCGCGCCGAGTTTTGACTTGTTCGGTGTGCCATCAGCATCGATGAGCAACTGATCTACAATCTTCTGATCCTTTAGATCTTTGCCTTTCAGCGCAGGCAGCAATGACTGTGTGACGTTTGCCACTGCTTTCACCACAGACTTTCCTGCATAGAGCTTTGCGTCTCCGTCCCGAAGCTCGAGCGCTTCGTGGCTTCCGGTAGATGCTCCGGAAGGAACAGCAGCGCGGCCAAAAGAGCCATCGCTGAGAACACAATCCACTTCCACCGTGGGCGTGCCACGGGAATCTAGAATCTGTCGAGCCTTGAGGGTTTTGAGAGTAAGCATAGTCTGCACGGTTATATTGTTAAATTATTCAATTGTTAAGAGCTAATAGGTACAAGGCTGGAGGAGTCGCTTGCGAGTATCTGAACAAGTAAGTGATATATCAATGTACATTATACCTGTAACTTTCTTCGTGCTCTGTGATGTAAAAATCCACAATATGTTGCCACAAAAAGAATGCCAAGTCCTGCTACATCCTCAGCCATGCCAGCCGACACAAGCTTTTTAGGCGGTTTGAGATCTTGATGCACCAATGGAGGGCGGCTGGAGACCGAAACACTCTTGAGCGAAGATGAGTGCGACGATTGCTCTGCTTTTTGCTGCTGCTCACGCAATTTTTGCCTCCATGCTTCCTCTGCAGGATTAGCTGAATGGCCTAAGTTCTTATCGCTCCCTGTACTTGTACCCGGAATTTGAGCTCGAATGACAGTGCTTGCAAGTTGCAGAACCTTTTTTTTGAATGGATCTTGCCTACTTACTACTGTGAACAAAAGGAACGCTGCCATAAGTGCGCCTATGGCACTAAGCCGGGGTACCCTCCGCCGAATGACATGCAAGCAAAATATGGCAATTGCAAGCAGCGACAACACAATTGGTATAAGCCCGTACCAGCTTGTGAGAACTGTAAGCGCCACTCCCGCCTGGGGCATACGTATTCGTGCGAATGCGAGCGCTATCCACAGTAACGAAATAAACGTAGGCAAAAAATGGAGCACCCGGAACCAGTAATCTGCCCTAGATTGACGAAAGAGACTGTACAAAGACAGTGGGTAGATGAGGGAAAGCACAAAAATGATCGCCCAAGGTAACAAACCTTCTGGGGGCAGTGGAGTCACGCTGAGTGCCACACAGGTAGCAAGTACCGCAACACTCAAAACGATGACGAGCAGTGTCTCTGTAAGATGCTTTAATGGCATGGGCAAAACATTCTCCGAGTTACAAGCAAGTGTGTCAATTCATTATCCAACGATATCAGACGCAATACGAGAGAGATTTTAATGCTTCTTCCTTTGAGGAATATATCTATCCCTTGGATCGTTGAATCGGACGGATGGTAACACTTCGTAATGGCGAGCCCGGAAAAGGCGAAATTGGAACAATGTGTACGCAATTAGTGCTAAGGCCCACAAAACCCACACAAATCGCATCGCAAGAAACTGAATCTGTTCTACACGCGCCACCACAAGAACAAGCCCCACAATGCCAAACCAAAAACTCGTCATCGACCAAGATCTGCTGAGCTTCCTTGTAATAGGATTTTCCAGACTCGCCCTCCAGTATTTAATCCCAAAACTTACGGCTATAAGAACAAACGAAAGGGCAAGCAACATCATCATCGATGTGCTGCTGTACGTCGCACTTCCTGGATTTGGATAGAAGAAATAGAGGAGGTAGTGTTTCATAGAGTGGGAGAGTACTAGGGATTATGGGGGGAGATCAATGGCAAAAGGAGCTAGAGGTGATGATATTTATGGTTGAGTGGGGCGATTCGGAGAAAATATCGAAGAAACAAAAGACAAAAAAATTATCAATAATCACTTTTCAATAAAAAAAACTCTTTGGAATATTGATGACTGATTCTTGAAAATTTCTTTGTTATTTGTCTTTTCGGTGATTTTCCCTAACAAATTCAATATGCCTATACTTTCTTTTTTGCAATCTTTTCCGCCGGCATAATTTTCTTCGCAATGATATCCATATCCGCAAGAAGAGAACCAAGAGCGCGATCCACTTCCCTCTCCCGGAGCGTTCTTGTTGGCCTTATGAGCACATACAACAGAAACCCTACAATCGGCAAACAAGAAACCAGCAGTATGCTGATGATTTGAAAAAAGAAGGACCGTGAACGCAGCAAGATATCTCTCAGCGTGTAAAACACCAAAAAGACCGCAAGAACTGCAATGAGAAGGAGTGCAATCTGCAGCAAACGAAATGTGGGGTCGCCGGAAAGGACATCGGATAGCATCATGCACTCTAAAAATACGGATGTTTTCGTCGCTCCACAACCACATACACAATTGTTCCAAGCAGCGCGAGAATGGCAAGCAATTGGCTCACGCGAAATTCGTAGGTTTCCAAATCCAAGGAAGGGCGCAGAAGAAGATACCCACCCGTAATGACCACCAATGCACCTTGGTACATAAAGAATGCACGATTGCTTAATTTCAACTCAATGGCAGCAAACAAACCCAGGCTGACGAAGAGAGAGATGAGCAGAATAAAATCCACCTGTGTTGCATATACGGGAATACTGAAGTCTCCCCGAAAGTTTTCAAACACGAATGTTGCTATCGCGGCCGTCACAATCCCAAACAGTGTTTCTGCTCCTACTCGCTTGGATCTCTTGCGGATCACAAGCAACACAAAAGTGAGAACAAAGTAGAAAATAGCATAGTACAACTGTACGGGGTGGAGCGGTATGACGTACCGCACGTTTGGAGCATCGTACATAACACCCCACGGCATATCGGTCGGCTTTCCGTACGCATCACCTGCAAGGAAAGATCCAATCCATGAAAACACAAGCCCGAGTGTCGTGGCGGGAACCAAGGCATCTAGCCACTGCAAAAAAATGGAACGGTGTCCCCGTGTGGCGTAATACAACACAAGTCCAAGACCGATGGCTCCTCCTAGGAAGCTAAATCCACCATCGGTAAGTGTAATTACTCGTAAAGGCTCTCTGAGATACACCTGATATTCTGCGAGAATTGCTAGAATTCTTCCACCCAGTATAAATGCGATGACATACCACAATGCGTGCTCTCGAAAATGCTGCAAACTGAGGTTTGCGCTCTCTGCAACACGCAGGAAAAATTCCGCTGCAAGCCATACTCCCATTAAAATAAATATGAGCCGAGACCACAGCATGAACGGACCGATTTCGAAGGCCTGGAACATGGACGCTAGGATAGCATGCCTTGCGCATGAGGTGGAGAAACTTCTGTTGCGCAGCGCTGTGCGGAAAGCGATCAGCGATTAGCTTCCTATCTTTGCGTATCGCTAGCCGCTTGTCGCTTATTGCTCATCCAATCGATGCTTCCAATTTCCTCTCCCCCACCTCTTTCAAAAGCGTCTGCATGAATTCTTTTACACTCACCGTTACCTGCTTCTTCGTCTTCACGTTGCGAACTGTCACGCTGCTACTTTCAATTTCCTTATCACCCATTACAAGAAGATACGGAATCTTTTGAGTTTCTCCTTCCCGAATGCGTTTTCCAAGGGAATCAGAATGATCGTAGAACTGTGTGCGAATACCTTGTGCACTTAGCTGCGCTTCTATATCCCGTGCATAAGCCTCATGTGTGTCCGCTACAGGAATGATCCCCACTTGGACGGGAGCTATCCACAGCGGAAAGAGGCCTGCGTGGTGCTCTATAAAGATCGAAAGGAACCGTTCTAGTGAGCCCATGATGGCTGCATGAATCATCACGATCCGTTCCTTTTCCCCTTTTTCATTAATACATGAAAGATCAAAGCGCTCCGGCATGTTGATATCGAGCTGAATGGTGGCTACCTGCCATTCGCGGCCAATGGCATCCTTGGCAATAAAGTCTACTTTTGGGCCGTAAAATGCAGCCTCTCCCGGAGATTCAAAAAAGTCAGCCTTGCGGTCCTTCGCAATACTACGTATTTCATCCTCGGCTTTTTTCCACATTTCCGGTGTTCCTAAATACTTTTCAAAGTGCTCGGGATCATGCAGCGAGAGACGAACACGCAATGTGCCAAAACCCACTTTTTCGTAAAACGTATCAACTATCTCCCAGATTTTCAAAATCTCTTCCTTGGCCTGGCTGGGCCTACAAAAAACGTGCGCATCGTCTTGAGTGAAAGCACGTACGCGAGAAAGCCCATGCAGTTCGCCCGTTTGCTCATCACGGTAACAGGTGGTTGTTTCGGCGTATCTTTGTGGCATGTTGCGGTAACTGCGCAATTGAGAGGCAAAAATTTGCGTATGATGCGGGCAGTTCATCGGCTTCATACAAAAATCATGACCCTCGCGCGTACGCACATGAAACAGATCATTCTGGAATTTCTGCCAGTGACCGGACGTTTCGTATAATTCCTTCTTGGTGATGTGCGGAATAGTAACGCGGTTGTACCCTTTTGACTGACGAAGTTCCCACACATATCCGTCTAAAAGATTTCGGAGCAGCGTTCCGCGCGGTGTCCAGAGTGGTAAACCAGGGCCAACAAGTTCGCTAAATACAAAGAGATCTAGTTCTTTCCCAAGCTTCCGGTGATCACGTTTTTTAGCTTCTTCCAATAATGTTAGATAGGCATCTAATTCTGCTTTTGATGCGAATGCGGCTACATAGATGCGCGTAAGCTGCTCACGTTTTTCATCTCCACGCCAGTACGCTCCGGCAATATTCATTATTTTGTATGCATCTGCAGGAATTTCTTTTGTGCTTTCTACATGCCCTCCGCGACAAAGATCCACAAATACATCATCCCCTTTCGGCCCGATGTTCACGTAATGCGTTACCTCCTTCGCTCCTTCATTTTTTTCTAAATCCTCTATTAATTCCACTTTGAAGGGCTGTCCTTTTTCCTGCCAATATTTCTTTGCTTCCGATGTCGGAAGAGTGTCACAGCGAAATGTTTGACCCTGATTAATAATTTTACGCATCTCTTTCTCAATTGCCGGAATATCCGTATCTGATATCGGCTTTGCAAAAAGAAAATCGTAATAACAACCATTCTCAATGGGAGGTCCGATCGTGATTTTGGTATCGGGGTACATCTTCAACACTGCCTGTGCAAGCACATGCGCAAGGGAGTGACGGAGATGATGAAGGTGTAACTCTGAAGAGGGTTTCATAGCACCCCAACAATAGAGCAATATACCAATTTCTCAACGTTATCCTTGAATCAGCCCACAATCTTGCTCTATCGCCCGTACTTCCCGCAATAATTGAGGGTCATTATGCATTTTGCTCTCAATTTTCTCCATCGAGTTCATCACGGTCGTATGGTCTCTCCCACTAAATACTTCGCCTAGCCGCACATAACTCATCCCCAAATATTTTTTCCCTAAATACATGGCAATCTGACGAGGCATGAGAATTTCACGCACGCGCGATGCACTCATCATGTCCTGAATAGATACAGAATAATACCGGCTCACGGATTCCATCACTTCCTGGAATGTGGGTTTGCGTTTTGTAGGAGTATTGAACCCTACCTGCTCTTCCGTGACATGCGGGTCTTTGTTTAATTTACGCATGATCTCGGCAATGCTCCGAATGGTGGGCATGCGTTGTTCCAACTCGTACAACGCCACTGCTTGCATAAGAATTCCCTCTAATTCACGAACATTTTTTGTAACGTGCTCTGCAATAAATTGGAGTACGTTCATGTCCAAAAAGATTTCGTATTCGGCTGCTTTTTCTGAAAGTATCGCGAGGCGTGTCTCGTAATCGGGCGAAGACACATCCGCAATCATGCCTCTGGCAAAACGCGATACAAGGCGATCTTCCAATTGCAATTCCTGCGGAGGACGATCGGCTGAAATGATGATTTGCTTGCGTGCTTCGTAGAGGGTATTGAACGTGTGAAAGAATACTTCCTGCGTGCGATCTTTATTTGCAATGAACTGAATATCATCAATAATCAATACATCTACAGAACGATAGCGCCTATTGAATTGCTCCATTTTTTGGTGCTGAATAGCTTCCACCATCTGGTTCGTAAAATCTTCGGTCGTCGTGTACACAATGGTCGCCTTGGGCATTTTTTTAAGGATTGCGTTGCCTGTACCTTGAAGTAAATGTGTTTTCCCAAGGCCTACCCCACCATACAGAAAGAGTGGATTGTATTTTCCACCGGGCTGTACTGAAACCGCCTGGCATGCTGCGTGTGCAAGCCGATTACTGGAACCGATAATAAAGTTATCCAGTGCGTAACGAGGATTGAGAATCTTGCTTACTATTCCCTCCGCCAATTTTATTTCCTGCTTTCCTGGCAGTTTCCTTCGCTTGGGCTCAGGAAAGTATTGAAGTAAATCTATGGATCTCTCTCTATTATCCTTTAACCCTCCGTCTACCGTGTACACAATATTTCGCACACTACTATCCAGCTCCTGCGCAATTTGCAACGTCATGGTGCGGTAGTGCTGCATGTGCCAAGAAAGGTACATAGGCAATGGCAACCCGATCATCAGATTCCCCTCTTCTTGCCCCAAAATTGCAGTATCTTTGAACCAGGTAATAAATTGTCCTCGCTGTAATTTAGATTCCAGTTTTTTGAGGATTTCAATCCATAGATCCTGGAGAGCTAGAGAGGCCGTTGCAGATACATGTGCAGTCATATGTTTCTTGTAAAACAACACCTCCCGCTTCGCATAGCACCAACTCTCAGAATAATTTCAAGATATCGTGATACGTAATGATCACAATAAGAAGTAGCAGGAAGATGAAGCCAATCGCGTTCGTTGCAAGTTCAAATCTGCGCGGGGCTGGGCGCTTACGCAAAAGCTCGGCAAGAACAAAGAAGAGCCTGCCTCCATCTAGTGCTGGGAATGGGAGAATATTTAAAATGGCCAAACTCAAGCTGAGATCCGCAACTAATCTTAGATATGGCATGAGACCCGCTTGCACCGTATCGTGTGTCATCACCGCAATTCCTACAATTCCGGTAATACCCTCAGGTACGCGGGCGCGCTCTAATAGCGATGTGAAAAGCTCTCCAATACCTAGAATTGTTTGCACGGTCATCACACGCACTTCCCGTAGCGCAAAAATAAAAGAAACAGGGAGCGAATGAGTTTTGGCAGACACGGTTGGTGCAAATTGTAACTCAATGCCTGTTTTTCCATCTTGCACAGGAACTGTGAGGGTCATTCCGGTACCCCCTGCCGTACGGAGCTCGTACTTCACCTGTGTTTTGCCTTTCTGCCATTCAATAACATCAGATGGTATATAAACGGGCGTTCCATCAATGGAAAGAATGGTGGAAGGAGATGGCACTCCAGCCTTCGCAGCAGTTCCATCCGCCCGTACTGAAGCAATATCTACACCTGCTTCCATGCTGATATCCCCTCGCATTGCTGCTTCCTTCATTTCATCTATAGACACATACCTCGGTATCCAATGCCACTGCCAGAAGCCAAGAGTAAAAATAAGAAGAGCGAATGCCAGGTTCATGAGTACTCCAGCTGTGAGAATGAGAATACGAGAAGGATAACAAGCTCCCGCAAAACTCCCCGGAGCCTTTCGTTCCCACTCCGTTGCAGCATTTTCCCCCTTCAGCCGCACAAAGCCTCCAAACGGAATCCAGTTGAGCGAAAAAATTGTCCCGCCCTGCGTAAAGAGTTTTTTGGCCCTGGGAGGCAAACCAAAACCGAACTCTTCTACAATCACTTTTGATTTTCGTGCTGCAAAAAAATGCCCGCACTCGTGTATGAGAATGAGGAAACTGAGGAGCAACAAAAACGCCAAAATTGAGGTGATGAGACTCACCTCGCGATGCTAGCGATACCGTGGAAAACAAAAAAGTTTTCCACAACCATTCGAATTGCACTCGCATGTAAACATTCTGCCGCAATGCAATGTTAGGAAAATTACACGTCCCACGCATTTATTTTGCTACTTCTATTGTGGCTCCGCTTGGTATCCCTCCACCATACAATGAAAGGTTGTACACCTTCCAGTTGCCTGTGTAGGGCGTGATCATTGGGTACAAGTTTGTGGTAGGGCTTACGTACGTTGTGGAATAGCCAAGCGTCCATGCACCTGAATTCACTTTATAATAATAATCTGCACCAGTTGCAGTAATGATGATACGAACAGAAATCACATCATTCCAGTTCGCTGTTCCAAATGAACTGTAATTAGTGCCGTCTTGATAAATGTAAAATGTATAAGTTCCACCCATATTTTTCACAAAATAGAAACCGTACGCCAGGTTTGCATAGTTATTCCCTGAAAGAGAGCCATTTCCCAGTCCCACCATAAAGTAGTCTGTCACGCCATTTCCCGTCCCTGCAGTTTCGGTAGTCCATTCAAATGTAAGCCCCGCTTGCCTCGCATAACTACTTGTACCTACAAAACCTCCTGTCCATCCCTGTGTTGCAGAAATATTATACGTATACACTCCATTTGCTTCTGTGCCCTGGTTTCCCGTTGGGCTCTGGGTCATCGTTGGAGTAACGGCGCCGCCTGCGCCACTGACTCCTTCACCTTCTGTGGTACAGGCTCCCACCACCACTGCTCCGTTTGAAATATTCACGTAATATCCAGTGTTATTATCTGTTCCTGTTTTAGGATCCTTGGGAATTTTTTTAAGATAGGGTGCCAGATCAGTATCCAGAGAATTCACTCCGCAGTTGGTAGCTGCCACTGTATAACCCGCGCACGTGCCCCCACAGCTTCCCACACTTTCACCGATCAGTTGTACGGTAGATGCGTTCGAATCAATGGCCGTTGGAGTACTTGGCATTGTTGCACCATTATCCAGATGATACTGACGAATAGCCTGCGCAATGGAACCAACATCAGACCACCTTGTAGAATTGCGTGCCATGTTAAAGCGTCTTGCAGGATCCACAGCGATGAACACAACGGAGGCCAACACAGAAATCACCGTGATGACCACAATGAGCTCCACGAGTGTAAATCCCTCATGTTGAAATTTCTTGAAGCGCATGTGAACGGATGTGAGTCTACAGGAGAGAGAAACAGGAAGACACTGACCGAATAACTCAGTCGTATTTTGATCAATGTTTGTGGCGCTTGGAATGAGTACGAATGGTGGGCAATACTGGACTCGAACCAGTGACCTCCACAATGTCAATGTGGCGCTCTAGCCAGCTGAGCTAATTGCCCTGAGGAATGATGACAGTAACCGTAGAAAAGATCAGAACGAGAAGCGAAGCTGGAAGCTGCTCGTCCACCGTAGCCCAGAGGCGAGGGTGGAAGCTAATTGCCCATAGAAGTTGACGAAGGGTACCAAGGACAGCAAGAAGCAACAAGCAACTTTGTTCGTTCTTTCATCCAAAGAACGCTCGTTTTGCCTTCTGGATGTAGAAAAAGCAGAAATACTACAACGTTGCTGGTGATATCCCTATTTTCACGTTCTGAAGGTTGTATAACTACTCCATGTGGAATTTTATACTTGGGAGCCTTTTCCCTCCTCGCACTCTCAATCTTGAGCATGCCATTCAGTACGAGCGTGAACCAATTGTTCTACATGGTAAGGCGCTGCATTCCAGCGGTCTTCACTCCATCGATCGGATTGTGGGTGCGTGTATGTACGATACATCTCCCGATATTCGGCAAGCTATCCATCTCTTCAAATACCGAAGCATTCGCACTCTATCTCTCCCTCTTGGCGCTCTTCTTCTGCGAACAATTCCCTATCTTGCGCTTCCATTGAGTGTTGAACCTGTTCTCTGCCCCGTCCCACTACACTGGGCACGACGCTTTTCTCGCGGGTATAACCAAGCAGAAATTCTTGCGAGTAGTATTCACACAGAAACACACTGGCAAATGATGCCACTTCTATCGCGTACTCGATGGACTACAACACAAACAAAAAAACATCGAAGTGACCGCTTTCAGAACATGAATGGAGTGTTTGTACCAGTCGTGTCTTCCCCTTCTCATGTAGTACTCATAGACGATGTGTGCACCACCGGAGCCACCCTCGATTCGTGTGCCAGAGCCCTGAAGCAAGCGGGAGCCAAGCACGTTCAAGCCTTGGTGATCGCATTTGGATAATATGGCTTTCTGTAGCGGCAAAGTAACTTAGTTATATAAACACTATTATCGCATTTTGCAACTCTGCCACCATGCTCAAAACCATGTTTTTGTGCTATAATAATTGGATTTGAAACACTCACACCACTTCGCGATCAAAATGCAAAATTCGTGCTCATCCTAAACCAAAACTGCTACTTACTGCACACAGACGCTACGAGGTGCGGGAAGTGGAAATAATGATCACACAACCCAAAATGATATGAACCACATGGCAAAACATCAACCCCAAAAACCGGCCTTTGATCCATCACGTTTGAGCACAGATCCACTGAAGCCTGTGCAGATATCTAAAAAGCAGGCTTCTCTTCAGTGGTCTGCCCCTGTTCAACCTATCCACGAGCGAACAGAACGTTGGTACGCATGCGGCATGGCATTTCTGCTAATTTTAATTGTATACGGCATACTTTCGCATATTTGGACGCTCTCATTTGCATCACTCGCTATCGGATTCACGTACTACCTTATACGCAAGGCTCCCCCCATTGTTCGCACCATCAGTTTGGAACAT
>CAZJPS010000019.1:0-19321 GCA_964548055.1 uncultured Candidatus Peribacteria bacterium
CATTTGCTGATCCCATGTTGCATTTGGTGCTTGCGCTAATTTAATAGCATTCTCACTAAGTTTTAGTAATTGTTCTCTTTCAAATGGATCTGGTTGCTGTTGAGGACGACTGGGATCCGTAGATGGAGCAAGAGCATCTAAACGAAAAAAATGAGTTAATGGATGTTCACCAGGATGTGCACCAGGAGGTGTTGTGCGTGGGTCATTCTGTAATGTTGTGAGCCCTGATATCGCCCTTAACTCTTCTACTCTTTTACGAAGAGTAGAGACTGGTACAAGCACGTTTTGCCCTTCATTTGGATTTTCTAACGGTGACATATGTGTGTTTGTGAATTACATGGAATACTAAGCAGTTCCCCAGGGATTAGCAGAAGGCAGAGGTTGTAATTGGTAAGGAGCGGGAGGTAAATCCATAGGGGGTACTAAATGACCTCCGCCAGGACCCATTCGATCCAAGAGAATATTTCCTCCCTCATATGCTGTTTGTGCACCACCTTTAATCAAATTAATACCAAAATAAATGGAAGCTGCCACAGCCGACCATCGTGCAATTTTTCCAAGAATCGGTAGCTTATTAAAAGTGACGGCGTTTACTACACCTTCCACTGGTTTCATGGAAAGTATTTTTCCAAGTGTTCCAAAACTCATCAGGCCTTTTTCTCCTTTTACATACTCTGCAAACCATCCTTTTTTCAATGAGCTTTCCACAGTACTAGCAAGCTGCTCACGGCTGGAAATATTAAATTCTTTAAAACGCTTTGCAAAATCAGGATTTTTCGCCACGTCACCATATAATTTATTACGCTCCTCTGCGGAAGATGCTCTGATTTGTGCAGGAGTGAGACGAGTTATGTCTGATACGGTGGTGAGAACGTCTGATGGCATACAAAGCAAAGAAAGAAATCAGGGGAATGTACGATTCATAGCAAGAAGAAGACCATGCCGTATTCTGGAAAGTTGTGCTAAATCTTGCACGCTGTCTCTGGAAAAAGCCTCTGAAAACATGGCAGCAATCATGGTTGTAAACACATTCGGACCCCATGCAAAAGAAAGCTCCATAAGATCATTTTCTGAAAGCGAAGAGAGATCTACAGTTTGAGCCAATTCGGCAATTTCTTTTTGCGTAAGTTTTGTCTTAGCTGCTTTTTCTTGTAATTTTTTTAACTCAGGATGTTCCAGAGAAAGATTTCTCATACGAGTTTCAATTTGCTCATCGCTATCCTCAAACGTCAGCGTTTCTATTTCCACTTTCCAGTCACCTTGTACATCTTGTGGTAACTTTGCAAATACTGCCTGTTCTTTGGCAGTAAGGTAGAGCGGTGCAGAAGTATTTTTGGCCATGTATGAAGAAGAGGAATTTCAAATGATTATACCATTAAAACCAATTCCTGACCTATTGCTAACTACCTGTAAATCGGGTGTGGAGTTACATCGTGGCCGCTCTAGTTTATTTGTCTAAAAAGCGATTCCTCTCAATATTTTTTAATTCTTCGTTCTTTTTTTGTGGAATCTCATCTTGCTTCTTAACATTTCTTTCTTTCTGTTTATTAGATGCATACTGGGGATCTTGAGGGGCAATATGGAATGCAGATACAAGTGCGCCACACAAAAAGAGTATGCCGATTATTTTTGAGTGCGCATTGATAAAGCTTTTTACACGTTCAAGCACCGGTGAAGGAATGTACAAATCTTCAAAAAGAATAATGGTTTTATTTTCTTCACATTGTTCATGTTCCAAGTTCTGAAATGAACTTTCAGGGACAATGCTCCACTCATCCCAAAGAATGCGATTCTCTACTATCTTGCATGCCAAAATTCTACCGGTGAAATTTGTCCCTACTTCAATCCAGGTGCACAGTTCAAAATTACTATCCACAAAGTGGCCGATTCGTTGGTGTTTTTCTATTGGACGCCAATGACTGTATTCACTTCGTAAACACTGTTGTTCGCATACACGATACGCATTCTTTAAAAAATTCTTCTTTTGCCACTCATCCTCTTCATGATCATAAAGTTCTTCCATTCTCGAACAGTACAGTATCTTTTACATCTTGCAATATTCTGCTAAGCGCAGTTCATATTTTGCCCTCAGAATAAACAAAATATGTGTTTTGAGTATGGTGGCCCCGGTCAGAGTCGAACTGACTACGCCTGCCTCTTCAGGGCAGCGCTCTACCGATGAGCTACAGGGCCACAGCTTAGATTCTCTGACATTACTGACAAGGAATCGAGCGGCGCTAGTTTTTCACGCTTTGCTTCGCAAAGCTAGGCGATGAGCTACAGGGCCATTAATACAAAGATACCAAGATTTTGGAGGTTTGAGAAGGAACAATTACTATTATATGTAGTGCATTGTTAACTAACACAAATATCTATCTGCATTCAAGATCCATTTTTGAACTTTTCTGTGCTTCTACGGGATCATTGACAATTTAAGTATAACCACCGATTATAAAAATACATAGAGCCATTTTCTCTCATCACAATAGCCGAACGAGAACCACCATTGGCAGCTCAATCAACAGCCGGCGCAACAAGCTCAAGCAGGCATGCAGGCAACAAGCACCACGTTGAAAACAAAATCGGTAATCCTCCACTGAACCGGGAAGAGGAAAGAAAACTCTTAGAAGAATATTTTACATTGAGAGAAAAATTAAAAGCGCTGGAGAAAGATACAAATGCAAGCAGAGCAGACATCGAAGGGATTAGAAAAAATTGGAAGCGTGCGCGAGATGCAATCATTCTGGCAAATGTTGGCCTCGTGAGACGAGAGGCAAATAAATATGGCAATGCAGATGATCTTTTTATGGCCGGCATTTCAGGCTTACTTTTTGGCTTGGATCGATTCGAACTAAAGAAAGAATTTCGTTTTGGAACGTACGTAATGTGGTGGGTAAAACAAAGTATTCAAGAGGCTATAGCACGCGAAAGCAGCAATTTTGTAACATCCGTAAACACAAATGTGCTTCACATTATGAATGTGATTCGTAATTTCATGAGTGAATACTCTGATAAGCACGGAGAAGGAAAGAAGCCATCCTTTCAGGAAATTTCAGATGCCGTAGGAATCGACCGCACAAAAATTAAGCGGGTACTATCTATACTCAACACCACATCGCTATCAAATACGTTCGGCGAAAGTGAGGAAATGCTATGCGACACTATTACAGAGCATGGAACTAGAAATATTGGTAAAGCAGATGATAATTCAACAATAGACATGGTCTTTAATAATGATAAAAGAAACGCTATAGAAATAGCGATTCAAAAATATTTAAATGAAGATGAGGGTCACATTTTACGTTCCCGATACTTGGTCGATAAGCCTTTGTCATTAGAAGCAACTGGAAAGACTTTAAAATTAACAAAAGAGCGCATCCGCCAAATTGAGGCACAAGCTATAAAAAAACTGAAAAGATTAGGAAGTGAATTACTCTCTGACTTTATAAGTTAAATTCTCCCGTCCCTCCTACAAATACTCATCCACTTTGGTTGCACCTATGTACACGCTTGCCTTCTTTTCACGCAACATACGGCGAAGAGTTTTTAAAAGCCCAATGCGATCGATGACATCGATGAATCTTCGAACACCACTCTCATTATCGTAATCTGTCATGACGGTGAACTGTTCTAGTCTTTTTCCCGTCACGCGGATGGTTCCATCGGGATCACGATCAATGCGGTACGCACCCATTTGATCAGAAAGTAGATGGGGCTTGAGTACTGGAATTGCGGATGATTCTTCTTCCTTTTTTTCTACCTGCTCCTGCACTCTGTTCTTGCGTTCATCCAGCACAATCTCCAGAAGTTTTTTCATGAGCGTATCGATGTTGTGATGAGTGGCGGCAGAGATATCCATGAACACCGTAATCTTTGCTTTTTTGAGTGCCTTCACCAAATCCTTCACGTCGTAATTCACGACATCTGTCTTATTCAAGATAACAATTTCGCGTTTATTGGCGAGAAGAGGGGAGTAGGCCTCTAGTTCTTTCCGGATAGCCTGGTAGTCCTTTATGAGGAGAGATGGATCCGGCTCTCCTCCTTCTACTAAACAGCGACTGACATCCAATACATGAAGTAGCACTCCGCAGCGTTCTATATGGCGTAAAAATTTGTCGCCTAGTCCTTTGCCTTCACTGGCTCCTTCTATAAGCCCCGGCACATCACACACGATATAATTGCGTTTGGAAATGTGCACCACTCCTAAATTTGGAACGAGTGTTGTAAAAGGGTAATCGGCAATTTTTGGCTTGGCAGCGCTAATGACAGAAATGAGCGTGGATTTTCCCACGCTTGGATATCCAATGATTCCCACATCAGCAACAAGTTTTAGCTCTAATTTTACAAGCCTGCTTTCCCCAGGTTCCCCAAGCTCCGCAAAATCTGGAGCCTGACGCGTTGAGGATTTAAAATGTGCATTTCCAAATCCACCACGCCCTCCACGCGCAACCAAGAATCTATCGCCGTTTGAAATTAAATCTGCAAGATGTTTTTTAGTAACCGATCCATCGTGAGCAGTCACAATTTCATTCACCTCCGTCCCCGGCGGAACAAGCAACAGCAAATCTTCTCCATCTTTGCCTGCGCAATTTTTTCCGCTTCCAAAGCGACCTTTTGCAGCTTCAAATTTTTTGCGAGATGCAAATACGCTGAGTGTGTCCGTATTTTCGTCGGCAACAATGTATACGTTTCCACCTCGTCCTCCATTACCGCCATCTGGTCCTCCCATTGGAATATATTTTTCTCTGCGCCAACTCACACAGCCACGGCCACCGTGGCCGCCGCGGGTTTCGATAGTGGCTTCGTCTAAGAACATGGGCGCAGTATAGGACGTTTTGCAGTAGAAGAGAACGGGAAATAGCTCTTTCTCTAGAGGAAAACTGAGCATGACTCTTGTCCCACCCCCATCCCCGGCCCTTCCCCCACGGGGGAAGGGAGTTTGTTTAAAAAACAAAAACATTCCCTCCCCCGAGGGGGAGGGTTAGGGTGGGGGAATCTGAGGAAAAACTTTCGCCACCCCCATTGACTGAACACAATTGGCACTCTAAAATACCGAGTGCTAATTCCAACTTTCACTTATGTCTAAAATAATTGGTATCGACCTTGGTACTACAAACTCCTGTGTTTCTGTTATAGAAGGAGGGGAGCCTGTCGTTATCCCAAACGCAGAAGGAAATCGGACGACTCCATCCGTGGTTGCATTTAAAGGAAGTGAAGTGCTAGTGGGTGTGGCTGCTAAGCGTCAGGCTGTTACGAATCCTAAGAATACGGTGTTTTCTGCCAAGCGCTTTATCGGTCACAGATATAACGAAGTAGAAAAGGAAGCAAAAAGTATGCCGTTTGAAGTGAAGAAGGGAAAAGGGGAGAGGGCAATGATTGTAATCGATGGAAAAGAAATGCTTCCACAAGAAGTGAGCGCGAAGGTTCTGCAGAAATTAAAAAAGGATGCGGAAGCGTTCCTTGGCCAAACTGTGACAAAAGCAGTGATTACAGTGCCAGCATATTTTGATGACTCACAGAGGCAAGCAACGAAAGAGGCAGGCCAAATTGCAGGATTAGAAGTTGTACGTATTATCAATGAGCCAACGGCAGCAGCCCTTGCGTATGGGCTAGATAAAAGCCAGAGCCAAAAGATTATTGTGTACGATCTTGGTGGAGGAACGTTCGACGTTTCAGTTTTGGAATTGGGTGATGGAGTGTTTGAAGTGGTATCTACCAATGGTGATACGCACCTAGGTGGAGATGATTTTGATAGCGAAATTATCCTGTGGATTTTGGACGAATTCAAAAAGGATCAAGGAGTAGATTTGAGCAAAGATAAGATTGCTATTCAGCGACTAAAAGAAGCTGCAGAAAAAGCAAAGATTGAGCTTTCCAGTGCATCGGAGACAGAAATCAATCTCCCATTCATTACGGCGGATGCAACAGGACCTAAACATCTCACGCTCAAACTGACACGCGCAAAACTGGAAGCGCTTGTGTCACATCTCATTGAGAAAACAGTTGGTCCTTGTGAAGCTGCTTTAAAAGATGCAAAGCTTACCAAAAAAGATATTCACGAAGTAGTGCTGGTGGGAGGAATGACACGCATGCCAGCGGTGGTTGCAAAGGTGAAAGAACTCTTTGGCAAAGATCCACATCAGGGCGTGAACCCCGATGAAGTAGTGGCGATTGGTGCTGCTATTCAGGCGGGAGTACTAGGAGGAGATATTGATAAAGATATCGTGCTGGTGGATGTGACACCTCTTTCCATGGGCATCGAAACACTCGGCGGTGTGGCTACCAAACTGATCGAGCGCAATTCCAAAATTCCAACGAGCAAGAGCCAAGTATTTTCCACAGCTGCCGATAACCAAACATCTGTAGAAATTCACGTTGTACAAGGAGAACGCGAACTTGCGAAAGATAACAAATCCCTTGGTCGCTTTATCCTGGATGGTATTTTGGCGGCCCCACGCGGTATGCCACAGATTGAAGTGAGCTTTGATCTTGATAGTAACGGTATCCTAAGTGTGCGCGCTAAAGATAAAGGTACGGGCAAGGAACAGCACATCACCATTCAGGGTTCCACGGGTCTGAGCAAAGAAGAAGTGGAGAAAATGCAAAAAGACGCAGAGCTCCATGCAGATGAAGATCGTAAAAAGAAGGAAGTGATTGAAGCACGCAATCAAGCAGACGCACTTGTATTCACTATAGAAAAACAGATGCGCGAATACGATGCAAAAATTCCAGATGCTACGAAAAAGACAGTAAATGAGAAGATCAATGAAGTGAAAGAAATGCTAAAGAAGGAGGATGCTTCTGCAGAGGAAATAAAGAAAGTGACGGAAGAACTGGGGACAGCGGCCCAGGAGATTGGAAAAGTGGTGTATGAAGAGGCGCAGAAGAAGAACCAAGAGCAAACGGACGCATCTCACAAAGGGGGTAGCAAGGATGGCGCGGTTGATGCCGAAGTAGTGGATGATAAGAAAGAGTAGGGAAGTGAGGCTTTTGGGCTTATTTCTGCTTAGAAAATGACATCATTGTGACTTGCTTTTTATCCTATTTTCATAGAATATAGTAGTATATGAACACTATTCTTAAGTTAGAACAACTGGAGAACAGAGATATGCCGAGCACAACTCCGCTTCTTCAAGCTCCTGATGCGGAATCTCCATCTATTCAGAATGAAACAATTCTTGTAGGACAACATGAAATGAAAGTAGACCTGCATTCGTGTATGCATGAGTCGAAAGTTGTTGAGAGTAACACTGCAGATCATACTGAAGATCACACGAAAGATGTTGCGGACAAGGAAGATGAAGAGTGTGGTGAGCAAGATAAACATGATAAAAAAGAGTCCGAACACGAAGAGGAAAGTGAAGACGAACATCACGAAAACGAAGATCATTTGAAGGAGGAATTTGATCATGCTCTGGAGGAAGAAGCAGAGGCAAAGGAAAAGGAAAATGAAGCGCGCGAAAAAATGATGCATGCAATGCACCATGTACATGCTGAGCACGGTCACGCCCCTCATGCTGAACATTTTCATGCTGCACACGCACAGCATCATGAATTTGAACACATCCTTCCTGAGGAAGAAGAGGAGCATCATCACCCCATTGAAACATTTAATATTCTTGGTACTACTTTCTCGTACACACGAGACCAGCATGGCAATATTCAACATGTGCAAACAGAGAATGGGCACCATGCTCCAGGACATAACACGGGCAATGGACATGATCATCAACCGCAAAGAGATAACAATCAGTTGCCAAAAACACCTGTTCCTCAACATGAAAAACATGCCAATAAAATGGCGGTTGATAGTTCAGCAATACAAGCATTAGATGCACAGGGAAATGACAAAGTCCATACCATACACATGAACCACACCATAAAACCTGCAATAATTGATGGCTTTTCCAAAGACAATACGGTGATCATGCAAAAAAGACACGTAGATGCGAAAAATGCAGTGTTTGGAATGATTGCAGGAGCTGCTGCCGTATCCGCTATTCGCAAGCCAGTTGCACAAAAAGAAGAATCTTCACAAAAAGGACTCTTCTCACGAGTAACAGGTCGCTTAAAGCAATGGTGGTTTAATAGATAAGAATTGGGCGCTAAAGCCGGATTCTGTACGTAACACATCTTCTTCAATGCAACACTGTGCGGAAGAAAGTGTTTGTTTAAGCCACAGCAAATGAGATATTGAAAGGCAGAGAAAAAAAGTGAATGCAGAGAAGGAACAAAGAAAGTGAATACTAGAGCCTTGCTCCAATATACTCTGCTAATTCTACAATCCGGTTGCTGTACCCCCATTCATTATCGTACCAGCCGAATGCCTTTATTAAATTCCCATTCATAACCTGGGTAAGATCGGCATCAATAATACAACTGTGAGGATCTCCAACATAATCCTGCAGCACAAGTGGACGCTCTTCGTAGCGCAAAATATTTTTCATGGATGTTGAAGCGGCTGCTTTGAATGCGGCATTCACCTCTTCTTTCGTTGTTGCTTTATCTACTACCACTGTGAGATCGGTAATGCTTCCTGTGGGGGTGGGCACACGAATAGAGACCCCATGCATTTTCCCGCTCAGTTCTGGAATCACAAGACCTATGGCCTTTGCTGCTCCTGTACTCGTTGGAACAATATTAATAGCGGCTGCTCGTGCCCGGCGTAAATCCTTATGAGGGAGGTCCAACAAATTTTGATCGTTGGTATAACTATGAATAGTGGTCATAAGACCATGCTTAATTCCAAAAGAATCATGCAGCACTTTCGCCATGGGAGCGAGGCAGTTTGTAGTACACGAAGCATTACTGACCACGTGCATTGTTTTTGGATCGTACGTTTCGTGATTCACGCCAATGCAGAATGTGCCATCTACGGAGTCTTTTGCAGGCGCGGATATGATCACTTTTTTAGCCCCAGCTTTAAGATGCAATGCAGCTTCCTCACGTTTGGTAAAGCGGCCGGTGCATTCTAAGACGACGTCGACTTTCAAATCTCCATGCGGAAGGCTAGCTGGATCTTTGCTGGCTGTCAGCTTGATCGTCTTTTTATCAATCACCAAATTCCCATCCTTCACGCTCACTTTTCCATGAAAGTGCTTATAGGTTGAATCGAATTCAAATAAATGTGCGAGCGTAGCTGGTTCCGAAAGATCGTTGATGAGCACTACATCAATATCAGGATGTGTGTCCAAAATAATGCGCAATGCCTGGCGTCCGATACGTCCGAAACCGTTGATAGCAATATTCATAGCAGAAAGGGGAATGCGAACACTCTACCATAAGAAACCAATCATCAACGAAGGACTTCTCGTATTCGAGGGGCGGCCGGATGTATATCGCCTCCCGAAGCGACTATTAAGGTATTTGCTAGTGTTTCTCTTTGAGGAATTCCGCCGTGCACAATTTGCCCTGCCGTATTTACTCTTCCATGCAAAACGCCAGCACGAATACCGCCACCCGCGAGAATGGCACAGTTGCCATATTGCCAATGATCCCTTCCTGCCGTGATATTTATGGTTGGCGTCCTATTAAATTCACCCATCATCAAAAACACGCACTGCAAACCTTCATGTATTTCATCAATAAGTGCCGCCGCAGCTTTATCCGTAGGAGGAGCAATGGTCCTCATGCGACTTTCAATATTATTATGCATGTCCCAACGCGTTGAATCGGGCTCATCGTAGATAGTTACTGCCCCCGCGCCTCGCTCAACAAACTGCTTCGCTGTAAGAAGAATATCTCCTTCGTACGAATTGCCGTATCGTTCGCGATCGGGAGTACTTAATGTGAGCGCCTGGAAAAATTGCCCACCTCCATTGAGCAAATCAAAGGCTGTTTGCCTAAATCTATCTATTCTTGCCGCTTCTGGTGAATGAATAAGCGTGCTATCAAATTCCTCTAACAACTGCCGCCGTTCGTCCATATTTGATGTTTGAGGCATTTCGGGAGGCGTAAATGTTCGCGTGTCTCTATTCCACTGGGGCACAAACGCGCTGGATTGGCGGAATGCCGTTTGAAGGCCTGGCCATGAACTACCAGGATTAAGCAAAACGTACGGCACGCCCCCATTAGAAGCACGTTCGCCAATATGTTCGCTCACAGTTCTTGCGCCACTGAGTACTGCCGTTTGCATGGATGATGTGTGATCGGCACTTCCACTATCTAGGCTACGGATGAGCGCAAATTTATCTGTACGAGCAGCTAGTTCTGGAAAGCATTCGCTAAAACGGACATCTGTTGTGCGAGTTGCTATTGATCCCAAAGGGCCACGAAGATTGGAAGGAGAATTTTCAGGATCTGGATTAAATGATTCCTTTGCACTTATCCCACCGGAAAGAAACAGAATAATGAGTGGCAAACGCGTTCTCGTTTGCTCGGCAATAAGGCTATTCGATTGCATTAAGCTTGGTTCCATTGAAAGCGCACCTGCAACGCTAACAGCTACTTTTAAAAAGTGGCGCCTCGAAATATTTCTCTCCTCGGGGAACGATTCGTGCTTGTACAATATGCTTTTCTGGAACCTGAACTGCGTTGAATTGGAGCATGAGGTTTTCATGCCACATAGTTCTACTCGGATTACACATACACACCACTAAAAAGGACATGCGAAGTTGCACTATGGCTTCTTCATAACGAAAGAAAGGCCTTCTGTAGAAGGAGTGTATCTGCCTCCATCGCAGGAGATTCGCATACCACCGTGCCGCCTATTTTGCGGTGTTTGAGGACGTGTAAAAAACCTTTCCAGTTCGCATCACTTTTTTCAAAGGGCAGATGTTTTTTCTCGCCCTTTACACCGTACTCAATTCCAGAATAGTGCATATGCACATGCGTGAGGCATTTCTTTCCCAGATACTTTTCACATTCATCAAACATTTCATTCCATTCTTCTTCGGTATTTACTTTTCCGTTACTTACCGCATGCAAGTGCGCGGGATCCAAACAGGGATACAAACCAAACTCTTTACTGATTTTCAATACCTCTTCTAAGGTTCCAAACTGCGACGGTTTTCCCATGGTTTCCAATGCCAAGTTGACATGTGGAAAAAGTGCGTCTTTCTTTTTCATAATCGTATCTACAGCTCGCTTCACATTGTCGTACACAATCGGCGGAGGTTGCCCCAAATTAAATGCTGCGTGCACGCACACGGAACGCACTCCTGCAAGCTCAGACATTTGAAGTGCTGCAAGTACGCGCTGAATACTCGCCATGAGCTTTGGTTTTTCTGGAGAATTCAAATTAACGTAATACGGCGCATGAACTGTGAGTGTTATATCCAGCTCTTCGGCTGTCGCCCTAATTTCTAGCATGCGCTTGGGATCCTTGGGAACCATTTGTACCCACTCAATTTCCATGGCGTGAATGCCCAGTTTTTTAGCCTGCTTCAAGCCTGCTACCGTTCCACCAGGAGAAGGTGTAGAAAGGGGAGTGCCAGCAACAGCAAAACGAAGAATTGATGCCAAGGTAGGCTTATAGTAGCTGTTTTTTGTAGTGACGCGAATGCAGTATTTTTTGAAATTACACCGTATTTATAGTAAAATGTATACATGAATAATTTTGAGTTGCCCAAGCCAAAAGAGAACAAAATGATTGATAATCTTGCGCTTGCTGATTTTCTTGGAAAATCGATTGTTATCGTTGCGGGAGCAATTGTGGCATTGCTGCTTAGCCATCATAAGGGCACAGATGTAGCACCCTCAAAACAAGCAAAAACGAAAATTATGAAGAGCATGCCTTGATTCTTTTTCTGTAATTCGCGATTCTAACACCAATGCCCATTGCGAGAGACGTCATCGATCGCACTCTTGCATCGCCTCATGGTGAGCGGGCGTATGCCGTTCTCGAAAAACTGACAGATGCAGGGTACGACACCTGGTGGGTGGGAGGATGCATCCGCGATATGCTCATGGGCATTGTTCCTGTTGATATTGATATCGCTACAGAAGCAAAGCCCGAAGAAGTGTGTGCGCTTTTTAAGCGATCGAATGATGCATCGGAGCATCTGGGTAGTGTTCGCATTCTTTTAGGGAATGAAACATTTGAAGTGACCACTTTTCGGGAAGACGATGAAGCCTCTGATGGGCGCCATCCTGAATCGGTTGTATTTGGAACACGAGAGCTAGACGCAAAACGTAGAGATTTTACGGTGAACGCAATCTACTGGCATCCAATTTCTCAACAACTGTTTGATCCGTTCAATGGAGAAGCAGATGTGAAGGAACGTCTCATTCGCTTTATTGGAGATCCAGCTACTCGCATTACACACGATTCCCTCCGTATTTTCCGTGCCGTGCGTTTTAGGGCTTCTATCAGCGGACAATATCATCCCGAAACCTATAAAGCGCTACAGGAACTTGGCAAGATGGTTGAAATTCTTTCTGGAAGCAGGCAGCGAGAAGAGTTGGAAAAGATGCTGAAGACATCCAAGCCCGATCGAGCACTGGAAGATTTATGGGAACTTGGAATTCTGAATTATTTTTTGCCAGAGCTACATGTATGCAAAGGCATCCCACAACCAGCTGATTATCATCACGAAGGTGATGTATGGGAACACACCATGCAGTGCTTACGAAGTTTGCGCCCTGACGATGGTCCCGATGTACGACTCGCGATTTTATTCCATGACAGTGGCAAAGCAGATACATTTTCCATCAAAGAAAGAATCCGATTCGATCATCACGCTATCATTTCCGCCGATAAAGCCTCGGCAGCATTGGAACGGCTGCAGTGTCCTGCCGATAGACGAAAAAAGATCGACTGGTTGGTGCGTCACCACATGTCTATGACATTCTTAGAAATGAATGATGAACGCAAAGCACACTGGTACTTCCATCCGTGGTTCCAGGAACTACTCCAAGTATTTTATTTAGACATCGCAGGAACCACCCCATCCAATTTCTCTTTGTATGAAAGTATCATATCCGACTACCACAAGTTCCTAGACGCGCATCCACGCCCAGAAAAGCCACTCATTTCTGGACATGAAGTGATGGAGATTCTTGGAATCTCTTCTGGCGCAGAGGTTGGCCGTATTCTTCACTTGTTGCAGGACGCACAGGTGAGGAAAGAGATTACGACGAAGAAAGAGGCGAGGGAGATGGTTTTGAAATTGAAAAATTAAGGGGACAAAGGGGACAAAGGTTTTAAAGGGGATAAAGGATTTTTGAAAAACATCATCCATCAGAGCGGGCTTTCTGCCCGCGGGTGTGTTGGATGAATGTCATTCGCATGTCCGCCCCCATCCCCGGCCCTTCCCCCCATCCTCCTTCGCTAAAGCTACGGAGGACAAGCGGGGGAAGGGAGATTATTTTAAAAAGACAAAACATACACATTCCCTCCCCCGAGGGGGAGGGTTAGGGTGGGGGAATACGAGAAATACTTCCTCCACGACAACATACTGATTTTCTTATTTAATAATTACCACGATCTCTGAATTTCCACCTGATTCGCCTCCACAGCAGGGGATTGCACCAGTGATCCAAGCACTGAGAATGCCATTACAAACGCTGTGATGACAATAAAGGCGCGTAGGAGCGTATGGGATTCTCTCTTGGGGTAAAGCCGACGCGAGACGAAACCTGTGTTCATGAAAGTGTTCTATTGTAGTATTTATTTGTATTTTGTCAATATCTCAAAAAGGCGGGCCGGAGCCCGCCTTTTACGAGCCAAATTTCATTAGAGGCTGCTCGAACGAGAGCTACTGGAATTTGAACTAATGCTGGATGAATGGGAACTTATGGAGGACGTGGAGCTAAGGCTCGATGCTCTGCTGGATGACATTCCACTCATACTCGAACTTTGATTCGTATTCAGTACCACCTGTCCACGGATTTCTCCATTTGGAAAATTGTTCGTGTGCACATTTACATAAATGCGACCTGCGAGGAGAGCATCCTTATGTTCGCTCGTAATACCCGTCCACTTTCCAATTGCACGATTGTTATTGAACGTAATAGGTGTAAGCACGCCACCCGATACTCCCGGTGCTCCTAAGTGGAAATGTGCACTTGTGAGAGCGCTGCTTAAATCTGCAATTGTAATATCGTAACTGAGAGAATTATCCGATGCGTTCCAGGTAAAGGAACCAACGCCATTTGCGGTAGTAGAAACGGATGGAACTTCCTGTCCGCCCGTGAGTGTTGCAGAAAAGAATGCGTTACTCAGTGCAGATGATTGGTTGCTACTTCTTGCTGATGAAGTTCCACCAGTTTTACCTTCAAGCTTGTCCAATCTGTCCTGCATCAGATCCAAACTCACATGCAGATTCGTAAGCTCCTTCATAAGCGTATTATTTTGCCGCATAAGAACTGTAGCGAGCTCAGCACGATTTACATTACCTGCGATATCGAAGGTACCTGGCCTATCTCCAGGACCCGTCATAATTCCATACTGCGCTGCCCATCGAACAGCATTGTAGGCCCAGTGTGAGGGGGGAACATCACTAAAAACAGTAGCTGCTGATGCACCTCCTGTACTAAGAATAGTTGCAAAGGCCAGTCCCGAAATAGCAAACGTTGCAAAAGAAAACTTGGATTCGACAGTCATAAAATTAAGTGGGTAAGAATCTGTTGTGTGTGACGTTTGAGAGGGGGGTTTCTTGCAGTTCATTTTCTATTCACGAAGCATCCCTTGCTTTATTAAAAGAAAAAACTTGATGCGCTTGGAGGATTATCTCCATATTCCTTCTTCCAAGCTGCACGTTTAGAATTATTTATTTCTTCTTCATAATCCCAAACAATTACTTTTGGCTCTACTACTATCAGACGAGTGTCTGGCAAAAGATGAGGAAGTATTTCTTCAAAGTAATGATGCTTTATAGGACCCTCTGCCTTTACTCCAGATTTAGTATGCGCGGCACCCATAACAAGAATTCCTAGCCCCTCGTCGCCAACACTTTTCCGAAAAACTCTAACAATACTTTCAACTCGCTGAAGATCTGTAGCTTTCCATTCATTGGGCTCTATACCATGCACACGAGAAACTTGATTGTTCAAAACCAATTCTGCGGCCTGCCTCAGCGATCCAAGAATGCGATCAATATGATAGCTAACAAATTCAAGTGGATATCTATCACTCATTTTCACCCAATCATCCAGGTCCAACGTAGAAGTATCGGGGCTTATAACTGAAAATGGAGTATCAAGAGGTATGCGTAACGAGAGGGGATCAGGAGTTCCACATAACAGACGCTCATGATCGGCTACTTCTTGTAAGTACTCCGTTGCTACGCTAGCTAGTGGTTGGTTATGTATTTGTTGATAACCTTCTACCAAAAGATGTGAATCCGAAAATTCACACATAATCTGACGACAAAACATGCGGATATTATTTTGATGTTCTATAAAAAGATGCCGAAATTTTTCGTCACATTCTATATCGATTGCATGATATTTGCTCCCGTGAAATTGCCTTAGAACCACAAGTGCGTTTTGCCCCTTACCTTGATCATGTACGACCCTCGCTTCCGCAGATGCGTCTAGATGATCCAAAAGTTGTTGTTGAAAATTCATATGTTAACTTTAGTAATATGTATATTTTACAATAATATTTTCAAGTGTACATATACTGCAAACATAAAAGTGAATCTTACTTTGGTTTTTTAGTCCCATCCGTCTTAGATGCTTCTGTGCTACGATTTACCCATGGGCCAGTAGCTCCCACCTTCGCCCGCATACCTCTATCTCGTGAGCACTCCCTAAAATAGAGCTATTGTGTCGGCTACGGTGGGCAAGAAATGTCATTATCATTGCTCCTTACATAGTGCAGTCATTCGGGCCAGTAGCTCAGTTGGTTAGAGCTCAGGACTTATAAACCTGCGGTCGGTGGTTCAAGTCCACCCTGGCCCACCACATACAATCGCTAAGGCGATCACGTGGAACGTGCACACCTTCAAAAATTACACGTAGTGTTATCAGTAGTTTGATATTTACGCAGCTTTCTTCACTGCCTCCTTCTGCTGTGAAACCGTCACGGCCAAAGGAATAGATACATCACCTACTTTTACCTGAACCTGGAATGCTCCCACTGCCTTGATGTGATCGTTGATGATCACGTTATCGGCAGGAACTGTGAGTGCGAGCTGCTCTTTAATGGCATTGGAAATTTCGGTCTCTGTGAGGGCTGCGTACAGCTTGCCCACTTTGTTCGTCTTGCGACTGAACTGGATGGATTTGCCAGACATGGCGGTAACGGCATCCTGTTGGAACTGGCGTTCGCCTTCCTTTTCTACGGCACGCTTCTTGATCTGCTCGGCATACCTCTTACGAACGGTTGGAGTGGCTACCAAAGCTTTGCGCTGTGGCAGCAAGCAGTTCAATGCAAACCCGTCCCCTACAACGAGAAGATCGTTCTTTTTGCCCACGCCGGCTATGTCTTGGAGGAGAAGAATTTCCATGGAAGATGCGAATTACCCTGTAAAGGGCCGAGATAGTCTACGTGAGCCTTGAGGAATCGTCAATGGATCGGTAGTGCCAGGGCTCACAAGTAAAGACGCTCAAGACCTGCGTATCTTTCCACTGGAAAAGTATTACGCTTTGACAGCAACGGAAAAGGGATTGAAGAGAGTGAAGGGATTGAAGGGAAATGACCAAAAAGGCGATTTCTCGGTTTATAACGTTATCCCTTCAATCCCTTTTCTCCCTTGTATCCCTTCAATCTTTCTAAAGGCCTACCAATGACGACAACCAGCTAAAGAAGGAGAGCCAACTCTGGCCTGTTTTGAACACTCTGCCCTCCCTCACATACCACTTGTGTAAAGTAAGAAATCTGTCGGAATGTAATGATAGGTTACCGAGTTCTATGCCCAGAATCTTTTGCCGATGGGCATACGTGTATACAGGGGAGTAGAGGAAGATGGCAGGCACATCTTCTTTTAAAATGTCTTGCAGCTCCTTCAGAGACCGGATTCTTTCCTTCTCGTCTCCCGTTTTTCGTATCGTTTCTAAGAGCGAGTCTGCCTTAAATGACTTGTACTGCGAAAGATTGTAAGCATCCCTCTGTAAATCTTTTTCATTCCCTGTAATTCGCTGCACGCCTGTGGAATGCCAGTATGGGTAGCTATCCAAATTATCCAAGAGCGACTGACCAAACAGCAAGATATCGTAATCACGCTTAAGGAGCTTGCCTTCAAATTCTTCTCTGGTAGCGGGAATATCGATGTACACCTTCACCCCCAATTGTGCCCACTGCTTTTGGATTTCTTCCGCAACTTTTTTATACGATGCGGGAGCGCCGCTTGTAAGGATGCGAAGGAGAAGGGGCTCACCCTTTTCATTCTGACGCACGCTGGGAGGATCCGAGGATACTCTCCTGCGCAGCATCCCTTGATCTACATACAAATCGGTTGCAGATATTTTGTCATCTTGTGGTCCCTGATGTGCTTTCGATTTTACGTACTGATCCACAAGCTCGCGCTCCTCCAGTGCCTTCTTATATGTTTCCTCTTTATCTGTTATGAAAAGGTAAAACGAATCAATAATTTTCCCCTTGATGTCTGTTACTCGGAGTAAATTTTCTCCCATTTTTAACGCACCCGTGCCATTCACTATAGGAAAACGAATAATCCACGAGCCGGATCGCGATTGGTTTTGTTGCACTGGGATGGAATTGATACGTGATCCAATCTGCACATCTTTCACTGAGCCCGTAAAAATGAGCGGACTATTTTTTACAAGCATGATTTGCGGAAGTGCAAGAACACCGGCTTTATTTGCTTCTTCCTGCTCCAACACATGCTGCAAACGGATGCGTTCGGGGATGTTCCACTTAGAAGCTAATAAGGCTCCCTGCGCCGCACTTGCATCAAATTGATAATGCCAATCGGAAACATCAAGTTCTAAGAGGGGAGTATCGACAATGGCAGATTCACCTATGGCATCAACAATTGCTTGTTTATTTGTACCCAGTTGCAATCCCAGGCGCAGTTTTTGATCTTGGAGCGAAGTTTTATCTAAATTCAAGAAGAGTGCTACATACTGAGGCAAATAATATGTGCGAGCTTCAAACCTTTTTGGTACAACAGGCTTGCCGTTGTTATTTTTAGGTACGGTGCGTATTCCCTGCAAATTTCGTAAATCTGAAAGAAGCGTGGAGTAATCCGGAAAAATACGGAACACAATCCGGTCTAAGCGATACACAGGCTCTAAGCTTCTCTCAAATCTTTCTAGTGTCACCTCTGAAGATAAATCCGTTTGAACTATATTCTTCACTCGATACGGACCAGCTCCCACGGGAGCGTAGCCAAATTCTAAATGCTGGTCGTATTGCGATACAGGGATTCCTTCAAAAGATTTTTGAGGAAGAATGCCGAGTGTTAAGTTACTTGGGAAAAAACTGTACGCCTCTTCGAGCGTAAAACGCACGGTGCGCGCATCTATTTTTTCAACCTTCACGCCTCGAAAATTTTGCTGAAGCAAAATATTAGGGAAATCGGGATTTTGAATAGTAGTAAAGGTAAACACTACATCATCTGCCGTAACAGGATGTGGCTGCTCCACCGTTGTATCGTGCCAAAAAAGATTTTCCTTCAAGCGGAGTGTATACACTTTGTAATCCTTCGATACCTGCATCGTGGCTAAATCTTCTTCAATTTTTTTTGTCTGCGGATTGTATTTAAGGAGCCCTGAAAACACTAATGACACAATATCTCTGTTCACATCATTTTGAACAATAAACCATGGATTTAATGGGAGGAGCTGACCAACTGAACCTTCAATATACGTTCCACCACTCGTAGGTGTAACCACTGTATTATCAATATAAAATTGACGTACGAGGCCCGCCGCACTTAGAAGTGCTGCTAAAACGAGTGAGGCTGCAACCCATCGTTCCCACCGAGTCATTGATAGAAGAGTCTGCAAGGGGCGTACCATCTCCACTATCATACCATTAACCTGCGAGGTATCTTTTCCCATTCTTCAACCATCGCAATAAAACCACCATGCCTGCATTCGATGTAGTACACAAAGCGAATCTACAGTTTTACGCAGCCACAATCAGGTGCACCAAGCTGAGTGCAAAGAAAACAATGCTGAGGATAATGGTGATGCGATACAGTACTTTTTCTGCTCCTCTTCGCTGAATAGCAACAGCTCCGCTTCCTCCAAAGGTAGCCGAAAGCCCCGATGCCCTGTGCTGCACAAGAATACAGAGGCTAAGCAGCAAAGAGACTGCTATTTCGATGAGAACGAGGAATGTGAGCATAGAACGTACAGATTGTAGAGATAATTCGATAGTCAAGCAATGGCAGACTGCTTGGTATAGCAACCTCCGCTCCTAGTGGCTCGCCATCCGTAGCCACAGCGTTTCAAGAAAAATATAATG
>CAZJPS010000020.1:0-7081 GCA_964548055.1 uncultured Candidatus Peribacteria bacterium
GCCTTTGAAGAAAAACCAAAAGAACCTAAAACAACTCTTGTAAGCACTGGCTGTTCTATTCTCCCCAAGTCGACTCTTCCTATCCTTCTCGCATACGCAGAACAGAAACCCGACAACGTGGGTGGTATTTTTGAAGAATTCCTCGCGCGCGGCATGCAAGTCGACTGCTTTACATTCACGGAACCATGGATCGATATCGGATCGTTCGCTTCCTATTTGGATGCACACCGCACACTGATGAAAGGAACTACCCTGATTCCAGCAAATTCAAAAACAGTGGATGTGACCATGCAGGGAAGTGTTGTGATTGGACATAACTGCACTATAGAACGAAGTACACTGCGCGACTGTATGGTGTTTGATGGCTGCACTATTGAAGATTGCACCCTCGAAAATTGTATTGTGGATGAGCAATGCATCTTGAAGGGTATCGACATTCAGAATCAGATGTTGAGGGCGGGAACGAAGTTGGTGGTGGAAGAGTAAAGGTTGAGAAGAAGTTTCAACTCACAAACTTTCAACTTTCAAGAAAACACAAGGAAAAGAATTTTAATAATCAAAACGTTATCTATTCAGCGTGGCGTGATACAGGAAGTATTTCTCGTATTCCCCCACCCTAACCCTCCCCCTCGGGGGGAGGGAATGTTTTGTTTTGTTTTAAAAATCTCCCTTCCCCCGCGGGGGAAGGGTTGGGGATGGGGGCCGGTATGCGAATGACATCATCCCGCACCACCGCGGGTGACATACCCGCTCTACGGTTTGATATTTCTCTTCTCTATGTCACAATAACCACCTATGAAAAAAATAATCCCTACTACCCTTCTACTTGCCCTCACACTCGTCGCCTGTTCTACAAATGTACTGCAGTACGATTTAAAATATAACGTGCAGGACACGAACCGTCAGGCTGCGCTGGCTTCTGCTGCTGCGCGCGTTATTGAACGCCGTCTTTCCAATTTGGAACAAGTGCCCGAACAAGGCAATGTTGTGGTACAGGGAAACAGACTTACTATTAAGCCAAAGGATACGGAAACTGCGGATGCGCTCAGAGAACAACTGATGCAGCCATTCTCCATCAGCCTCATGGTAGAAACAGACGCAGCGCACGCAGATATTACAAACGAAAAATACGGTTCATTTAAGGAAACCGGCATTAAGGAGGCTCAGTTTGACTCTGTGGAACTCAAAACTGGAAATGGTGCCGGTACTTCTTCTGCTGCAGTTTTTTTCACTCCAGAAGGCAAAGCAATGCTTACAAAGGTTTTCCGGGAGAATCAGGGAAAAGCCATTGGTATCTTTGTACGCGGTACGCTGATGTCTAAACGAGTTATTGATGCCAGCAATATCACCCAAGAAAACATTACGATTGATGGTATTCCTACTGCAGAACTCGCCTCTGCATTCACCGACGATGTGAATGTTGGATTACATGTGAACTTCACAGAGGTGAAGTAAGAACGTCCGGCATGTTCTACAATCACTTGGTATTCTTCCAAAGTCCCCCTAGAATCCCCTCCCATGGCTCGACGAAGCTCCTATATACGGCCCGCTCTTACAGTTTTCATTGCTGTCATCGTGGTTTTACTCGCCCTTCCTCAAAGCTGGAAGACGTGGGCACCTGGTTTCATAAGTGCCCCAAAGCTCCACCTTGGGCTTGATTTAGCAGGAGGAACACAGCTGGATTTCCGTATTTCAGAGGAAGAAATTGCAGCACAGTTAAAAAGTATCAACGCCGAAATTGCAGAAGCGCAAAAAAATAACAGACCCAAAGAAGAGATTGATATCTTGAAAGCGCAAAAAGCGAGCATTGAGGAACAACAGAGCAACATTGTGGAAGCCATTCGTACCGTCATTGAGCGTAGAGTGAATGGTCTTGGGGTAAGCGAAGCAGTTATTACCCCTTCCTACATCGGGAATGAAAAGCACCTACTTGTGGAATGTCCGGGTGTAGTGGATGTGCAGGAATGTATCAAAGTGGTTGGAAAAACCATTCAATTGGAATTTAAAGAAGAATTCACCTCTCCAACGGAAGACTTTACACAGGAAGTACGAGCCAATGTTGCGCAAACAGTTGCTCGCCTCACAAAGAGCGGGTCCACGCTTGAAAAAGAGGGCCAGAACCTTAGTTCACAGCTTGGAGTGACGTATGCCGATAGCCGCACACTCTTCCGGGATCAACTGCCAGCAGGCCTAGAAAGCTTGTGGAACATGCCAGCTGGAAAATGGATTCAGAAAGAAGGGCTAGTGGACTGTCAGAATGCAAATGCCATGAGCCCGCAGTTCATTCAACAATTCTGTATTGATGCCAACGGCCAGTTTGCGGCCAATAAAATTTCCGGCATCTTTTTAGCTGCTCCATTGCGCCCTCTCACAGCTACAGGCCGCGTAATCAACGAAGCCCCCAAAGCCTTCGCACTTCTTGCAAAAACAGAAACAGGAACAAGCTACGTGTATCACTCCGATTTGGTATTAGACGAGAAGGTAGACCCCGCTATCACATCGGCATTGCGCGATATGCAAGCCGGTCAATTGCGGGCTATCCCTGTTGGAAATACAGCGAGAGTGGCTTTCCTGCGCCAATTCACTCCAGGAGGAGAACAGATGTCTGCGAGCCACATTTTAGTATCGTTCAAAGGTGCTGCAGGTGCCGAACCAGGTGTGACCCGGACGAAGGAAGAAGCAATGGCTAAGGCAAATCAATTAAAAGCACAGTTAGATAAGGGCGCTAACTTTGCAGCACTTGCCAGGCGTGAATCCGACGGCCCATCCAAAGCACAAGGGGGATATCTGGGCACATTTGGTCACAACGTAATGGCACCTTCATTTGAGAAGGTGGCCTTCGGTCTCAAACAGGGCGAAATAAGCTCTGTTGTAGAAACGCAGTTTGGTTATCACATCATTCGTGCTGATACTGCTGCTGCTATCTCCCCTGCTCACGCAGATGTGGATATGCTCACCATCACTGGCCCAGATGCTGCTACTCGCGCTCAAGCCCTTGTTACAAAGCTCCAAAATGGAGAAGTGCGCAGTACAGAAGAAGCCATCACCATCCGCCATCTCTTCTTCTCTCTTGCTCCTACAGGCTGGAAAGATACAGAACTAGATGGCAAGCATTTCCGCCACGCTGCTGTTACTTTAGATCCCGTTACCAATATTCCTGTTGTACAAATATCGTTTGATACGGAAGGCGGAAAGCTCTTCCAACAAATCACAAAAAATAATATCGGAAAGAAAATTGCCATCTTCGTGGGTGGTCAGATGGTCACATCTCCCACGGTGAACGAAGAAATTTCGGGGGGTATTGCGGTCATTACGGGCAGTAGAACGGTTCAAGAAGCGCGCACTCTTGCCCAGGATCTTAATACCGGGGCTATTCCTGCTCCTATTTATCTCACCGGACAGTACACCATAGAAGCAACACTTGGTTCTAGCGCTCTCCAAACCTCTCTTCTTGCGGGATTCATTGGAGTTATCATCCTCATGATCTACATGCTTGTGGTGTATCGCATGCTTGGAGCAGTAGCTAACGTAGCACTTATGGTGTACGCGTTTATTTTGTTCGCTTCGCTGAAGCTCCCTCTCTTCCTCATAAGCCATACGTATGTGGTACTCACGCTCGCTGGTATGGCCGGTATCATCCTCAGCGTTGGAATGGCTGTGGATGCGAATGTGCTTGTATTTGAGCGTATGAAAGAAGAACTACGCAAAGGAAAGAGCCTTCGTAATTCCATTGATAGCAGTTTCAAGTATGCATGGCCTGCTATCCGCGATGGAAACGTTTCCACAATCATCACCTGCTTGATTTTATTCTCCGTTGGAACGTCCATTATTCGTGGCTTTGCAGTTACACTCGGCGTGGGTGTATTGCTCTCCATGTTTAGCGCCATCATTGTTACAAAGTGGTTACTTCGCCGCCTTGCAGAAATACCGGGCTTTGATAAGCCAGAGCTCTATGGCGTCCGTGTAAAACCTGATGCCAAATGATCTGCTCTGTATCCGGGATCTCTCAATCTGGACACAGATAGGAACATCGAAGGAGGAACAATTACACCCGCAGCAGATTTTGGTATCTGTTGAATTCCCCGTTGATGCAAAGCGTACGGCCGACACTGACGACCTTTCTGGGAGTATCGATTACGCTACTATCTGTGCAGATATTCAGTTACTAGCGCAGAAAGAACGTAGTACGATCGAAAAATTGGCCGAAGATATTGCGTCCCTTCTTTTGGATCACTATCCCCTTACTTTCGTAACAGTCACTGTGACTAAATTCCCAGCCTTAGGAACGAAAGAAGTACATTTATGCATTACTCGAACTAGATAATATGCCTGCTGTGTACCTAGGCCTTGGATCCAATATTGATCCTGAAATACATCTGAAATCGGCGGCGGATGAACTCCGAAAACAGTGGCCCCAGGTACGTTTTTCATCTGTATATACAACAACACCCCTTGGCTATACAGATCAACACGATTTTTTGAATGCTGTTGCAATGGTGAATACAGATATGCAGCCGGAAGATATTGCCTTGCACCTGCGCACAATTGAAACAACTCTGCATAAATCTCCCCCATTCCGTTTTGGTCCACGAACTATCGATCTGGATCTGTTACTCTACGGAAATACGATACGTAAAGGCGAACTGGTTATTCCTCATCCGCGAATGCACGAGCGTTTATTTGTTTTAGAACCCCTGTGTGAAATCATAGATCCACGTTCTATGCACCCAGAACTGGGCGTGACATGGAAACAGCTTTTAAAAAAAACGATGAGCCAAGAATGTGAGAAAATTGGGTTGAAGCTGTAGTTGTACGTATAGATGGCAAGTACATTCCAAGGACCAAATCCCGCAGTTGGGATTTGGAACTTGGGATTTGGGATTTGGTCAACTACACTGTTATCCCATGCAAGAGCAATTTCGTCATCTTCTCTCGGCTATCGGCGAAGACCCCACTCGCACCGGACTCCAAAAAACGCCTCAGCGCGCTGCCGACATGTGGACATTTTTAAGCTCTGGATACACGCAAAATCTGGATGAGATTGTGAACAACACCCTCATGCCCTCCGATACCGAAGGTATGGTGATCGTGAAAGATATAGAGTGTTATTCCATCTGCGAACATCACCTTCTCCCTTTTTTTGGGAAAGTGCATGTGGGATACATTCCGAGCGACAAAGTGATAGGCCTCAGTAAAATCCCCCGCATTGTAGATATGTTCGCACGCAGGCTCCAAGTGCAGGAAAGAATGGGCCAGCAGATCTGCGAGGCACTGGACAAGGTTTTACGGCCCAAGGGAATCGGGGTTGTGATTGAGATGAACCATCTCTGCATGATGATGCGAGGAGTTGCGAAGCAACACAGCAAAGCCGTTACCAGTCACGTACGAGGCTTATTCAAAGAAGATGCGCGCACACGTCAGGAATTCTTGGAGCTGATTCGGCAGTAGCTATGCTGCATGTGAATAGATCGCCTGCATTGCCTCTTTTTGATATCCCGTCTCTCTAGCTTCCTGCAAAACATCGCGGGCTTCTTTTCCTGTCTGCAGCTGCTTGGCCCAAATTTCTTGCTGTAAAGATGCTAAATTGCCGGCTTCTTGTCCATTTTTCTTCAGCCGATCATTCCACGCACGTTCTCCCACCAGCTTGATGATCTTATTCGCAGCATCCTGGCCCTCCCCATATTCTTTTTCGGGCTGGCCTACACGCTTCACTTCCTCTCCTTCTCCCATATCTATTGCAACTCCTCGTTCTACATCTCCCTCAAGCATAGTTGTGACAGATACGTTCTTCCCATCAATAATAAGTGCTGCTTCTTCCTTTGCTACTGCTGGACGTGCCTGGCTTGAGTGGCCAACTTTTTCACTGGCCTCGTGCTTGAGTACTCGCTGCATCTCTTGTGCGTTCGTTACCAACTGTCTGTCTACCGTTGCAGTACTGTGTGAGCCTCCAACAAGATTTTGCCCCTGGATTCCTCCTGCATGATCCTTCAATCGAACCTGTTCATATCCTTTTGTAGCAGCATCTAATGCATTCGTTCTTTTTGCGAATCGCTCGTATACCTGTGTGTCCGCTGCCTTGGTACTGTCAGAAACCTGATTTTTTTGCTCTGCTAAAGCATGAAGGTTTTTTCGAACACCGCTTCGCAAATCACCTATTGTTTCTATTTCCTCTGCTATAAGCAGTAGCCTGTTATTTATAATCTGATCAACCTTGTCTGCCGATGATATATTCCGTGTATTGGGTGCCATATACACATAGTATGTCTGGTTTTCATGAGAGCAATACTTCCACCATATGCGAAAGAGCTATCTCCCTATATTTTTGCTTCAGATAGATGAAATCGAAGTAAATCCGAAGTGGATATTTACTGTATTCTCTCGAAGTTTTGGAATGTGAACGCGTATTGATGTTTGTCATCTGCCGGATGTTTCTCAAACCATGTCATCTTCCATTCGCTGGGAAGGAGCTCTGGAAAAAATGCATCCCCATCCACGTGTGCATGCACTCTCGTCATATACACACGTTCCGCCATGGGAAGCGCTTCTTTAAAGATCTCTCCTCCTCCAAAAATGAACACTTCTTCCGGACGTTCGTGGGCCGCACGCTTCAGTGCTTCTTGCAGAGAAGATACTTTTTCACATCCCAAAAACTTCAGCTCTTTCTGCCTCGTAATCACGATATTCAATCTTCCAGGAAGCGCGCGTCCAATAGATTCATGCGTTTTACGTCCCATAATAATAGGCTTCCCCAGCGTAAGATCTTTCATGCGCTTAAAATCATCCGGCAAATGCCACGGCAGTGTATTTCCAGTCCCAATCACGTTGTTCTCCGAGGCAGCGACAATGAGGGAAATAATCATACGGTTATAGTACGGGCAAAATCCCAATGACCAAATCCCAAATCCCAACAAATGGATTTTTACATCGGGACTTTTGATTTACATTGTTCTTTCTTTCGTAAGGTCCAAAATCAGAATGACCCCACTGTTGGGATTTGGGATTTACTCAAATTCTAGAGAAACGTCATCATTTTACACAGCTATAGGAGCTTTGATCGACGGATGTGGATCATAATTCAGCA
>CAZJPS010000020.1:7091-18273 GCA_964548055.1 uncultured Candidatus Peribacteria bacterium
ACATTGGGATTGAGCCTCAGGGTAGGAAGCGGCCGTACATCACGAGAGAGCTGTTCTTTTGTTTGATCTAAGTGATTGAGATACAAATGTGCATCACCAAGGGTATGCACAAAATCACCAACCTGAAGATCACACACCTGCGCAATCATATGGGTCAGGAGCGAATACGAGGCAATATTGAAAGGAACGCCTAAAAAGATATCGGCACTGCGCTGATACAGCTGGCAGCTGAGTGTTTTATCGGCAACGTAAAACTGAAAGAGGGTGTGGCAAGGAGGAAGAGCCACTTCGTCTGCCTCTTTAGGATTCCATCCCGTCACAATATGGCGACGGCTATTGGGATTCTTTTTAATGCCTTCCACCAAACGTTTAATTTGATCTACTCCATCCATTTCATACGTTCCATCTGGCTTTTTCGTGGCACCAAAATTCCGCCACTGATGCCCATACACAGGACCCAAATCCCCTTCTTTTCTTCCAAATTTTGCTGTTTGCTCTGCCGTGGCCCATTCATCCCAAATTGTGACCTTCTGCTCATGCAAATACCCCAGCTTTGTATCACCTTTTAAAAACCACAGTAGTTCATGAAAAATTGAACGCGTGTGGAGCTTTTTTGTTGTGAGCAGTGGAAACCCTTCCTGCAAATTAAACCGCATCTGATACCCAAACACACTCAGCGTCCCGGTGCCGGTGCGATCATCTTTTTTCTTGCCGTTTTTAAGAACAAATTCAAGGAGATCTTTGTACTGTTTCATACGAGTACTATACACAATTTCTATTCCTTAAAGCGGCATTTCTGGCCGCTCTATTTACATCTCTCCGGAGGTTCCGGCATATTTTTCATTGCTACCAATACTGGGCCATAATTATTGTTGGCGTTCCACACCTGATACCCACAGGCACCCGAGTCATACACGGCATCAATTTCATCGCGCACATCTTGAGCATCCACATAATATCCCTGTATCCATGGCCGCAATTTTGCAGCATGCTCTGGGCCTAAGAAATCCGCGTACCCCTTGAGCGTACGCCACACGAGATAATAGGGACGGCTGCGCGGATGTTTACCCGGAATGTAGTACGCATTCTCTGCAAATGTCTGCTGATAAGCCATGGGAGAAATAATATCCACGTAGGGAGCAAATCGCTTCACATCCTGGCCAAGGGTTTCTACATTCACATCGTAATTCCAGCCAAGAATAGCGTAGGTGGAAATACCCAATTTTGTTCCATGGCCGCATTCATCGATTTTTCGGCGCACCATTTGAACGAAGGTTTCTACTCTGTCAGCCTTCTCCTTTCCGTTATACACACGCAAATCCCCTACGTAGGCTGTAGACATACGAATGTAATCTAAATTAATTTCATCCACTCCCGAAGCTGCTAAATCGCAGATGATCTGGCCGTTGTATTCGTGAACGGTCGCATTGGCAGGATCTACCCACCCTGGACTGAGAGATTTACCATTATTTGGATCTTTGAGCACAGTGTCGGGCCTTCTCCCACTCAGGCCATCATCTTTTATAGAGATATAGCGAGCGATTGTATACATCCCTCGCTTGTGCGCTTCCTCCAAAATTTTTGGCAAATCATATGCTGGACGGACAAGGCCAAGCTCTTGTGCAAGTGGAGATTGGCTATCGAAATACACAAAGGATCCTTTCGCATCAAATACGAACGCGTTCGCTTTTGCATCTACCAGCGCATCTAAGCGTTCGTTGAATGCGCTTTTTCCAGTGCTCGAGCCCGTATAGTACGTACCGCGTGCAGACGTTGGTTTAATGGTGGGAGCAGATACTTGGCCCAAATAAAAAGTTTCCCCACTCAAACTTTTAGCCTTCTCGCGAGCTGCTTCTCTGCGTTGAATCCGCTTTTGCTGGTTCGTGATCTCCGTAGCATGCATCACCATTGCAGACGCATACGAAACCGGAAACGCCGTTTTAGACATTTCATAAGCCACTGCCAGCGCTAGGATCGCAGACATGATGCGTACTGTACCAGGAAAGGTCTGCATACAATTTCTTTTCTCATGAAATCTATTGACGCCATTGATCGATCATTGGACGTGAGGTCTTCGTCTCTTAAATTTTTTATTCAGAAATATTTCTTTTTTTTATTTACTTCCTGCATACCGCCATGCCATTTCAAAAATTTGCCGCTGTGTTTCCGCAACTTCTCTGCTTTCAATAATCACTCCAAACATATCTGATCCGCCTCGCAATCCTGAATCAAAGGAACAAATGGCCACTTTATGGCCGTATATATTGATTTCATTTTGAAAATCAAAATCTTTTGCAGGTACCAAACGAATTTCTCTCAGCATCTGCTTATCTTGCCCATGCACGCGTTTCCCCGTTGCATCCGACGGAGCAATTCCTCGTAAATAAATTCCGCGCTTTACGCGCTCGGCAACATATTCTTCATCATACGCAGGCCAAAATTCGCGAACAACCGCCGAATTTGCAAAGTTCAATATTTCTTCCTGCGAGGTGAGTGTGTCTTCGTACACGCGTCTCACTCCTTCCCAGCCTTCAAAAAACCGCACGTGAGGCTTACGATAATGGGCCCCCTGAAGCGACCGCAGTTCAGAAAGAGCACCATGAAACGAATCAGCATTTTTACGTGCCTCTATCGCAATATATTCAGGAGCTACCGGTGCATACCACTTCGCTCGGACTTTTTTTACCATAGTGAACCTCCCTGCGTGAACCATCGCTTCTAATAAATTATACGATGTGATGCGGTTGAGCCCTGTTGCTTTGGCATAGTCCGATGCGGGAGCAGATCCCAGTTGTAAGCCTGTGATATACAGCTGCGCCTCCGCTTCCTGGAAGCCAATCGATTGCAAGACGTGTTCAAGGTTTTTGACCATAGCGTTCCTATTCTGCAATATGTAATTTTTTCTGACAACTCTTTCTCTTCAGTCCAGAATGCACAGAACTGTGCACTCCGTATTGTAGCTTCACAAAGAGGAAAAACTCGTCATCAGTTCTGTTGTTCAAAAGAAGAACGGACTCATAATTGTGTACAAAAAAGGGCTAGCAAACTTTCCACTACACAAGGTACAGATGCCGCGTACTTATTTTCCCCGCCCCCACATGAACCCCGCACTCATGTCCGAGCAATCCATCATGCCGATGTCGGTTGCTCATTTAGGTCCTGATATCGATTTTACTCCAAAGATGCAGACGGCAGCTGATGTGATGAATTTTGCAAAAAAACACGGCGCCACCATGTTCGATCTGCAATTTGTGGATGTTCCAGGAACCATGCAGCACACCAGCAAGCCTGTGCACGAAATGGAAGATGTACTGGAAGGTGGAGCCGGATTTGACGGTAGCTCCATTCGCGGATTCAAACAGATTGAGGAATCGGACATGCTCCTTATCCCAGATCCTCGTACAGCCATCCTGGATTCATTTAAGAGTGAAGCAACAATATCTGTGCTCTGTGATGTGAAAGATCCGATGAGCGGAGAATTTTTTGAGAGCAGCCCTCGCACCATTGCCCACAAAGCAGTAGATGTACTGAAGCGCAGCGGCATTGCCGACAGTGCATACTTTGGCCCAGAAGCTGAATTTTTCATTTTTGATTCCGTGCGCTACGAACAAAAAGCCAACTCTGCTATGTACGAAGTAGATTCCATCGAAGCTATTTGGAACACGGCCAAAGCAGGAAACCTGGGCTACCAGATACGCCACAAAGAAGGCTACTTCCCCTGCTCCCCTATGGATACGCAGCAGGACTTGCGTGCAGAAATGGTGCGCGAAATGGAGAGAGCCGGTATCAAAATTGAAACCTTCCACCACGAAGTAGCTACGGCCGGACAAGCGGAGATCGATATGGAAAGAGATGAACTGCTCCCCATGGCCGATAAATTGATGCGATACAAGTATGTGATCCGTAACGTTGCGTCGCGTTATGGAAAGACGGTGACCTTCATGCCAAAGCCACTGTATGGAGACAACGGAAGTGGTATGCACGTGCACCAGAGTCTGTGGAAAAATGGATCTCCACTGTTTGCTGGAGACAAGTACGCAGGACTCAGCCCGATGGCACTTCAGTACATCGCGGGGCTTTTGAAACACGCTGCCGCTCTCTGCGCTCTCTGCAATCCAACAACAAATAGTTACAAGCGCCTCGTTCCAGGATTTGAAGCACCGGTGAACTTGATCTACTCCGCACGCAACCGCTCCGCTGCTATCCGCATTCCCATGTATTCCAATAATCCCAAAGCCAAGCGCGTGGAATTCCGTATGCCAGATGCCAGCTGCAACCCCTATCTGGCCATGTCCGCTCTTCTTCTTGCAGGACTTGATGGCATTGAAAAGAAAATGGAGCCAGGTGAGCACACCGATGGCAACTTGTATCAAATGACTGCCGAGAAGCTTGCGAAGATCCAGCACGCTCCCATCAGCCTCAGCTACGCGCTGGACGCTTTGGAAGCAGATCACGCTTTCCTTACAGACAAAGGAGTCTTCACAGAAGAATTCATCGGCGCATTCATTGAACAGAAGCGAGCAGAAGTAGCCGAAGAAAACATGAAACCCACGCCCAACGAATTCTTCAAATACTTCGATGTGTGATCCACTAAAAAGAAGGGCGGGACCACTCCTGCCCTTTTTTAAAACTCTTCCTTCTCCGAGCCCAATCCCGCCTGCCCACCGTAGCTCCGCAGAGCGAAGGTGGGAGCCCGAACTATCTAGCTCTTCCCCCAAATTCCCATGATCAATTCCGGAGACACCGCGTTTGTGCTGATATCCACCGCCTTCGTAGCCCTCATGACTCCAGGCCTCGCATTCTTCTACGGAGGACTTGTGAAACGTAAAAATGTGTTAACGATTATGATGCAGAGTTTCATCTCGATGGGTCTTGTAACAGTCCTGTGGGCCGCGTTCACCTTCTCGCTCGCCTTCGGTACGGATATGGGCGGATTTATTGGAGGACTGGATCACATTTTCCTCCGGGGAGTTGGATTAGATCCTTCATCCACGTACGGGCCCAACATCCCATTCCTGGCTTTCTTCGCATTCCAGATGATGTTCGCCATCATTACTCCTGCACTTATCACGGGAGCTTTTACAGAACGTATGAACTTTAAGAGTTATTTAGTATTCCTCGTTCTCTGGAGCATCTTTATTTACGCACCACTCGCCCACTGGGTATGGGGAGGTGGCTTTATCGCCATGCTTGGCGCGATCGACTTTGCAGGAGGCACCGTGGTGCACATCAGCGCTGGCATGGGAGCATTGGCATCAGTCTTTGTACTAGGGAAGCGACCGAACACTGCGCATCTTCCACACAATATCACCTACGTCGCACTTGGAACGGGCCTTCTGTGGTTTGGTTGGTACGGATTTAATGCAGGAAGTGCCCTAGGTGCAACTGCTCAAGCTGCAGCCGCATTTGTAAACACCGATCTCGCTGCTTCTATGGCCATGATCACATGGCTCGCACTTTCGTGGGTGATTGATAAACGTCCTAGCATGGTAGGAGCCCTCACAGGTGTGCTGGCTGGACTTGTAGCCATCACTCCTGCCGCAGGATATGTGGAACCATGGGCAGCATTGGTCATTGGAATCATCGCATCCTTCGCTTGTTTCTTTGCTGTGAAATTCCGTATGCGTATGGGTTGGGACGATGCACTAGATGTGTGGGGCTGCCATGGTGTTGGAGGCATTGTGGGATCGATTCTCACGGGTGTGTTTGCCATGAAAAGTATGGGTGGATTTTCTGGATTGATCGAAGGAAATACCGATCAGTTCCTGGCAAACTTGTACGCCACTCTGATTGCCATGATCTTCGCTTTTGTGATGACCTATATCCTCCTCGTGATACTCAAAGCCGTGATGAAAGTAAGTGTGGAACCAACGGAAGAAGAGGAAGGATTGGATAGGGCATTGCACGGGGAAGAGGCTTATGATTTTTAAATACGACAACTACAGCCAGGATCCCGATCTCTGGCTGTAGTTTTGTAGTGTCAAAAGATCTCTTATTTTCTCTTCATAATAATATCTTCAAGTGCTTTGATTCTGGCTTCTAACTGATTAATACGCTCCGTAAGCGGATCTACATACGGAACAACAGGCGAATACATTTCTGATATTGGTGGTGCAGAAGAAGCATACGTACTACTTGCCCGTGCCTTTGTAGCCCACTGCACATCTCCGCTCGTATCCATCAAAGCCACGGCATCAATTTCATTCCAGCCTGCTACATCTTTTGAATGGAGATACACTTTAATTTTTCGTGTTCTAAAGCTCACATTCACAGGAATTTTTGCGATGCCCATTTGTGCTGTGCGAAGGATTGGATCTGTTCCTGTCCACACGTCCACTTCTTTCGTTCCATCAAACGCAGTAACTCGATACACGGCTCCTGGATTGAATGTTTCGTAAATGTGTACCTCTTTAGGAACAACAGACTTTTTATATGTCAGCAGTAACCACTCATCTTGGCCATCTTCTGTGAGTGATGCCCATGCAGTCACCATGTCACCGGCCATGAATGTATCTGGCTTTCCTAGAACTTGTTGCGTTCCCCATGCATTTTGCATTGTAACATCCATTACAGGAGCTAGAATTTCAGATTGTATAACAGGAAAGGTACGTGCAATTGCAACAGAAGGCAGCACACCTGCTGTTGCTATAGTAAGAAGAAGATACTTGGTATTCATAGCGAAAGGGTAAGTGGTAGACTTTTATGGTGAACTATACTGCCAATTATCGTCAATGCCATACTGCAACCAACGATCTCTGCCCCCTGTGCTGCAGTCCTCTCATCGAAAAAAAACTGAAACGCTTTTGCGAGAAGTGCGGACAGTTATGTGAAACGTGCTGTGATGGGGGGAGAGAATGAGCGTTATCAAGAAGTTTTCTTTTGTGGTGATTTATGCCCAATCCCCGCCAAATCCTCCCGCCCCATCACGCGCGATGACGGACAGTCTTTCTGAAACGGACACTTCTCACACAAGCGATTCCGAGCAGCACAGATATTCCGTCCATGCATGATCAAAAGGGTATGCAAATATCCCCACTTCTCTTTCTTCGTCTGATTCATTAAATCCAGTTCAATCTTGTCCTGATTATTGGCTTTGGTAAGCCCCATTCTCTTTGCCACTCGCCACACATGTGTATCTACGGCTACTCCTTCCTGTTTTCCAAAAGCTGCATACAGAACAACAGTGGCTGTTTTTCGTCCGACCCCTGGTAATTCCAATAATTGCTCCATCGTATCCGGTACCTTTCCCTCATATTTTTCTGTGAGAATTTTTCCAATGGACCGAAGAAACTTGGATTTGTTTCGGTAGTGACCACACGAACGGATATCTTTTTGGATTTCTTCCACGGAGACTTGCAAAAAATCTGAGGGTTTCTTGTACTTTTTAAAGAGGACTGGAGTGACCATATTCACGCGCGCATCTGTACATTGCGCACTCAAGATAGTGGCAATCAGAAGCTGAAAGGGATTTGTGTGATTCAAAAAAGTTTTAGGAGGCGTATACGTCTTTTCTAAATCTTGTATCACTCGATCACTTGTGATCTTTGGCATATCTGCATCCTACAATTCTTGCCAACGATTGAACAATGAAGTGATGAAGTAATAAGTTAGATAGAAAATGCTGGCAGACATTCTTCTGTCCGTTATAGTCGATCTCCATGACGGCACTTCCGCCCATCACTGTGTTTGACCTGGAGACAACAGGACTCGATCCTCGCAAAGGTCATCGTATTATTGAAATCGCTGGAGTAAGAATCGAGAACGGCTCCATACTCACGGAAAGCGCATTTGCATCCATGGTAAATCCAGAGCGTGAGATCCCGTTTGAGGCACGCCAGGTGAACAAAATTAGTGATGAGGATGTAAAAAATGCACCCACGATTGATGCCGTCCTCCCGCAATTTTTAGAGTTTGCAAAAGGCTCCCTGCTCTTTGCTCACAATGCTGCCTTCGATTTTGGATTTTTAGATTCGGAAAAGCAGTACTGCTGGGGATACGTCGATCTCCCTGAATGCCACTGCACTATGCGATTAAGCCAGAGCTTGTACCCCACCGAATTCCGCCACTCGCTGGATGTCCTCAGTAAAAAATTCTCCCTCACAGTGATGCCCGGTATGCGCCACCGAGCGTTGGCCGATGCTATTTTGGCAGCAGAAGCACTACAAAAGATGATAGCTACAGGAAAAGTGGCTTCCATCGAGGATTTAAGGAAGAGGGCGGGGTTGAGGAATATGGTGAAATGACAGTTGAAAATACGTTGAAAGTTAAAAAGAAGTTGAAAGTTGAGAGTGGAAAGTGGAAAGTACTCTTGTTGAGCGTATATGGATCGATTTTCACATTCTCCTATTAATATCCTCGTAACTTTCCACTCTCAACTTTCCACTTTCAACTAATGTAAAAGATCATGGCAACTCTCCCCATCATCACCGGTGCAAATAACCCCATTCTTCGTAAAAAAACAGAGCGAATTCCAAAAGTGACGAAAAAAATCCTGAAGCTTATTAAGGATATGCAGGCATCCATGGAAGCTGCAAATGGGGTTGGGTTGGCAGCACCTCAAGTGAGCCAATCACTACGCCTCTGCATCGCAATGGTGAATGGCAAACTCACTCCCCTTATTAATCCTGATATTACTTTTAAAAGTAAGGAAACTTCGATGGATGAAGAGGGATGTTTAAGTCTCCCCAATGTGTGGCTCCAAATTCCACGCAGCACAGAAATCACAGTGACCTACACAGATGAAAAAGGAGCAAAACAAGAGCGTAAATTGAAAGATTTCGATGCCAGAGTAGTGCAGCACGAAGTGGATCATTTGGAAGGGATTTTGATTGTGGATTATGTAGTTTCTACAAAAGAAACACTTCCAGGAAGCACATCCCGAAGCTAGAATAAGCCCCTTATAATGCCAATTGAGCTAGAAGCAATCATCGGCCTTGAAGTGCACGCGCAAGTGAACACCAAAACGAAGATGTTCTGTGGCTGCGATAATGATGCCTTTGGGAAGGAGCCAAATACCACCGTGTGTGAGGTATGCATGGGTCACCCCGGAACGCTTCCTGCGCCTAATAAAGAGGCTGTGGTTAAATCAATTCGAACATCGCTCGCACTGAAGTGCACTGTGAACGAACACAGCCATTTCGATCGTAAACATTACTTTTACCCCGATCTCCCTTCGGGCTTCCAAATTTCGCAATACGATTTCCCTCTCTCCTCAAAAGGGGAAGTACAGTATGAACTAGAAGGAAAAGACATGAAGTGCCGTATTACGCGGCTTCATATGGAAAACGATGCAGGGAAACTTTCCCATCGAGGGGACGTAACTTTGTGCGATTACAACCGTGCAGGAACGCCTCTCATGGAAATAGTCACAGAACCTGACCTGCGTTCTGCAAAAGAAGCAGTCGCATTTGCACAGGAACTGCGACGCATTCTCGTTGCTGTAAGCAGCTCCGAAGCAGACATGTTCAAAGGCATGATGCGATTTGATGCGTCTATCTCTTTGCGCGAAAAAGGATCGAATAAGCTGAATCCTCGTAGTGAAATCAAAAACCTCAACTCATTTAAATCACTCGAAAAAGCTCTACAATATGAGGAAAAGCGCTTGCGCAAATTATGGGAAGAAACAAATGGTCCACTGAAAGGTGATATCACCGTCGGCTGGATGGATGATGAAGAAAAAACTCGTCTACTGCGTGATAAAGAATCTGCTACCGATTACCGCTACTTCCCAGAACCCGATATTCCACCACTCCATGTTACAAGCGAGATGTTGAAAGACATCGGCAAAGATCTACCACCTCTTCCATACGAACAGAAGAAGCAATATGTCACACTCGGGCTCACCGATGCAGAGGCCACTTTGCTTATTGATCAGCCAAAATTGCAGATGCTCTTTCATGGCATTTACGAAAAAACGAAGGATGCAAAAAAAGCTTCCAGTATTGTGCTCACACAATTAGTGGGATTCTTGAATGAAAATCAAAAACCTTTAGAAAGCGCTCCAGAACTTCCACGAATGTTGGAACTGGTAGATGCAATCGTCACAGGAACCATCTCTGGAAATGCCGGAAAGACAGTGCTGGAAAAGATGATCCTCACCGGAAAATCAGCACCCGATATCATCAAGGAAGAAGGCATGGGTCAGATTTCAGATGAAGGCGCACTGGAAGACTTAGTCAAGAAAGCGATCGCAGCCAACCCGAAGGCGATTGAATCATATAAAGCTGGCAAAGAATCGGCCCTTGGCGCTGTGGTTGGATGGATGATGAAGGAAACAAAAGGACAGGCAAATCCGGCGAAGGTGAATGAAATACTGAAGAAACATCTGTAATCAGGATCAGATTCTCCTTCCCCCTTCTATATGCCTGCTGCCACCATGACGATTGGAAATATGCTCGTCACCAAGCGCCAACGTATTGGAGGTCTTGGCAGTTTGATGCTGATCCTCGGAGCATTCGCACCTTTGGTATCCATGCCGATTGTGGGGAACGTGAGCTACTTTAATAATGGATCGGGAGATGGCATGTTCATTCTCGCCGCCGCTCTTCTTTCGCTTCTCATTCTCTATCGAAAAAAATATCAGTACCTGTGGGCAACCGGTCTTCTGTCTTTAGCCCTCCTGAGCTACACATTTATTAGATTCCAAAACACCCTCAGCGAAATCCGCTCTCAAATGGAAACCGAACTCGCAAATAATCCCTTTGCAGGAATTGCTCAAGCTGCAGCGGCGTCTATTCAACTTCAGTGGGGATTCCCAGTGATGATTATTGGGGCTGTGTTATTGCTGGTAGCTGCGGGATGGAAGAAGGAAGCCTAGAGGGGAAATTTCAATACTTTAAGATTCAAATCTCAAGAAAACATAAGGAAAAGAATTTTTTAATAATTAAAACGTCATCCGGCGTGCATGTCACGGTCGAGGAAGTATTTCTCGTATTCCCCCACCCTAACCCTCCCCTCGGGGGAGGGAATGTGTGTGTTTTGTTTTTTTAAAGAATCTCCTTCCCTGTTTGTCCTGAGCTTGTCGAAGGACGGAGGAAGGGCCGGGGATGGGGGGCGAAACGGGTATGACATCACCCCGCACCACCGCGTGTAGGGAAACCCGCTCTGCGATATGATATTTTCTTTTTTAAGGGTAATCCCCGTCTTCTGCCACCAGCAGTATGCAATGGTTCGCTGTAGAATG
>CAZJPS010000021.1:0-18004 GCA_964548055.1 uncultured Candidatus Peribacteria bacterium
CAACGTACCTCCAGCTGCTTGCTGTAATTCCCATGATTCCCGAGGCGAGAATTGTAGGGTTTGGGAAGGAGACGCCGAGAATGTCTTGGGAGAGGTTCATTGAATGAGATCATACCGTGGATTGGTAAGTGTGAATAGGATGAGAAATTTTGAAATCGGGCTCGGGACTGGGGATTAGGGACTAGGGATAGGAGAATTAGAATTTTGATGGTTTAGATTTTTGGTAATAGGTTATGAGACCTGAGATCATTTTTCCAACTTTTTCGACAAGAATAAAAGCCTGTTTAGCATCTTTTTTGTCTATCAACTGTAAAGCAACTGCCATATGAAGAAACGCTTCTGTTTCAGCACATTCACCTCGAGCAATAATGTATTTATTTGATTTATCGGGATAAGTAAAACGTCCAAATCCTTCAGCAATATTTGCGAGAATACTCGTGCTTGCACTGCGTATTTGAGCCGTAAGCTCATACATTTCACGTTGCGGAAAATTTTTTGTGAGCCGATATACCTCCTTCATAAGTTCAATACCCGCCTTCCATACTTCCAAGTCTGTAAAATGCGTCATAAAATCAGTATGGCAAAATATTGAAAGCAAAAAACAGCATTCAAAAAAAATAAAATGAATTTGCTCTTTTGCTCTTCATCCTGCCATTTTTCCGTTCTTTTATCCGCAGAACGCCTCGATAAATCCTTCAGTCTCTAACTCCTAGTCCCTAATCCCTAGCACCTAGTCCTTAACAACCGCCTTCATCCACGCAGCAAACAGTGGATGTGGCCTATGAGGTCTACTCTTAAACTCCGGATGAAACTGACTTCCAAGCATAAATGGATGATCTTTCAGTTCTACAATTTCCATCAGTTTTCCTTCCGTCCATTCTCCAGAAACGATCAATCCTTTCTCTTCTAATTTTTCGCGGAACGCATTATTGAATTCGTAGCGATGGCGATGGCGCTCAGAAATATCACTGCTGCCATACGCTTCATAAGCCTTCGTCCCTTTTTTTATTTTGCAGGGGTACGCGCCTAACCTCATGGTACCGCCTTTGCTTCTATCTTTATGCTGGCCAGGCATAAAATGCACTACATACTTGCTGCGCGAAAGTTTTTCTTTTTCATCAAATTCTTCGCTTGTCAGTTCTGAATCTTTCAGCATTGCTCTGGCAAATTCGATTGTCATGATCTGAGCACCGAGGCACAAACCTAAGTACGGAATTTTTTCAGTGCGAGCATATTTGGCTGCGGCAATCTTTCCTTCAATACCACGTGTTCCAAATCCTCCTGGCACTACAATTCCTGCGCAGGATTTGAGTGCTTTCCAGGTATCTGCATCGTCCTTTTCTAATTTTTCTGAATCGATCCATACAATATTTGCACGCCTTGTTTCAAACACTGCTGCGGATTTGATGGATTCAATCACGCTTAAGTACGCATCATCTAAGTGCGTATATTTTCCTACAATCGCAATTTTTACTTCGTGCTTTTGTGCAGCTTCATGACGAACCATTCCTTGCTCCCATTCTTTCATATTGGGCCGTACATCCCCCAAATCTAGTTTTTCTGCGATGATCTGCGCCATTTCATACTTCTGAAAATTTGTAGGTACATCGTAAATAGATTGCACCGTAGGGGCGGGGATAACTGCCCTTCTTTCAATTCCACAGAAGTGACTTATTTTATCTAAAAGATCATTTGGAATTTTGGCATCTGCTCTCGCTAAAATCATATCTGGCTGCAAGCCAATTCTGCGCAGTTCACGCACCGAAAGCTGTGTGGGTTTTGTTTTCAGTTCTTTGCTGGCAGCAAGGTAGGGGAGAAGCGTGAGATGCACGTGGAACACTCGGCTGGATCCCATTTCGGAGCGCATTTGACGTACTGCTTCCAGGAACGGTTCACCTTCAATATCGCCCACTGTTCCTCCAATTTCCACGAGCATAATTTCCGCACCACTTTTATCCGCTGCTTCCTGCATGCGTTGCTTGATGGCATCAGTAATGTGTGGCACTACCTGAATGGTTTTTCCCAGATACGTTCCCTGGCGTTCTTTTCCAAGCACTGATTGATAGATCTGACCCGTAGTGACCGTAGAAAGCCTGCTCATGGGTTCATCAATGAATCTTTCGTAATGACCCAAATCCAGATCTGTCTCCGCGCCGTCATCTGTTACAAATACTTCTCCATGTTGGAATGGGCTCATGGTTCCAGGATCCACGTTTAAGTACGGATCCAGCTTTTGCACGAACACCTTAAAGCCCGATGCTTTCATAATTGCTCCAATAGAACTGACTGCAATGCCTTTTCCAAGGGAACTGCAGACGCCGCCGGTGACGATGATAAAGCGGGTAGTGTCGGATGTATTTTTCCCCGATGGAGCTTTCTTGGCATTCATACAGAAAACGGGCAATCCGGGGGAGGAGCCCGCTACTATTGTAAACAAATGGCTTTCTAAAGCAAGGAAACTCGAAAGGAACTTTAAAAATTTGACTCATATCAGCTTTCTCTTACAGTCATGCAGAATTCATCTCCCCCTTATTTATGCTTCGCCCCGAGTTGATTTCACAAATAGTAGAGAAAGAACTTGAAGGTGCTCCTGACGCAATCAGGCGGCAAGGAAATATGTTACTAAAACAATGGTTAGAACAAGGTTCAGGTAGTGATTTTTGTGATAAATCTGTAAGACCGGCTATCAATCGCTTGAATATGAGATTAAAAAAAAGAGCGTGGCATATTTTTCATGAAGTGAAAGATCGTATTTCTGCACATGCAATTGATGATATGCGTATGCGAGAAAAACATCGCCGAAGTGTAGAGGAAATGAAAAAAGAGTTAGTCGCTTCTTATGAATTGATTGAAAAACAGGGAAGAGGAGTTGTGTATTTTGGATCTGCTCGAAGCAAACCTGGTGATTCTGATTATGAAGCAGGACGCGAACTTGGACGAGAAGTTGCACAATTACTCGGGGTCACTTCTTGGTCGGGCGCAGGACCAGGAGCAATGGAAGCACCTTTGCGTGGGGCAAAAGAAGCAGGTGGGAAAATTGGAGGTATTAAGATTCGCCTTACGCACGAAGACAATGCATTTGAGCAAGAAGTATCATCGGTATTTTCTCAAGAAGAAGTAGCGATTTGTAATTTCTTTGGACCACGAAAAGTGGGATTAGTTGATGCCGGCATGGCTGAAAAGAAAGGCGATAAACGAGGATTCTTTTTTCTTCCAGGAGGATTTGGAACAGAGGATGAATTTTTTGAAATTCTTACATTGGCGCAGCTAGATAAAGTGGGTTCGGCTGACAAAGTACCAGTATTATTAATGAACTATGGTGGCTATTTTGACACCAAAATCAAATGGATGAAGGAGATGGTACAGAGAGGAAAAGTAAGTGAAAAAGATCTGAATTTATTTACTGTGTGCAATACGAATGAAGAAGCCCTCGATCATCTAGCAAATACATATAGTATTCCCGATGAAAAACGGACATATAAAGGTCGCTTATTGCCCTCGGAGTTGTGGTTTCCACATAATTCCAGCGAAGAATCTTCTCACAGAAGACTTAATATTGTTAATGCATAAGTGATTCAAATGCATTCACCATATGGTGCTCATGCCCCTCAGCCTGCGTGCCCATATCATATGAGTTATTTTCTTCAAGTGCTGTAGTACACACACTGGATATTTTTTGACTAATACCCACACGATCGCAAAAAATTTTTATTTCACCGCTTAGGAATATTCCATTAAGTACAGACCAAATTGCAGGGACAACAGCAAGATCTTTTATATCCATTGATCCTGCAAATTTTGGAATAGAAGGAACGGTATCCATGAGAGCACCCACTGTCAGAGAAACAGTACTCGCTATGGCGAGTACGCGGCGCACATTTTGTTTGCTATAGGGGGATACTTCTTTGCTGCGAACATTCATAGAGAAAGAAGTGGAAAGCCCTGTAAATCCTATAGCCAAAAGCCACTGTTCTATTGATTGAATGTGCCCGGAAACATATAAGGAGTAATAAATAATCCCGTTAATGCAGAGGGCAGTATATTCATCATAGTATTCAGTTTTAGATTGTAGCCACCCAAGAAGGGCACGGTCCTCTGCTGATGTTTTGCAATCAATAAGGTCTTTAATTCCAGCAAGCAAGAAAGGAATTTCTGAGAATGTATATATGCCGGGCTCTCCATTTCGGATCATCTCTCCCAGGAAGGCTGTGCTAAAAAGTGTTGCATTTCCAATGCCTATATTCTGTGTTCCTCTTTCAAATTTTTTTTCACTCAATTGCCTCGATCCCTGGAGGAGTTTTGCAATTCCAGCACTTCCCAATATCAGCGTAAGGCACTCTACAACCCTATCGGGGCTCATGCTGAGAAAGCCTGCAAGTGCCGCGATACTTGGAAACGCAGCGTGTGTTGCATCAAGATTATCTGTCTTAATAGTGTCTTGTGATATTTGAAGCTTTTCCATAAAAAAGAAAGGACGCCACAGTAGCAGCGTCCTTTGCTGTGTCAATTATATGGCCGATTAGGAGGCCTTTTTTGTGCTTTTCTTTTTTGTACCCATTGCATCTTTCATGACGCCACTCGCAGCCTTTCCGCCTTTCTTCATCATTTTGGACATACTCTTTTTTGCTTCATCCAATTTTTTAACTGCAAATGTTTTTGCTTTCTTTAGGTTATTTTGCACATCATCACTCTCTACGAATGTTTTTACTTCTCCCGCGATTTTCTTTCCGTCTTTAGAAAGATGCGCACCAAGTAACTTTGCTGCCGCTTCAGGATCTTTTGCTTTCATTAAATCCTGCCGAAGTTTGTCGTTTGTGAGTACGTAGCCGGCAAGGGCGCCGCCAAGAGTGCCAAGGAGAAGAGAGAATTTTTTCATGAGTGTGCGGGGTGAGGAGAGTTTTATTGTACTCAGTGTGGGACAGAAGGCAAAGAATACAGTGCGAATTAGGACTAGGGACTCGGGATGAGGGACTAGGAATAGTGCATTTTCAGATTCCAAGTCCCTAACCCCCAGTCCCTAATCCCTTTCTCAATGCTTCTAACTGCGTTTCCGACAGAATCTCCAAAAGTTCTGCATCGGATGCAGCTTTGATAGAAGAGATTGTGCCAAATGCATTCATCAATTTATTCTTCGTCTCTTCTCCAATACCTGGCACTTCATCCAAAATGGAATGCACAGCCTTTTTCTTGCCTTTCACTTCGCGCAAGCGATTTGCAAAGCGATGAGCTTCATCACGCAGGCGCATGAGGAGAAATTTTGATTGAGAATCTTTGGGAAACACGACAGGGGTTTTTTTGATAGGCACAAATACTTCCTCTTCTCTTTTTGCGAGCCCTATCACCGGAATCTTAAGATCATATTCTTTCAGAACGTCCACAACCGAACTCAGTTGGCCTTTACCTCCATCGATCACAAGTAAGTCGGGGCGAGAACTGAGGGAGGGATCCATTTTATTTTGAAAAGCTTCGAACATCATCGCTATGTACTCTTCTTCAGGTTTTTCTTTCAGTATTGTTTCCAGCCTCTCTTGTAACTGAGGGGGTGGTTGAATCACGTAGCGGAACCCGGCTTCGCTGTATGCAGATTCGTGGATAGCTTTCACAACAATATATGCCTTTCCCTTTTTTATAGTGCGCAGAATCTTTCGGAGAAGGAAGAGAGAGAGACGGGTTCCCTTATACGCCTTCGCCGCCCATACTCCACAAATTTCCTGCATTTTTTCTGAGTATGTATGTTTGTATGTAAACCCAATAACTTCCTCTCTCATACGGGCAACAAAAAAGTCGCAATCAGCTATTGGCCTCTCCCATAGTTCCTCAGGATATTTTTTCATGATCTCCGTTATAACTTCATGTTCTTTTTTGCGGATTTTTCCAAAGCTGACTCCTTCCTCTTTCCATTTTTTTTCTTCTGCTGACACATTCTCTTGTATATACCGAAGCCTCCTACGCAGGACTTCTTGAAGAGAACGATAATCATCAATATCACCAGCAGCTACAGAGCGAATGGTGAAGGAGCGATAGTGATCATTGGCTGCTTTGCCATCGCACATCACGACCATGCTACCCACCGTTTCGGTTCCTCCAAGATGTGAAATATCGTAGCCCTCAATGCGATGTGGAAGTGAGGGGAGTTCCAGGTGTTTTTGTAGGCCTTCGAGTGCTGCTTGTGTATTTGCTTTCTCCGATTCCCAGCGCACTTCCAATTGCCGCGCTTTTTCCATCGCATTTTTTTCGGCTAGCTGTAGGAGTTGAGATTTCTTTCCTCTCTCGGGAATGGTCACTTTCACTTTTTTGCCTCTCTTTACTTCCAGCCATTGTGACAGCGTTTTTCTGCCCGGGAAATCAACAGGAATGACCAGAGCATCAGGTAGGTCGATACCATCATCGTAAAATTGAGGCAGGAACTGCTCCAACACTTCCGCAATATCTTCCGCCTGACCAGCCAGCTCAAAGTGCGATTCGCCAATCAGTTTTCCGTTTCTGCATTGCAGCACAATGGTATGTGCTCTGCCTGAAAGCACAGCTACACCTACAATATCGCTGTTCTCTCCCGATGGATCAGAAATTACTTGTTTTTCTTGCATTGCATCCATCGATCCAAGCAAATCCCGGAACTTGGCAGCCTGCTCAAACTTTTTTTGCTTCGCAGCCATGGCCATGCGCTCCAGTAAAAGTTTTCGTGCAGGTTCACGATCACCTTTAAGGAATGTGAGCACTCCTTCAATAGATTCCTTAAAATATTCTTCTGGACTTTTAAGCCCAATGCATGGAGCACTGCACTGTTCAATGTGGTAATCGAGGCAGGGGGTCATGCGATCTTTATGAGTGCAGATCACTTCGAGGGGGATAGTGGATGAGTGGTTAGCGATTAGCGGCACGCGATTAGCCTCCTCATTATTGCTTGCCGCTAGCCGCTTATCGATTACCGCCTCACTGTCACCTAACGGCAGGGGATGCGCCACCTCAATCTCCATCTTGCATGTCCGAAACGGATACAGACGCCGTAGTAACTGCAGAGTTCGATGTACTTCGTAGCCGCTGAGAGTGGGACCAAAATACTTCGATCCGTCATTTACTACTTTGCGTACTGTGTCCACTCGGGGGTAGGTGTCTTGTAGTGTGATTCGGTAGTACAAATAATTTTTATCGTCCTTCATCAGCACGTTATATTTTGGACGCAATTCCTTTATAAGATTGGTTTCAAGAATGAGTGCCTCCAGTTCTGTGTTCGTCACCGTTACATCAAAATCATGAATTTGTTCCAAGAAAGATTGTCGCCATGGCCCCACAAAGGCGCCAGGGCGGGGGTTTACATACCATGCCAGCCTTTTTTTGAGATTCTTGGCTTTGCCCACGTACATCACCTTTCCATTCTTATCGAGCCAACGATAAATCCCAGGGCCTTCTGAAGAAGCCCGTATTCTTTTCCGAAGAGTTTCCAATTGTGGGCTTACACGGCCCTTGAGGTGCTTTAGAACTTTGTGTACCCGGTGAATGGATTGGCCGCCCATGGGGGAATGATAGCGGATTCTGGCTGACGGGTGTCTGTTTGTGGATTCTTTGGAGAGGCGATAAGCGGTGAGCGATGAGCGGTAAGCAAAGAAATTTGTATACCTACGATAGCTTTCTCCAGCAGCTAGTCGCTTATCGCTCACCGCAAACCGCTCAGCCAACATTGACTTTTCCGCAGCCATCCGTACTCTTTCTCTGTATTTCGGCGGTTTTGGCGTAGATGTACGCGTCCGCTTCTTCTTCACCCATGTTTGTATGAATTCCCTCACTCTCGAGCTATTCGCTCCCGTGGTGGCGATTCTCGGCCTCCTCTATAGTCTTGTTTTCTGGAGCTATGTTAAGCGCGCCGGAGATGGTACGCCTGCAATGCAAAAGGTTGCCAAGGCAATCTCCATTGGCTCACGTGCATTCGTTAGCCGCCAATATCGCACCATTGCTGTGCTTTCAGTGATTGTAGGAGCTGGCATGATTGTTATTTACGGAGTAACAGGAGCTGAAGGAGATGGATGGACACATGGTTTTGAAGTGGGTGGCTCTTTCCTTCTTGGATGTTTATTCTCGGGTCTTTCTGGTGTGGTAAGTATGATTGTAGCCACCAAGACCAACTTGAAAACAGCAGCTGTATCGAAGAATGGCATAAACGCAGCTCTCCAAATGGCTCTGCGCGGAGGTACTGTATCTGCCATTGTGATTACAGCTCTCTCCCTCCTTGGAATTAGCGGCTTGTACCTTCTTTACCGCGTAGGTTTTGATATGGCCCCAGGAGATGTGCCTAAATTAATTGTTGGATATGGATTTGGTGCGTCGTTTGTTGCTCTTTTTGCTCAGCTAGGTGGTGGTATCTACACGAAGGCTGCAGACGTTGGAGCAGACCTTGTGGGGAAAATTGAAGCAGGTATTCCAGAAGATGATCCTCGTAATCCTGCCGTTGTAGCAGATTTAGTAGGTGACAACGTTGGTGACTGCGCGGGACGTGGAGCTGATTTGTTTGAATCGATCTCCGCAGAAAATGTTGGAGCGATGATTTTGGGTGTTGCACTGGTTCCATATTTTGGAATCACAGGCATTCTGTTCCCACTCGTGCTGCGTTCCGTTGGTCTTGTGGCAGCCATCATTGGCGTGTACAGCGTGAAAGTGAAAAAGGGAGAAGCTCCCATGAAAGCGATGACACGTGGCTTCTGGGTAACTGCAGTTCTCACCACAATTGCCCTCTACGCATGCGCTCATTACATGCTCGAGGCTCCAGCAATGTTGCTGGATGGTTCCGGACCTTCCGAAATTGCACCAGGTTCTTCGCTCTGGTTCTTTTACGCTGGTCTCGTGGGCGTGCTGACAGCAGTTGCATTCGTGTATATCACGGATTACTACACAGGGAAGGATAATCGCCCTGTGCGCGCGATTGCCGAAGCTTCTACCACTGGTCATGCCACGAATATCATTTCTGGTACAGCTATTGGAATGGAATCTACGGGGCTCTCCGTGATCTCCGTCTGTATTGCTCTTTTCCTTTCTCATTGGTTTGGTGAACAGACAGGGCTGCCGCATGGTGGACTGTACGGAACTGCTGTTGCCACAATGGGAATGCTTGCAGTGGTTGGATATGTGCTTTCTATGGATATGTTTGGACCGATTACTGATAACGCAGGAGGAATTGTAGAAATGTCTAAGGCTCCGGAGGAAATGCGTGTGGTTACCGATGAATTGGATGCCGCGGGAAATACCACGAAGGCTCTCACAAAGGGATACGCAGTTGGTTCTGCAGCTCTTGCCGCATTCTTGCTCTTCTCTGCCTTCTTAGAAGAAGCAAAGTTTGAAGTAGTGGATCTTGCTAACGTGAAAGTGTTCATTGGCTCCTTCCTTGGTGCCATGACTGTGTTCTTCTTTACCTCTCTCACTATCCGCGCCGTCGGTAAGGCTGCTGGTGTGATTGTGGAAGAAGTACGCCGCCAATTCCGCGAAAAGAAAGGAATCATGGCTGGTACTGAAGATCCTGATTATGCAGCTGCGGTAGATATTGCAACCAAGTCCGCTCTGCGAGAAATGATTTTGCCAGGCATTGTCGCTGTGGTTGCTCCAGTCGTAGTGGGTCTTGCGTTCGGAAAGGAGGCAGTAGCAGGTCTTCTGATGGTTGGTACCATCGTTGGAGTACTCATGGCTGCCTACCTCAACAATGCAGGAGGTGCATGGGATAACGCCAAAAAGTACATCGAAATGGGTGCGCACGGTGGTAAGCGCAGCCCTGCTCACCAGGCTGCTGTAACAGGTGATACCGTTGGTGATCCATTCAAAGATACAGCAGGACCAAGCTTGCACGTGCTCATCAAACTGTTTGCAACGCTCACACTCGCGTTGGCTGCGTTGTTCATGTAATTGCATTTCAAAACCGCAGTCCCAGATGATTCTGGGCTGCGGTTTTTTGAAAATATCCCTTCCCTGTTTGTCCTGAGCTTGTCGAAGGACGGGGGAAGGGTTGGGGATGGGGGCGGGAATGCGAATGACATCACCCGCGCGAACGCGGGTAAGGAAACCCGCTCTGCGTGATCATATTTTGCTTCTTCGGTTCCCTCGGTTTCCTCGGCCGTCGCCGACCGTAGTCTACCTTTCGAGAATGAGGGACATCCTATTCCACCAATGTGGCTATGGCCGACGAAGGTCGGATTCGTCGGTTTCTTTTTTACTGCTGCTGCTCTATTTTTTTCATCGATTCTTCCAGTTTTACCATTCTCGCATCACCATCTTTTTGCATCTCAGTAGGCAACTTACTTTTAAGTTTTTGCAGTGTAGAAGCTGCAGTTGGATAGCCGTTTTTTTCGGCAATTTTTAACCAGGCATAACCTTCGGCATAGTCTTGATCTTCTATGCCTTCACCCCTGATATAGAGAATTGCTAGGTTATACTGTGCATCCGAAATGCCAGACAGTGCTGCCTGCTGAAAGAGCGTGAATGCACGTTTATAATTCTGCTTTTCGCCCTTACCTTGGTACGCCAGAAGGCCCAGCTGGTACATAGATCGAGCGTTTCCATGGTCGGCTGCTTTTGTAAACCAACTGCGTGCTTTTTCCAGATCTTCCGATCCTCCTTCCGCCTGCAAGTACATCAAGCCCAAATTAAATTCAGCTCTTCGGTCTCCTGCTTCTGCTGCTTGAGAAAAATATGTACGTGCCACTGCAAAATCTTGCGGTACTCCCTTTCCGTCATGATAGATAGCTCCCAGCTTAAAGGCTGAATCGTTGTCTCCCACATTTGCTTTGGCAAGAAGCTCTTGCACTTGTACGGCTCCAGAACCGCTTGGGAGCGGGATATGGAGAGGTTTTTCTGCGCACGCAGAAAGGACTAGCACTGCAGCAAGCGAGAGGGAGACGGGAGTACGCATGCAGAAAGTGTAGAACGGACAGGGGTTCCTGTGCCATAGTTTTCTGATATCCAAACCATGCGTGCTTTGATATTTCGTTCCTAATAGTGGATTCCAGCTTGTGCGCTATTTTTCAATTAAAAACGATCGTACAAATAATCAAGTACTCATATCAATGCTCTTGCTTGTGCGATCTCACCCTCCACGCCACTAGCCCCGCATACGCTCCCACCATCATCAAAGCACTCACTCCCGGCACTGCAAAAGAGGCGAGTGGGAGGCAGGCAAGCAGATGAGTGATGGTAGTAATCCATGTGAGGCACAGAAAAGCAGGGATGGCGACCATCCGGCCGAGGAGATTGGAAATTGTGCTTAGGAGGACGCTGAAAAGACCGAAGAGCATAGCGTAAGGAACTACAGGAGGAGCAAGTAAGTTGCTGATGGGAGCAATGAGTGAGAGACGTCCAAATTGAAACAGAATCAGCGGAAGAGTGGCAATCTGTGCAGACAGTGTGAGTTGCATACTTTCTCGAATCCCGAACTTTTGTGGGAGAAACTTTATGACATTTTCTAGAAGCGGAGAAATTTCCATCAATCCTAAAAGCGAGAGGAACGACAGTTGAAATCCTGCGTCGTACCACAACTGTTTTGGATTCCAGATGAGCATGAAGAAAGCAGTCCACATCACCGTTAATCGAGGCAGCGGTAACCTGCTTGTTTGCACAGCTAGAAGCCCCAAAATGCCCATCACAGCTGCGCGGACTACCGAGGCACTTGCTCCTGTGAAAAGGGTGAAACAACTGATCAGAAACACGCTTGGAAGAAATCTCCATCGTAATGGAAGCCAAAAAAGGAGGAGGCTGAGCACCGTGATGACCATCGTGATGTTGTAGCCGGAGATGGCCACGAGGTGTGTGAGGCCCGTGATTTGAAAATCATTCTGCAGATCCTCGGGAATTCCTCTGCGGGAACCTGTGAGAAGGCCCATCAGGAGCGATGCATGCGGCTCTCCATACAGTGTTGCGATGCGATCTTCGAATGCTGCCTTGAGCGAGTAGAGAAAGGCAAATAATGCATTTCCGGAGTTCGAGTAGAGAGGAGTGATCATTGCCCGATTCATTGTTGCGTAGATGTTGTAGCGGCTGAGGTAATGGTCATAGTGAAAATCCTCAATCACTCCTGGTTTTTCCAGAACTCCTCTCACTTTGACGCTGTCACCATACGCGTACACGGGCCATCTTTTTGAGTCGCTGATCAGCACACGTCCCGCAATTTTTCTTTTGGAATTATTTTTGAGGGTGATTTCTGAAGTTTGGATGGTGTACCTTATAGAATCCGATCTTTTATCAGGTTCTTCGGCAATAATTCCGGTGATTTCTACAGTGTTTCCGTTTGCGTAAAAGTCGACTGACTCCGGGGAGGAGACGTGAGTGGTACGGGAGAGAGTGAGGAAGGCGAGGGTTAAGCCTAAAGAGATTGGGAGGACTAGAATTCGGGCACGGGATGGGGCCCCTCCTCCGCTCTTGCTACGGCGGGCAGGTCGGGCTCGGGAATTTATTAGGAAACCGGCGAATCCGATGAAGATGAGAGAGCTAAGGAGGAGCCATACAAAAAGCGGATACCTTGGCAGCTGCCACCATTGCAGGAAGAAGACAGCGGCGAGGAATGATGAAAGGAAAAAGTATGTCAGACGCGGGCCATGCATGTAGGTAGCATGAAGAGCATCTGGAACTCTGTCTGGAGGAAAGAGAGAGTACTATTTCTAATAGTCTCTTTTTAGGCTTGTTGTAGAGAAAAAATTCGTTCTGATTCAAAAAGAACGCTAAGACAGTGATGCTTCGGCAAGATGTATCCACTCTTCTATCTGTAGTGTCTCAGGCCTGCGTGTAAGATCAATATTGGCTTTTTTAAGGAGCTCCGGTCCGTTCTCAATTTTCCCAAGTGTGTTCCGGATCATCTTTCGCTTCTGAGAAAATGCCATTTTTGTGAGCCAGAAAATACGATCAATTGTTTTAGGGGAAGCGAGAGGTTTTGGGTGAGATTTGATGTGCAGGACTGCAGATTGTACTTCTGGAGGAGGCAGGAAAGATGAGGGTGGAACGCGACGGACAATGGAGGGGGCACCAAAGAGGCTGACGATGATGGTGAGAATGGATGCTTGTTCCGTATCGCAAATTTTTTCGGCTACTTCGCGCTGCATTAGAAGCGTGAGAGTGGTAGGCCTCACTGGAGATTCAATAAATGCGTGGCGAAGGAGAGGGGACGTGATGTGGTAGGGAATATTGGCGACGATTTTATAGGGCTCCTGCGGAAAGGGAACATTCAGTGCATTGCCCTGGATGAGCGTCAGTTTTTTCTCAAGTTCCTTTCCTACAAATTTCTTCAGTATCATTCCAAAGCGAGCATCGAGTTCTATGGCAGTCACATGCGCAGCATCGGTTAAAAGTTCTCTTGTAAGTACGCCCACTCCGGGTCCAATTTCCACAATATGGTCGTTCTCATCAATTTCTGCTGCATCTAAAATATCTTGCAGCACCTCTTCATCAATCAAAAAGTGCTGACCCAGGTTTGTGTTCAGCCGTATGCCAAAATCCATGAGCAGCTGCCGGATCTCTTCCTGTAAGTCCATTAGGCGGAGTGTACAGCATGAATTTTTTCGCAGAGCTCTTCCATTCGTTTTAAGGGGATACCCGCGATGTTGATGCGGCCGTCATCGGTGAGGAATACTTGGTGCTCAGTTCGAAGCTTTTCAATATCATTTTTTGAAAGTGGCAGCATCGCAAACATGCCGTGTCCGTGTGTGGATTCCTGCAAATCTTGAGGTAAATATTTTCCAAGCAATTCTCGTTTCTGAGTGAGAGTGTTGCGTACCTGTTCCAGATCCTTCAGCCACACATCACGGTGAGCTTGCTGAACACGTGCCACAATTGATTGGCCAAATGCAGCAGCAGCCGAGTGAAGGCTGCGTGTGATGGTCATGTAGTGTGTTTCCACCTCTTTCTTCGTCTTCTCATCTGGCACAATGGCACACGCCATTCCTACGCGCTCTCCGTAGATGGAATGATTTTTAGAGGCAGACCACGCCACAAGTGTTGGTACGCTACTTTTGGCGAACAGACGCGCAGAAAATGCATCTTCGGCTATGCCCTTAGAGAACCCTTGATACGCAAAATCCAGAATGGCGATCGCGTTTTTTTTCTGAAGAATATCAACGAGTTCCCCCCACTGACTTTCGGAAAGATCTAACCCTGTTGGATTGTGGCATCCACCTTGCAGAAGAACGATGCAGGAGGATTGTTCTTTCTCGAGCGCACTCACAATTCCATCAAGCGTCGGTTTTCCATCGTGAAGGTATTTCACTTCCACCGTTTTCACTCCTGCCCCTTTTGTAAGATTGCGATGATTGGGCCAGGCTGGAGTAGGCAAGATAACAGTATTGCCGCCCATTAATTGTGCGAGCCGTAGATTCAGCGCAACTGCCCCTGTTCCACCCGTTGCAGCAATACTCGCAAGCTTTGGGGAATCATCACCAAAAATAAGTTTCTCAATACTCTGCCTACATTCCGGAAGCCCCAAAAGGGGAGGATAGGAGTACGACCGTGCCAATAAATTTTTTGAAGCATCTTCCAGTGCTCTCCTCGTACTTTCTAAAAGGAGCGGTTTCCCATCTTCATCTAAATAGATACCGATTGTCCCATCAATCGCCTCTGGTCCTGCTGCTTTTGCCGCTGCTGCAATACCAAAAATGGCATCTGGAATTGATGGCGGGAGAGCAGAAAAATCTGACATGTGTAAAGTGTAGGGCTAGCGTTAGGGTGAGGGCTAGGATTTTTATCCTTCAAAAGCTTTTTCTTTTATTTCTTAGTCCACAATTTTCTTGACGAAAATTCTTTCATCCCTACAATCCCCGCACATGTCGCAGATGACACGCACATTCGGCGCTTACTCCTGGTTCTTTTTTAGAGAGGGAGCGCGTTTGCGTGCCTGAGCTGACTTGATCACTCGCACCTTAAACGCCCTCCCCCAAAGAGGGCGTTTTTATTTTGTTTTTTCCTTTTTTCTCCCATGGGTATCTCCTCCACTCGTCCACTTCCAACACCTGCTGAAGTAAAAGCAGAATTTCCCATGAATGGTGAGCATCATATCGCTCAAAAACGGCACACTGTGAAGAATATTATTGCTGGCACAGATAAGCGATTACTTATGATTGTTGGTCCTTGCTCTGCATGGCCTTTGGAATCCATGGATGAATACGCTGAATCACTCGCTGCTTTACAGCATGAAGTGAAGCATCATGTCGTTTGCGTTTTGCGTACGTATATCCAAAAGCCCCGATCTCGTACAGGATGGGAAGGGCCTATGATTCAGCCCGACCCTCTTAACAGCCCGGATCTAATTGCGGGCATCCGTGAATGCAGACATATGATGCAGCGAGTGGGCATACGTTTGCCGCTAGCAGATGAAATGCTGCACACACATAACGCTCAGTACTTCCTAGATGCACTGTCGTATCTGGCTGTGGGAGCTCGTAGCTCTACAGATCAAGAGCACAGAAATTTTGCATCGATGTTTGATTGTCCAGTGGGAATGAAAAACGACACAAGTGGGAGTATTGAAGATGGAGTGAATGGAGTAGAGGCTGCACAGAGGCCTCATACTTTCACAGCCGTCAGTGATGCAGGTACTTTAGAAGAGGTGACAACAACAGGGAACCCGTACGCGCATCTTATTCTCCGTGGTGGGAAAAATGCAGTGAATTACGATGCTCTTTCGCTTCAGAAAGCCAATGGATTATTGCTCCAATCAGATAGACGGATTGTAAATCCTGCTATTATCGTCGATGCCAGTCATGACAACTCTGGTAAATCAGCTCGCAGACAGCCAGATGTTGTGAAGAATGTTGTGAGTGGAATAGTAGAGGGACAAGACGAATACCGCTTGGTGCGTGGCATGATGCTTGAGAGCCATTTAGAAGGTGGAAAGCAATCCATTCAAGCAGGTATGAACCCACGTAAATCCATCACGGACGATTGTCTTGGTCTTTCGGAAACCGTTCCTCTTATTCGCATGATTGCAGATATGCTTGATCGCAGAAAATAGTCCTTCCTTGTACATCTTTATAGAATTCGTTTGTAGCGAATGAGAGTAGATGCATTCATTCTCTTCGCTTTGCGTTCCATTTTTCTTCCAGCCATACCGTGATAGATGCATCAAGATCCGTTTCTGCTGCCTTGGTAGAATCAAATTTATACATGAACTGGCAGAGATTGAGGGCCCCGGTAAGTTCCATTGAACATTTCTCTTCCTCAGAATCCGTGTGGCGTTCTGCCATGCAGGTAACAATATGCATTTTCTCTCGCACGGCGAATTCTACATAATCTTCATAATCGGGTTCCCATGTGTAACTGCCATCACGGTGCAGATCGTATGTCCCGCGTATCCACTGTATAAATGCAGCACTTTTTTTCTTAGAAAAATCTCTTCCTTTGTTTTTTTCTGCGTATATCTGGCAAGCCCAATCTGCCAAGCTTACGGGATACCATAGCGTTGTGCGGTCTGTACGTTTCAAGGTTTCATCGATAAGAAAATTCTTGTGTATTGCAATAAATTTTTGATGCCTGCCATGTTGTGCTGGATCGTAATTACTGAGCTGGAGCGCAATCGCTCTTTTTGCGGCTTCGTCTACTACTTGCTCCGGGACGTCGATTCGTTGTGGATACACTGCATTTTCAATTTCTTTCCAAATAGAGGCTGTTTTCTGAGTAAGGAAGAATGAAATGTTTTTGAAGGGAGTTCCTTGTGGAGGACGGTCTACGAAGTTGCCAAGATATCCATCAATTCTTTTCTGCCGGTCTTTCTCTGCAGTAGCCATCGGCCACTCGAATAACTCATTCAGCTGGTCATGTACATCACCTGTTGCCGTACCAATATTAATGTTAGTTAGCTTAGGTGGAGGCACATCTGCTTGGACCTCACAATTGCCTCGAAAATGTTGCTTCTCGTTCATAAAGTGGACGAGTGTGTCAGAGCTTTTCTAGCGTTGCAAGAAAGTTTTTCATTCCCCAATAATTTTCACAAGTATTTTCTTCACAGCGGAAAAATTTGATTGACGCAGCATTTCTTGGTGCGTACCCTTCGCGGCACATGGTTCAGATGAAGCATTCCCTCTGGCACACATCTCGTTCTTGCACGTGTTGTAAGCACGTTCGTATGTGCTGCGAAGGGACGTATCTGAGCTAATTGTATATAAAGCTCACGCACCCTTCCTGCATATCAGGAGGGGGATTTTACAGTTGTTCATTCACATCAATGCGTATCGCTCGTTCCCTGTCTCTCGTCGCAAGGAGTCTGGAAGGTCCAGAGCTCTGCGCAGGAGATAGAGAATCGGGTGGTATCACATCTAGGTCTAGGAGGTTTGGCATGTGGAAGTCAGAAGGATTGGTTGGCGGTGTGGTTATGAAGAAGCAGAGACCGTTGTTCATTCTCGTCAGTCGCTTGTATACGAGCACGACGAGCGCGAGCGAAAAGGTCCATCTCTTTCTCAGTAACCATCCGAGCTTCTCATCAAAGCTGGAGAGGTTGCTGCGGCGCGCGCAACGCTGCGGCAAGGATTTTGTGTTTGATGGCCTGCCCATTCGCACCAGGGAAGATGCGGTAGGGAGTCTCTGCATCATCTTCCAGCAAGATGCGTCGAATGCCATCGACAAGCTCAGAAGCATGGAAGCTCAGGTTGATCAGGCCAATCATCGCCTCAAGCACCCAGACGGGTGCCGGTGGTGCAGGCACTGCAAGCCAAAGCCCTAGATGGATACCAATGATCGCTTGCCGGCTCTTCCTTCAGGAGGAGCTGGCTTTTTAAATCACTTGCAACGGTGCAATGCTCAATGCAAATGTCTTCTGTTTTCCCAGATCAAAATCAATCGTCACAATATCACCGCGTTTACTTACAATCGTTCCGTCACCGAATGATGGATGGCGAACGCGTGTCCCTTCTGCAAAATCGGGGCTATCTTGGTTGAACTCAAAGTTTGTATCTTGATTAAAATCCACCGCAAGGTCGCTGCTCGATTTTTGGCGGAAAGGTTCGATCTTTTTGCGAGCAGTTTGCATTGCTCCTGCCTTTACCATGCCGCTTTC
>CAZJPS010000022.1:0-16140 GCA_964548055.1 uncultured Candidatus Peribacteria bacterium
CACACGGTGGAGGAGAAGGACACAGCCCAACGGGTCTCAAGTATCCAAAAACTCCGTGGGGTAAGCATGCAATGGGTGTGAAGACTCGTAATGTGCGCAAGAGTAACGATCTCATTATGCGAAGAAGGCTGCGCAAGAAGAAGCGCAGGTAGATTCCTTAATTCCAAACGTTCCTGTTGGGACGTTTCTACAACCCATTCACTCCTTAACTACTCATGTCCAGATCACTCAAAAAAGGCCCCTACATTGATTCCAAACTCTTCAAAAAAGTAATGAAGATGGTGGAAGCGTCTGAAAAAAAGATCGTGAAGACGTGGGCACGTGATTGCGATATTCCTCCAGAGTTTGTCGGCTTTACCTTCGCTGTTCACAACGGAAAAGAGTTCACTCCTGTGTATGTGACAGAACAAATGGTTGGACACAAGCTTGGTGAGTTCTCCTGGACAACGAAATTTAAAGGCCATGGTGGAAAAGCAGCTACTACTGTTGCTCCAGCACCTACTGCCGCTCCCGCTCCCGCTAAATAACCTCAACTATCATGAAAGCCATGCTCCATTCCGCCCGCATCGCCCCCAAAAAGGCCAACCTGATTGCCAGGATGGTTCGTGGGCTCAGCGTGCCTGAGGCAATGGATCAGTTACATCGCACAAATAAGAAGGCTGCACGCATGATGGAAATGCTTCTGCGCTCTGCAATTGCGAATGCATCACACAATGATCGCCAGGATGCACAGACGATGATTGTGAAGACGGTGGTTGTGAACCAAGGTCAGGCATATCACCGTGGCATGCCTATGGCTCGTGGGCGCACACGCCCATTCCGCAAATTCTTGAGTCATATTAGCCTTACGCTTGGTTTCCCTGATGTGGAAGGTGAAGAGAAGGGAAAGAATCAGAAGGCTCAGGGAAGTAAGAAGATCCAGAAGATGACGAAAGAAGCTTCACAAGAATCTAAAACTCCTGTAAAAAAGGCCAGTTCTGAGAAGAAACAGAAGGACGTTTCAAAAAAGAAATCCTCTGATTCATCTGAATCATCTGTTTCCTCTGCCTCCTAATTCTTATGGGTCAAAAAGTTAACCCCAACGGCTTTCGCATCGGATTCACGCATACGTGGCCGAGCACATGGTTTGCACGAGGAAAGAAATATGGTGAGTTCCTTCTGCAGGATGTTCTTGTAAAACGCTTCATCCGTGAGAAGTACAAGGAAGCTGGCATTAGCTTAATTGAAATTGAGCGCACGAAAAAAGTAGTTGTCACCATCCACACGAGTAAGCCAGGTGTGTTGATTGGTAAGCAGGGTGCTGCTATTGAAGAGTTGCGCAAAGAGTTGGAGCGCAATTTTCATACAACATTTGCTGTCGAAATTCAGGAAATTCGTACTCCTGATGTAGATGCAGCTGTAATTGCAGAAACTATCCAAGGACAAATTCAACGTCGCATGCCTTACCGTCGCGCTGTTAAGATGGCGGTTGAGAAAGCAATGCAGGCAGGTGCCATTGGAATAAAGGTGACGGTTTCTGGTCGCTTGAATGGTGCAGAAATTGCACGTGATGATCTTTTCAAGGAAGGGAATGTTCCTTTGCAGACACTGAGAGCAAATATTCAGCACGCAAAGTGCCACGCTCTCACAAAGTTCGGAACGATTGGTGTGCAAGTATGGGTCTACAAAGGAATGGTCTTTAAAAAGATTAAACAGATTCAGTCCGCTACTCTTTCTCCTTCTTCTCAAGAATCATAAAACCCTCTTCCCATGCTCGAACCTAAGAAGCTCAAATATCGCAAGCAGCACCGGAACCGTGGTTCTTGGTACGGTAAAGCTACGCGCGGCACCACACTGGCATTCGGATCTATTGGTCTGAAGGCAATCACGGCTGGCGAACTCACTGCTCGTCAAATCGAGGCTGCACGCAGAGCAGCTACTCACAGTTTGGAACGCAAAGGAAAGTTTTGGATTCGCGTATTCCCTCATACTCCAGTTACACGTAAGGCTGCGGAGGTGCCGATGGGATCTGGAAAGGGATCTGTAGAATACTATGCTATTGTGATTCGCCCAGGAACGATGCTCTTTGAGTTGGATGGTCTTACAGAAGAAGTAGCTCGCAATGCTCTCACGCTTGCAGCTCACAAGCTTCCTTTCCGCACTAAAATTGTGACTCGTATCCGTGTTACCGCTGCTGCTTAACTATGGCAACTCGCTCTCCCATGGACGCGTTTCAGAAGATGTCTTCGGATGAACTTCGAAGGGAAGTGTCCGACAGACGTGTGCATCTCCAAAAGATGCGTTTGGGCATTGGGCTCGGTAAAGAGAAAGATACGGCCAAATATCAGCGCGAGAAGCGCGAATTGGCACGAATGCTTACCGCCCTTCATTCTCACAAGGACACATTGAAGAAAACGAAGAAAGCCTCTACAGTTTCCGCCTCTTAAATACTTTTATGCGCTCTAAGCAAGGAACCATCACCGCAACCAAGATGCAAGGCACTGTCACGGTGACCACGCATCGCTCGGTGTTCCATCCTATCTATAAGAAGCGTTTCCGTGTGAGTAAAAAGTTTCTTGCAGATACGAAGGGTATGACAGATCTGGCTGTTGGTGATTTGGTGGAAATTACGGAGTGCCGCCCACTGAGTAAAAATAAGCACTTTAAAGTAACGCAAGTCCTCAAGCGCGTTCCGCGTGTAAGTGAAATGGTGGAGGAGTCTGGATTGGCAAGTGCCATGAAATCTAAGAATTCCAAGAAATCATCTGAATCTTCCGATTCCTCTTCAAAATGATTCAACCTCAGACAATCCTTGATGTGGCCGATAACACTGGTGCAAAAAAAGTGATGTGCATCCGTGTGCTCGGTGGTACACGCCGTCGCTATGCGCGTATTGGTGATGTGATCATTGTTGCCGTAAAAGAAGCTGCTCCTCGTGGAACAGTACGCAAGAAGACGGTGGAGCGTGCGGTTATTGTGCGCATGCGCACAACCACGCATCGCAAAGATGGATCTGCTATTCGTTTTGACGATAATGCGTGTGTCATCATTCAGAAAGATGGTTTACCAAAGGGTACACGCGTGTTCGGTCCTGTTGCTCGTGAATTGCGCGCGCGCGGGTATCAAAAAATTATTTCTCAAGCTCCCGACGTTCTCTAATTTTTATGAAAATTCGTCACGGCGACACTGTCGTCGTCATCGCCGGCAAGGATAAAGGAAAGACGGGCACCGTCGAGCGTGTCCTTAAAACGGAAGGTCGAGTCATCGTCTCGGGTGTCAACATGCGTACGCGCCATGTAAAAAAGACGGCGCAGCAGGCAGGACGTAAAGTGGTGTATGAAGCAAGTATTGCCATCAATAAGGTGATGATTGTTGATCCAAAAACTCAGAAGCCTTCTCGTGTTGGATTCACCATCAATAAAGACGGAAAGAAAATGCGCATCAGCAAGATGAGTGGTGTAGAAATTCTGAAGGCCAAAGCTCAGCCTAAGAAAAAGGTGACAAAGGCGACAGAAGGGACAAAGGGGACAGAGGTGATGAAACAAAAATCTGATTCATCTGATTCCTCTAATAAGAAATCACCATTCTGGAAGCGTATGAAATTTGGTGCAGAAGCGATGGATCAAGCTGAGGTAGGAGAAATACCAAATATGGAGAAAGATCATTCTATTCCTTCCCAGGAAATCCACGTCCGTAAGGGCGCCCGCGGTTCATGATTACTATTATGGCATACGAGACTCTCCACGATCGGCTCAGAGGTTCCATTGCGAAGTCTTTGCAAAAAGAACTTGGAATCAAAAATATGCATGCACTTCCACGCATTCAGCGCGTAACGGTGAACGTAGGTATTAATAAGACGAAAATGGATAGCAAAGAAATGCATGAGTTTATTGCAGATACGCTCAAGCGCATTACGGGGCAAAAGCCTGTACTGACGGTTGCACGAAAAGCAATCTCCAACTTTAAGACGCGTGAAGGGATCACAGTTGGTGCCATGGTCACACTGCGCGGACGCAAAATGGAAGAATTCCTCGACCGTCTTATCAGCTACGTGCTTCCTCGTATTCGTGATTTCCGTGGTTTGCCAACGAAGTTAGATGGTCACGGTAACTATGCCATTGGATTGAAAGATCATACGATTTTTCCAGAACTACCTCTTTCCGAGGCTGGCAGAATTTTTGGATTACAAATTCAAATTACGACAACTGCAGGCAATGACGAAGTTGCTAAATCTCTCCTCCGCCATATGGGTATGCCTTTCCAGCCGGATCGTGTAAAAAAGGAAGGTTCGGTTGAAAAGACAGCTCCTATGAAGGATACTTCCCCTCCCGTTTCTTAATTTCCCATGGCTCGACTCGCTCTTAAATTAAAGCAGCAACGGCAAATGGCAGAGTATATGCAGGCCAAACAGGCTGGGAAAAAGCCAAAATTTCCTACTCGCATCTACCATCGTTGTAAGCTTTGTGGCCGTCGCCATGGATATATGAGATTCTTTGGGATCTGTCGCATCTGCTTCCGTGAACTTGCTATTAACGGCGAAATGCCTGGTATTACGAAATCTTCCTGGTAAATCCTCATGCCTTATATTTCAGACCCCATCGGCGATCTTGTCACACGGCTACGCAATGCACAGCATGTTCGCAGAACAACGTGTCGTGCTCCGTGGTCTAAGATCAAGTTGGAACTTTGCGAGCTTCTTAAGAAAGAGGGGTGGATTGCAGATGTGCAGGTGGTGGGAGATGCTCCCAAGCAGGAGTTAGAAATTACATTTTCGGAAGATCACCCAGAACTTACGCTGAAGCGTGTAAGCACTCCTGGTCGTCGTGTGTATACCGGATATGACACTCTTAAATCTGTGCTTCAGGGATACGGTCTTGCTGTTCTTACAACCAGTGAAGGACTGATGACTGATAAGGAAGCAAGAAAGCGCAAGATGGGTGGAGAAGTTCTTTGTACCGTTTCATAACTATGTCGCGCATTGGAGCAAAACCATTGGCTCTCCCCTCGGGAATTACTCTGGAAGTAAAGTCAGGAGTGGTGCATGTAAAAGGCCCAAAAGGAGAAATGAAACTTACGTTACTTCCTGAAGTGACTGTGAGTGTGGATAATGCACAGATTCTTGTGAAGAGATTGCAGGACACAGACAATGGACGTGCACGTCATGGACTTACGCGTCAATTACTTGCGAGCATGGTTACAGGTGTTGGGACAGGGTTTGAAAAGAAGCTTGAAATCATTGGGGTAGGTTATAAGGCTCAGGTAAAGGGTAAGACACTTGCTCTGAACTTGGGTCACTCTCATCCTATTAATTTTGCTATCCCTGCGGGAATTGAGATCGTGCCGGACGAGAAAAATAAGAATATAATTGCTATTCGTGGTATTGATAAACAGCTTGTGGGCCAAGTGGCTGCTCAGATTCGTGAACTTCGTCCACCAGAGCCGTATAAAGGAAAAGGTGTGCGTTACATGGGTGAGCACGTCCGCCGCAAAGCTGGAAAGGCTGCTACTGCTAAGTCTGCATAATCTGTCCTCTTTTCTCTCTAATGTCTCCTTCTAAGACCAATCTTCGGCTCGCTCGCAAACGCAGAATTCGTGCTAAGGTTCGCGGGACATCTGCTCGTCCTCGTCTTTCCGTTTTCCGCTCACTCAAGCGCATGACCGTACAGATTATTGATGATAGTGCGAGCCGCACACTTGCATCTGCAAGTACTGTGGAAGTAAAGACAGGGCTCACAAAAGAGGGGGCTAAGAAACTGGGTGAACTGATTGCGAAAAAAGCAAAAGATGCAAAGATAACTGCGGTCGTATTCGATCGCGGTGGTTATAAATATCATGGACGCATACAAGAATTAGCCGATGCAGCCCGCGCAGGCGGACTTCAATTCTGATTTTCCTTCTTTCTACAATCCTATTCCTCCTATGAACGCCAAAACTTCCCGGCCCGATCGCAAGCGCAACGATCGCCGTCAGCGCGAGCCCAGCGAATTTGCAGAAGCAACGCTGAGTATCGATCGTGTGACGCGTGTGGTGAAAGGAGGTCGTCGCATGCGTTTTCGTGCGATTGTGGTTGTAGGTAATCGCAAGGGAAAAGTGGGCCTTGGGACTGGTAAGGCAACTGAAGTACAAGCCGCGGTAAAGAAGGCTGTATCATCAGCAAAGCGTCAGATGATTATTGTGCCATTGCGCAAAGGAACTATCCCTCACCAAGTGGAACAGAAATTTAAGGCTGCTCGCATCCGTATTATGCCTGCTCACCAGGGAACAGGAATCATCGCCGGTGGAGCACTCCGCGTGATCCTTGATCACGCTGGCGTGAAAGATTGTCTCAGCAAGCGTTTCGGCTCCCGCAACAAACTTGTGAATGCTCAAGCCACCATGCGCGCTCTTGCAAAACTAAAGCCAGTGCCAGCATCTGAGCAGGATGTAGAAGTAAAGGCTGCACCTGCAGAAGGAGGTGAAGAAGCAGTGGATCCATCCTCTATGGAATTAAAACAGGTATCTCGCAAAGAAGCTGAGAAGCAGCGCGATATCCATAGGAAGGGAAAGATGGAGTAGTTGAGCTGAGAGTTTCACTTCTACATCTCTTTGTTTCTGTTATGTTTGAAAATGGAGTAAACCAGCGAAGATATGCCGCAATAAACGAAGATGTACAAAAAGATATTGTACGTGAATCGCTCAAAATTGCTTTTGACGCTCGTCAACGTATTACAGCAGCTATGTTTGGGGTGAAATGGAGATGCGCGGAGCTGCTTGGGATTCCCTTAGGTGATGGAGTTGTCAGCCTCACTGTTCGTATAGATGGCGTAGACGCAAAAAAGAAAGTCATTTATACCGGACACGCTCCTCTGATAGTGCCTGAAATGAATGTAAGGCCTATAATAGATACGTGAATACGGCTCTCCTCTTCATCGCACAACAAGGCTATCAAGATATAGAATTAAAGGGGACGCGCGATGGTCTTTTGGAAGCGGGTTTTAAAGTTACTTTATGCAGCTTAGAAAAAGGAGAATGCAGAGGGAAATATGATGGAACGGAACAGGCGGATATGTCGGTACAAGATGTTGATGTACATGCGTTCGATCAGATTATTTTTATTGGAGGTCCAGGTGCAGTCGAGTTATGGAAAAGTAAAGATGTGACAGGTCTCGCACAAAAAGCGTACGAAGCAGGGAAAATAGTAGGTGCTATTTGTATCGCCCCAAAAATTTTGGCGGTAGCGGGAATCTTACAAGGCAAAAAAGCAACAGTTTCGAATAGCGATGGAAAGCAGGGGAAGTTTTTAGAAGAATATGGAGCTATCTATACGGGTGATCCTGTTACCGTTGATGGGAGAGTGATAACGGCGAATGGTCCAGATGCGGCGGTGGAGTTTGGTCGGACTATGGCTTCCTTTACATGAAGAATCACTAAAACACGTTTTTAGCTTTCATAACGCAATTAAAACACAGTTTCTCTTTCTTCTGCTCCAGCTGTATTTTCTTGGAGATGTATTCGTTTTGTGCCTAAAAAACCTTTACGAACCCTCTTTTTGCTTCTACTATGCGCTTCCCGACCACATACAGCGCTATCGCATGTGGTTTACACTCTTTCATTGTTCTTGCCCAGTTCTTCCCATGCTTCACACGATTAAGCCAGCCAAAGGTTCCCGCAGGAAAATTCGCCGCTTAGGTCGCGGTAACTCTGCAGGTGGAGGTACTACGGCAGGCCGAGGTACCAAGGGTCAGCATGCACGTACTGGAAAAGGACAAAAATTTGGCTTTGAAGGAGGTCAGGTTCCTCTTCTTATGCGCCAGCCAAAAATGGGTGGATTCGTTCGTCCTCGCAGAGAGAATTTTGAACCTGTAAATATTGGCTCCATGGAAGAGAAGCTAGACGCAGGTAGTTACGGTGTGGCTGATTTGCGCGCTCGTCATTTAGTGCGTGGCAAAGGCCGCGTGAAGTTGCTTGGCACTGGTAAGCTTACAAAGAAATTTACAATCACTGTTCACGCTGCGTCTAAGAGCGCGCTGGAAGCAGTAAAGAAGGCAGGAGGTACTGTCACTTTCCTACAGGACTAAGTTCCTGCGTATGTTCCAATATCTTCATCAGATTTGGCGCTCAAAGGATCTGCGCAAGCGGATTCTTATCACGATCGGCTTACTACTTGTGTATCGCATTGTGGCACATATTCCTGTTCCGGGTGCTGATGCGTTTGCACTCAAGCAGTACTTAGATTCTCAGGGAGCTGCCGGTGGAGCACTGGGAGTATTTGCGGCTCTTACGGGTGGAGGACTCGACAACTTCTCTGTTGTGCTTTTGGGTCTTTCTCCTTATATCAATGCATCTATTATCATTCAGCTTTGCACTGTTATTTTCCCAAAACTTGAAGCACTCAGTAAGGAGGGTGCACAAGGCCAACAGGATTTGAACCGTTATACGCGCTGGCTCGCATTCCCTCTTGGTTTTTTGCAAAGCTACGGATTTCTTTTACTACTTGGACGCGGCAATGCGAGTTTGGTGGATATCAGTTTTCCTGCAGTCCTTATTTCCATGGTACTCGTCACGGCGGGTTCACTATTCTTGATGTGGTTGGGAGAATTGATTACAGAAAAGGGAATTGGAAACGGAGTATCAATGATTATTTTTGTGGGTATTGTGGCTCGTATTCCCACTCGTTTTGGTGGATTACTGCTTGCAGGTGATGATAAGGCAGCTGCATTTTATTTGTTTGCAGTGGTGTCGCTTGCGCTGCTTGTTGCTGTCGTGCTCTTCACAGATGCTCATCGGTTATTGCCTATTACATATGCAAACCAGGGTGCAGGCCGCGGGGTGCAGGGGAATATTCCCATTCGTCTCAATCAGGCGGGTATGATTCCCATTATTTTTGCTGTGTCCCTCATAACATTCCCTTCTATTATTGCTCAGTTCTTACAAACCGCTCCGCGCTTTGCGCCGGTCGTGCAGTTTATTAATACCTATCTCAATTCACAGAGTCCGAGTGTCATCTACATGGTTGCATATTTCTTGTTGGTAATTGCTTTCACATATTTTTATGTGTCTGTCACTTTCAAGCCACAGGAAGTAGCTGAAACAATTCAGAAGAGAGGCGGATTCATTCCGGGTGTTCGCCCAGGTGCACAAACAGCCAAACTTCTTGAGAAAACAAGTAATCGTCTTAACTTATGGGGAGGTATCTTCCTTGGTGTTGTTGCAATGATTCCTTTGTTCTTTACAAAGTTTACATCTCTTGGCTCCACAGATCTCCTTATTTCTGGTTCAGGTCTTATTATCATTGTCGGTGTAGTGATGGAGCTTATCCGTCAGATCAATGCTCAAATGTTGGAGCATGATTATGAGAAGTTGGTTTAGGGTTAGGAAATAGGGCTAGGGTTAGGAGTGAAGAAAATCCTACGTCATAAATTTTTGCATATTAACCCTAACCCTAACCCAAACCCTTTGGTATGCTCTCTTCCATGGATCTCGTTCTCTTCGGAATTCAGGGCTCTGGTAAAGGCACACAAGCTAAAAAGCTTGCTGCTGAATTTGGGTATGACATTTTTGAAGCAGGAGGAGAGCTTCGAAAAATTGCAGCATCAGGTTCGGAGCTTGGTAAGACGGTAAAGTCCTTTATTGATAATGGAAAACTGGTTCCACATGAAATTATTATGGAAGTGGTGAAGGAGGCAATTGCAAAGAGACCTAAGGATCAGAAAATTTTGTTTGACGGAATTCCTCGCGATGCAAACCAACAGAAAGATTTTGATGCCATCATGCAGGAGACGGGCCGTACATTTGTGTGTATTCATATGCTCCTCAGTCGGGAGGAGGGGATGCAGCGCATTTTTGGTCGTGCCAAAGCCGAAGGGAGAGCAGATGATTCTAACGAGGAAATTATAAAACGACGCATGGATACCTTCTTTGAAAAAACAATGCCCGTACTAGAAAGCTATAAAAAAAGAGGACTTGTGAAAGAAGTGGATGGAACAAAGAATGTGGATGAGGTGTATGAGGAAATGCGTACAGTAATAGGATTCTAGAATAGAGAGATGCAGTAGTTTTTTCCTTATGTTAAATAAGTGTCCCATTACGGTATTTTTCATTGTTCTCTTCTTTGCAGAATCTGATATTCTTTCCTCGAGATTTTCTTTTCTATTAGGCAAACTCTTTCATGTCCAGTTTTCAAATTTTCACCCAAGATCAAATAGCTCTTCTCCGTAAAGGGGGCCAGATTTTGCGTCAGTGTTTGGTTCATACGGCAGAGCATGTGAAGCCGGGAATCACGACACTGGAGTTGGATGCAATAGCCGAAGAATATATTCGTTCACATGCAGGAGCTCGTCCTGCATTTAAGGGGTATCACGGATTTCCAGCAACGCTGTGTACTTCAGTGAATGAAGAGTGTGTACATGGAATTCCGGGAGCAAGAGTTTTGCAGGAAGGTGATATCGTTTCACTTGATGGAGGAGTTATTTACGGCGAATTGTATACAGACGCGTGCATTACAGTGGGAGTTGGAACTATTTCCAAAGAAGTGGACGCATTTTTGCGTTCAACGAGTGATGCACTGGAAGCCGCATGCGCCATCGTGGCACCAGGCATTCGCATTGGAGATATTTCTGCAACGATTCAGCAGTATGTAGAGGAGAGAGGATATTCATGTGTGAATGGTCTTACCGGACATGGTCTTGGCGATACCCTTCATCAATTTCCTGATATTCCAAACAGTGGAAAAAAGGGGACGGGTCCTGCCCTGCCTAAATACACGCTCATAGCAATAGAGCCTATTACATCAATGGGAAGGCCACAGATAAAAGAAGAATCTGACGGTTGGACTATTTCCACTGGAGACAGATCGCTCTCGGGACATTTTGAACACACGGTGCTCGTTACGCCGGATGGACATGAGATTATTGCATAGCAAAGCGAGAAAATTTCAATAGAGAACCTATTTGGGAAAAACACTAGCTTTCGATCGTAGAGAAAATGTGAAGTTTATGGCTTGATTGTTTATATCAACATATTATCATAATAATGCAAGTCAATTTAACCAAATACTCAAGATTCTTCTATCTGGCTGCTTGCTGTGCTCTAAATCCCTCTGTAGGATCGTTCGGCTCTTGACCTATTAATTCGCTGTGTCGAAGGATGTTATAGAACTTGTCGGCATGGTTGAAGAATGCTTTCCGAATGCCACGTTCCGTGTGCGTATCGTGAGCGAACAGGCCAAAGACCATGAGCTGCTTTGCCACCTTGCAGGCCGCATGCGCGTGAACCGCGTACGCATCCTGCCCGGAGACAGGGTGAAAGTGGAAATGACCCCGTATGATCTGAATAAGGGTCGCATCGTATATCGTTTTCCTTCCACTTCAGCTGGCTCTACCCCTTTGTCTTCTACTCCTAGTTCTACTACGTAAATTCCCATGAAAGTTCGTCCATCCTGCAAAGCGATCTGCAACGATTGTCGTCTCGTGCTCCGTCGCAATGGCAAAGGTAAAATGATTCGCCGCATTGTGTGTAGTAAGAACCCTAAGCACAAGCAGCGCCAAGGATAATTCTGATTTTTTCTCCCTTTTATGCTCCGTATCTCCGGTATCGTCCTCCCTGGCAAGAAACGCATTCAAATTGCTCTTACGGCAATCAAGGGTATTGGTCGTCCGCTTGCCACTCGCATTCTGACTGAATCGAATATTAATTTGGATACGCATACAGACGATCTTTCTGAAAGTGATCAAGCAAAAATCCGCGCAGCTGTGGAGAAAGAATTAACAGAAGGGGAGTTAGCACGCAAAATTTCAATGGATATTAAGCGTTTACAGGATATTGGTACGTGGAGGGGATACAGACATCGCCGCAAACTTCCCGTTCGTGGGCAAACGTCGCGCCGTAATGCACGCACAAAGCGTGGTAAGAAGAAGACAGGCACATCTGGTCGCACAGTTCTTACTAAGACATAGTTGTTGTCAGCATGTAGTGACCAGTATGGATCTCTACCTACTGGCTTCCGTTCACTTCTCTCCCTTCCTATAGCTTCACACTTCTCATTCTCTCTCTAACCTCCATGGCCGACTCTCAGACAGCAAAGGCACCGAGCGCACTTGATCTCCTAGAAGGAGGCGAGGCGACTGCAGATACAAAAGCAGCCCCTGGCCCTCGTAAGAAGAAAATAAAGCGTTCATTGCCGAAGGCACGTGTATGTATACACGCGTCCGAGAACAACACCATTGTCACTTTCACGGATTTTGATGGAAATGTTCTCGGCTGGAGCAGCAGTGGTTCTTCAGGATTTAAGGGAACGAGAAAGTCTACTCCATATGCTGCAAAAGTAGCAGCGGAAAATGCCTCTCTTAAGGTTAAGCCATATGGCATTGAGTCTGTGACGGTGGAAGTGAAAGGACTTGGCCCAGGACGTGAGCAAGCCCTTCGTGGTTTGCAGGCTGCAGGTCTGAATTTGGATGCCATTATTGATACTACTCCCATCGCTCACGGCGGTTGCCGTCCAGCTGGACGCAGACGCGTGTAGTTTTCTCTCGCTCACTATTTCTCTCCTATGAAGTATAACGGTCCCAAAGCTCGTCGTTGTCGCCGCCAGGGTATGAACCTGTACGGGTCTGATAAGTACGACAAAATCTTGCAGCGCAAGCCATACGGTCCAGGTAAATCGCCAAAGGATCGTCCTATGGGAAAGCCATCTGAGTTCTCTCAGCAGTTAAAAGAGAAGCAGAAGGCGAGAGATATGTATGGCCTTTCTGAAAGCCAGTTCCGCCGCATGTACAGTATTGCAGCTCAAACACCTGGTCAGACAGGCAACATGTTAAAACAGCTTTTGGAGCGCAGGCTTGATAATGCAGTGTATCGCGCAGGGTTGTCTCTCACGCGTTTGCAATCTCGGCAGTTAGTGGGTCATGGAGTCTTCTTGGTAGATGGCGTACGCGTTACGGTTCCATCATTTCAAGTGAAGCCGGGTATGGTGATTACCGTGCGTCCTAAACTTCGTACTTCTCCATTGTTTCCAGCAATTCTTGCTGCGCATGAAAAGTACATGCCGCCAAACTGGATGAAAGTGGATGCAAAAGATATGAAGATTGAAGTGACTGCTTTGCCATCCCCAGATGATGCAGAAAAAGCTGTGGAAATGCGTCAAGTTATTGAGTTCTATTCACGTAACTAATTTTTTTCTTCGCAGCATCCCTGCGTTTCCCTCAGGTTTCAATTCCTGATCCCCTTCTCCTTCCTTTATGCACATCATCCAGGAAGAAATCGGTCTCCCAACCTTTACAGCTACCCCTGTAAAGAAGGGCGACGATACCCACGCGATTTTCACTATCGCTCCGCTGCCACCAGGGTATGCCATGACACTTGGTAACGCGCTTCGCCGCGTACTCCTCAGTAGCCTACCTGGCGCTGCTGTTACGTCTCTCCGCATGGGGGGCGTGCAGCATGAGTACACTACTATGAAGGGTGTACGCGAGTCGGTTATGGATATTGCTCTTAATCTTAAGTTGCTGCGCATTAAAAAGCACAGCAAGGATCCAGAGGTTCTCGTACTCGAAGCCAAAGGTCCTGCAACCGTGACCGCAAAAGATTTGAAAGCGAATTCCGATTTGGAGGTACTTAATCCAGATCTCGTGCTCATGACGCTTGAAAAAGGCGCATCTGTTGAGATGCAGATCAATGTAGAGAAAGGTGTTGGATACGTACCAGCTTCTGATCGCAATAAGAAGCAGAATGAGCCAGGTTTGGTGTACATCGATTCCATCTTCACTCCTGTTTTGAAAGTGAAGTTCGATGTAGAGGCTGCCCGTGTAGGACAGCGCACAGATTTGGAAAAACTGACGCTTGATGTGCAGACAAACGGCTCTCTCACTGCTGAAGAGGCTGTTCAGTTTGCATCCCAGCTCTTACAAAGCTACTTCGGATACTTTGCATCGGAAAAGAAAGTTGTAGAGCCTGATTTCGTTGCCGATTTCTCTCGCGCTGCAGCTCAGCATACCGATGATCCTTCGCACACTCCTGTGAAAGAGAGTTACACGCCGATTGAAATCCTTAATTTCTCTCCACGCACTCTCAATGCCCTTATTAACGCTGGCGTGGGAAGTATTGAGCAGCTTACAAAGTGCACAGAGGCTACCCTCAGCAACTTCCGTGGTTTTGGTGCTAAAGCTCTCGATGAGGTAAAAAAGACCCTTGGAGATCGTGGCTTGAAGCTTTCAGATGAAAATATGGAAGGTTGATCTGTTTTTGGTTTTGAGTTTGTGGTTTTTAGTTTACTCTATCGCTCCTCGTAAAAAATGCGTCACCGTCATTCCCGCCTTCGGCTCCGTCAGAAACCTGCTCACAGCAGGTCACTACAGCGTAACCTTGCAACGTCTCTGCTTCTGTACGAAACATTGCGTACCACAAAGAAACGCGCAGAAGTGGTGCGTCCACTTGTGGAGAAGCTGATTACGGTCGCACGCACGCGTTCGCCTCAAATTGCTATTCGTTATGTAAATCAGTACGTCACGCATAAGAATGCTTCTCGCAAAGTGATGGAGGTACTAAAGCCTCGCTACGCTACGCGCAGCTCTGGATTTACACGTATAGTGGCGTTGGGTGCTCGCAAAGGGGATGGTGCCGAGTTGGTTACACTCGAACTTCTAGATCGGGATGTGGCAGCTGCAGCTCCGGTTATGGAAGAAAAGAAGCCAAAGAAGCCTGCAACTGCAAAGAAGACGAAGAGCCCAACTTCTAAAAAGACCGCAGAAAAATCATCTGATACCTCCGAATCCTCCCAGTCATGAAAACTTCTACTATCAAGCAACCTATCGGCACATGGTATATGGTGGATGCAGAAGGCAAGACTATCGGCCGCATTGCTGCAAATATTGCGCATGTGCTCCGTGGTAAGCACCGTCCTACCTTCTCTCCACATCAGCTGTGCACAGATCACGTCGTGGTTGTGAATATTGAAAAGATGGCGATTCCTGCACGCAAGCTCCTCCTTAAAACCTATTTCCGTCACTCCGGATATTTGGGTCACTGGAGACAAATCACTTTGCAAGAAATGATGGAAAAGCATCCTGATCGCGTTTTGGAACTAGCTGTGAAAGGCATGTTGAAGGCCACACGTTTGCGTCCACGCATGCTGAAGCAGCTTCATATCTTCCAGGGTAGCGAACACACGTACGCCGCTCAGAAGCCCACACCTCTTACTTTCACTGTCTAATTTTCGTATGACTTCCACTCGCCAATACCTCAGTGCCATCGGCAAACGCAAAACGTCTATCGCACGTGTGAAGTTATTTCAGGAAGGTTCTGGCGAAGTGACGGTGAACGGACTCAAATTAAAAGAGTACTTCAATGGATATGCTGTAGAGAACGCCTTGGCTCCTCTTGCTCTTACAGAGCAGAAGGCTTTGGTAGATATCGAAGTGCGCATTGTGGGTGGTGGCAAGATGTCCCAATCAGACGCTATGCGCCACGCTATCAGCCGCGTGCTCCTCGTTGTAAACCCAGAATTCCGCACCGAACTCAAGCGCGCAGGTTTCCTCCGCCGCGATTCCCGCATTAAGGAACGCAAAAAGCCAGGACTCAAGAGAGCTCGCCGCGCACCACAGTTCTCCAAGCGTTAGTTTCGGGCTCGGGCTCCCGCCTTCGCTCTGCGGAGCTACGGTGGGCAGGCGGGATGGGGCTCGGATCAGGTTTTTGATTACTGTCTTTTTTGTACAAAAAAGACTCCGTACCTTTGTCCCCTTTATAACCTTTATCACCTTTGTCCCCTTTCCTTACGCCAGGGTCAGTTCCATTTTTACATAATAGAGGCTCTTTCCCTCTTCTGTGTCTAGGATGAACTTTGCGTCTAATTGAGCGAGGTTCAAGATAGTTTGGCACATCTTGAGAAGCATGCGTGGAGGGAGGCTTACGCCTGCATCTAGGCAAACAGCACAGAGGCCTGCAGCGTCTTTAGAGCGAAGGTACTTATCACCTCTCTCTTTAATAGTGTTATACATGGATTCCTGTACGTTCAGCACATATCTTTCTACAAACATTTCCAAATCATCCACGGGAATGTCGTGTACTTCTGGGAGTGCCTCTACAATATCGAGGTCACTGTGGATTGCGTGGGCAATGCAGGCGTCGAGAGTCATGGGTTTTGTGTGTGAGTGTTTGAAATTGAGAAATCCAGATAGTATAGCAGAAATT